>CAYMHW010000144.1:0-1677 GCA_964390365.1 uncultured Comamonadaceae bacterium | reverse complement strand
CGTAGACCGAATAAGTCGTGAAGCCGTTGAGCACGTTTTCCTCATCGAAGTCGTAGGCCGGTGTGCCCGGGAGGCTGCCCGTCAGCGGAGCGGGGGCGTAGAACGTGGTGTCCACTTCCCAGGTCACGGACACCATTTGGCCTAAAACATTGGAGGTCAGCATCGTCATCACAACGAATGCAGTCCAAGCCAACGGCAAAACTCCAGTGCGAATGTTCAGTTGAATCATGGCAGGTTCGGTCAATTCTCGCTCCAAATTAGGACGTCAGGGGGAAAGACGATTGCTGCGCGCAAAGCGTTGCTTCCCCCTAACTTCGGCGCGCAAAATAAGGCAATATGGGCACACAACGCACACCTCGCGCATGAGCACGCGCACGGAAGATTGGCCAAGGGCTTCCCGCCCCCATCGTTTGGTGCATGTGGACGAACACGTGGTGGTGGTGGACAAACCCAGTCACCTGCTCGTTCACCGCACGGACCTCGCCCTCCAAGACCCCGATAACCTGCGGGAACGGCTGCTCGCCGAGGGCGTCATCGATCACCGCTGGCATCCCGTGAACCGCATTGACCGGCCGACGAGCGGGCTGGTGCTGTTTGCCCGCGGCGGCGAGGGGCACCGGATGCTCCACGAGCAATTTGCGACGCACCAAGTGGAAAAGCGCTACGTCGCCGTGGTGCGGGGCTGGCTCGAGGCGCCTTGCACCGTGGACAAACCCCTGCCGACGAGCCACAACGCCGTGCCGAAGGACGCCTCCACGGACTTCATTCCCCGCGCGCATTTCGAGTGGCCCGTGGCCATCACCCGCTACCCCACGAGCCGCTTCAGCCTTGTAGAATGCCGGCCTTCCACCGGCCGGTACCACCAAATCCGCTTGCACCTCCGCCACCTGCGCCACCCCATCATCGGCGACTCCGCGCACGGCGACAAACCGCACAACCGGTTCTTCGCGGAGCACTTCACCCACCGGCCGCTCTACCTTCACGCGGGGCACCTCGCGATCCGGCATCCGGACGGCACTGCGCGCACGTGGAAATCGCCGTTGCCGGAAGATTGGCAGGAACTGCTGGAAACGTTTGGATGGGGGGCGGAAACCGCTTTCCTTCGTGATTGATGTTTGGCTTCGACGACCGGGACAAAACCGAGTTCCCCTACCCCTATCGCACCGGAGAAGCGTGGGAAGCGCCTGAATACGGCAACCCCTTGGCATGGGGGCTGCATCCGCGTTTCAACAAATTGCAGGCGTGGCCGAAGGGCTACGGGCCCATGCCCGACCCGGTGCCGCACCCGCTGCACCCCGCCTTGATTCCGGCGGCCGAACCGACCGCTCCCTTGGCGGACGTCTTTTTTGTGCATCCGACGACCCACCGCGGGCTCGGCGAGGAATGGAACGCGGCGTGGAACAACGAGGTCGCCCAGGCCATCGCGGACTCGTGGCCGTTGCAGCACCAAGCATCGGCGTTTCGCGGCTGCGGTCGGGTGTTCGCCCCGCGGTACCGGCAGGCGCACCTGCGCGTGTTTTATCAGGATGGGCCGGATGGGGAGGCGGCGTTGGATTTGGCCTACAGCGATGTGAAACGCGCCTTCGAATGGTACCTGGAAAACGAGGACCGTGGGTTGCCGCTCATCCTCGCGGGCCACAGCCAAGGGAGTTACCACCTGATTCGGCTGATGCGGGA
>CAYMHW010000143.1:0-1853 GCA_964390365.1 uncultured Comamonadaceae bacterium | reverse complement strand
GAAGGAACAGAATCCGGACATCCAACTCTGGGGCATCGACTCCTACGGCAGCGTCTTGAAAAAATACCACGAAACCGGCGAGTTCGATGAGTCCGAGATCTACTCCTACATCACCGAAGGCGTGGGCGAGGACATCCTTCCCGCGAACGTGGACTTCGACCTCATTGATCGGTTCGAGAAGGTGACGGACAAGGACGGCGCGTTGGCGGCCCGCGAACTTGCCCGCAAAGAAGGCCTGTTCCTGGGCTACTCGTGCGGTTCCACCTTCCAAGGCTTGCGGCAGCTGAAGGACCAGCTCAAGCCGACCGACGTGGTGGTGTGCCTGTTCCACGACCACGGTTCGCGCTACGTCGGGAAGGTCTACAACGACGAGTGGATGCGGAGCCACGGTTGGCTCTGAGCGGATTCTCTGGGTAGTGTCAAAAGCCCCGCCTGGGGTTGTGTGACTCAAGTCACGTTTCGAAATTTGCTGCATGACGGCGTTTTCGGAATTGGTGGCGGCGACCGCGTCGGATTTGGCGGCGACCTTGGGCGCGTTTCGCGAGGAGGGGCGGCGCATGTACGCGACTTCGTCCTTCCAAACCCAAAGCGTCCCGCTGCTGCACCTCCTTGCTGTGCACGCCGACGTGTCGGTGGTCCTGATCGATACGGGCTACTTGTTCCCGGAGACCTACGATTTCGCTCACGACTTGCAGGCGCGGCTCGGGTTCGGCCTCAAGCGGGTTCGCAGCACGCGGACCTATGCCGAGCAGTGCACGCCTTCCGGGGCGCTGCTGCACACCCGCGATGTGGACGCGTGCTGCCGCTTGAACAAGGTGGAGCCGATGGAGTCGTTGCTCGGGCCGGGCGATGTGTGGATCAGCGGGATTCGGGCAGACCAAACCGCAACCCGCGCCAGCAAACCCCGCCTCGAAACCGACGACCGCGGCATCCTCCGCTACCACCCGATGCTGCCCTGGACGGCGCGCGACGTCTACCAGTACATCCGTGAACACGACCTGCCCAAGCACCCCCTCGAATCCGCAGGCTACCTGAGCATCGGCTGCCTCCCTTGCACCCGCAAGTGGGACGGCTCCGACGCCCGCTCCGCCCGTTGGGAAGGCAGTTCGAAAACCGAGTGCGGCCTGCACACCCACACGCCATGAACGTATTCATCACCGGCGGGGCAGGTTACATCGGAACCGCCCTGTGCGACGCCCTCGATGCCCGGCCCGAAATCGACCAAATCACCGTATTCGACGCGCTGACTCGCGGCGATCGGCGGTTCTTCCTGCGCTCCGAACCCTATCGAAAAGTCCGATTCGTGCACGGCAACGTGCTCGACGGTCGGCAGGTGGCGCAGGCGAGCCGTGGCCACGACGTCGCCGTGCATTTGGCGGCCTTCGTTGACGAGCCGTACCACCACAGCCAACACGTTCAATACGAGCAGGTCAACGGGTTCGGTACGTTGTCGGTGGTGCGCGCTTTGGAGGCGTCGCCTGACCTCAAGCGCGCCATCGCATTGAGCTCGACGGCGGTGTATGGGTTCCGTGCGAACCTGACCGTGGATTCCGAGCCGGCTCCTGAAAACGGCTACGGCATTTCGAAGCTGCTCGGGGAGCAATACTTCGCCCAATTGCGCCATGCGGACAAGGAAGTGCACATCCTGCGCTCGGGTCAGGTGTTTGGCCCCAACCGCTCGATGCGTTTCGACACCGTGGTGCACGCCTTTTTCTTCGAGGCGCTCACGAACGGCCGCATCGCCGTCCACGGTGACGGCAAGCAATCCCGCGCGTTTGCGGCGCTTCCCGACGTGGTGAGCGCGTTGGTCGCTCGGGTGATGGGGGCGGAGACGCCGATGCTTTTGGCCTCTT
>CAYMHW010000142.1:0-2005 GCA_964390365.1 uncultured Comamonadaceae bacterium | reverse complement strand
CGAGATCAATTTAGCCGATGCGGATGCGCAAGTCCAGTTGGCTGCATTCCTGAACACGGATCCGACCATTTCGGTTCCGCGGTTGAACACATCGGCTTGATCCGAGACCTCGGTCATCCCGTTGATGCGAGGCCATTGGAAATTAGGAAACAAAGGCAGCGAGGGCGAGTAAGCCGATGAAGAGCCATGCCCAGGTGGTCCAATTGAAGTGTTTCATCGTCGAAGGGGTTTCGCTCCGTTACGGGAGGAAAGCCTTCTAGGTTCCATGGGACGTTAGGGTCGTCGGCGGAAGATTTGGCCTGAGAACAGTTTCCAGGCAGCCCAAATCGCAGCCACCACGGAAAACGCCGGCCAAATCACGATGAAAATCAACGCGTTCACATCGAAATAGGACCACCCGGTCCAATGCGCCAACGTCAGCACACCATCCGTCAAATACGTGTACGGGTCCGCCCACTTCACGACGCCCGCAACCGCGGCACCCGCCGCCACCCACGTAGCCGCCACTCCCCACCACGGCACGCGCCGCCCGACGCCCATGCCGACCAACGCCGCAGACAACGCCAGCGGCCACAGGAATGCGATGAACACCAGGTTCGCAAGCTGGTAAGCCCCCGTGGCCTGGAGCGCAGCGATCACCCCATCGTGCGCGGGCTGCACCACGCGCCGAAAGGCCATCGGAAGGCCCGGGTGGTTCAGTGGACAGTTTGCGCTTCCATCATGGCAAGCCCAACCGCACCCGTTTGTGGTTTGGCGAGGATGCATTCGCTCCTTCGCAGGCGGCGCCTTCTCCAACACAAAATGCCGCTCGATTTCATTCACGGCCACCAAGACTAGCCACGCCCAAAACAGCGGCAAAAACAGGCGGGCGAGCCGCATCAATTCCCAACTTCAGCCAAGGTGAACGACACGCCGACCCCGATCTGAACGTCACCCGTTTCCACATTCCGTCCGTAAACGAAGTCCATCATCCACGAGTCGTTTACGGTCCGCTGCACCCCGACGTTCACCCGAAGCGGTTGCGCTGTGTACACAAACGGCTCCACGAAGCCCGACCAGCCTTGGTGGCCCAAGGTGCGAGCGAAGGCTGCCGAGGCCATCCACGTGCTGACCCCGTTTGACCGGGCCCATCCGCCGTTCGCCGTTACGCTTCCCAACTGCCCCAATGCGCGCCCCAAGCACAACCGATGCGCCATCGGCAAGTTCCCGTTCAAGGTGATCCCTTGGGCCGGGTTGATCGGCAACTCGACCAGCCAACACGCATCCACATCGCCCCAAAATTCACCGGGGATCCGGTACTTCGCTCCCACCATTGCGCCCTGCAGCTCGCCCAACTGTTGCGCGAATTGGGCGCCGACCCGCAGTTCCCAGTCCTCGGACAGCCCGTACCGCAAGATGCCCAGCGGCACCGAGTAACTGAACCCCGGCTCGCCGTTGGTTTCAGTGAACCAGTTCGCTTGACCGCCCAGTTCCGCCCGTCCAAATCCGGCGGGCACCAACGTAGCTGCCGCCGATTCGCTGGGTCGGTCCGTGGCGAGGTCGCCTTGCGCGGTGGCCCCACCCGCGAGAGCCGCGAACGCCATTCCGATGAGGAGTTTTCGCATGCAATAAAAGTACAACCCGACGCCTTGTCGGCTTAAATTGCTCGCATGAAGAACGTTGTGGCTTTGGTGTTTGCGTTGTGGCTCATGGGGCCGGTCGCGTTGAATGCAGCGGTTGGGACGTGGGAATGGACGTTGGTGGACGCCGATCGCGGAGGGCGCGAGATTCCGGTAACAGTGCATTACCCGGCGGCGACGGCTGGGGCGGAAGTGACCCCGCTTGCTGGACTGTTTCCCACCATCGTGTTCGGCCACGGGTTCGTGATGGCGGGGTCGGATTACGTTTCGATCTTCGAGGCGTGGGTGGACCAAGGCTTTGTGGTCATCGCGGTCGACACCGAGAGCGGGATTGCGCCGGATCATGAGGCGTTTGGGCTGGATTTGGCTTCCGTGGCGGCGGCGGC
>CAYMHW010000141.1:0-2027 GCA_964390365.1 uncultured Comamonadaceae bacterium | reverse complement strand
ACCCAGTGGTTTCCCAAGTTGTGCGAGTACGACCATTGGGGGTGGCACACGGATCCATACGTGGGACGGGAGTTCCATGGGATTTTTGGCAACTACGATGTGACCATCAGCGCACCCGCAGGCTATGTCATCGGCGGAACGGGGGTGCTCCGGAACCCGGATGCAGCGGACAAAGGCGTATGGAAGTTCAAAGCAGAAAACGTGTTGGACTTTGCCTGGGCGGCGGATCCGGATTTTGTGAAGGAAACGGTGCAAAGCGGCCGGGTGGAGTTGAATTGTTACCACCAGAGCAGCCCGGATTTGGATTCCGCCTGGAGCGCACTCCCCGAATACGCTGCACGCGCCATGGCCTTCTTCAACGAATTGATCGGCCCCTACCCCTATCCGCAATACAGCATCATCCAGGGAGGCGATGGGGGCATGGAATATCCCATGGCCACCCTCATCACGGGCAACCGATCCTTGCGCAGCCTCGTGGGCGTGACCGTCCACGAAATGGCGCACTCGTGGTTCCAAGCGGTCCTTGCCACCAACGAAAGCCTGTACGAATTCATGGACGAAGGCATGACCTCCTACGCCTCTTCGCTGTGCATGCAGCACCTCTTCGCGGGGCCGGAGGCGAACGACCCCTTCCGCTACGCCTATGCCGGTTACATCCGGCAAGCCCAGAGCGGCGACGAGGAACCGCTTTCCACGCACGCCGACCATTACTCGACCAATCGGGGGTACGGCGTGGCCGCCTATTCGAAGGGTGAAGTCCTCGTGGCTCAATTGCGCGCGGTCATCGGTCCCGATGCCTTGGCGGCGGGGTTGAAGGATTACTACCGTCGATTCGCTTTCAAGCACCCGGGCCCCATCGACTTGATGCGGTGCATGGAACGTGCATCGGGCTTGGAGCTGGACTGGTACTTCCAATACTTCGTTTACACCACGCACCAAGTGGACTACGCGGTCGAATCCTTTGTCCAAGAGGACGGCGCCTACACGATCAATTTGCAAAAAATCGGCGGCATGCCGATGCCCTCTACCGTGGAGGTGCGGTTCGAGGACGGTTCTTCGGAGCGGTTCTTCATTCCGTTGCGCATGATGCGCGGTGCGGTGGTTCCAGAGAACGCCAAACTCCTTGAAGATTGGCCGTGGGTCGACCCGAGCTATGCGTTCACCCGACGCGATGACCGGCGGGTGGTCGGCGTGGAACTGGACCCCGATGGGTGGGTCGCGGACGTGGATGGGTCCAACGACGTCTTTCCGCGATCCTCCGTTGAGGAAGCAGCGACCCCGACGAAGAAACGCAAGCGCAGCAAGAACTGATGTACCGCGATTGGGTGGTTCGGCAGCCGCGCTGGGTGGCGGGATTGGTTGTACTTGGATGTGCGTTTGCCGCGGGGTTGTTGGGACCGATCGCCATCGACATTGAGGGGGAGGCGCCGATGACGGCGCAAACGCTGCTCATTTTGCTCCCGGGGTTGTTGTTCGGCTGGGAAGTGGGGTTGGTGGCGAGCGTACTGTACTTGATTGCAGGGGGCTTGGGAGCGCCGGTGTTTGCCCACTTTACGAGCGGTTGGGCGCGGTTTACGGGGACGACGGGGGGCTATTTGTTGGCCTTTCCCATGGCTGCTTTGCTCGTGGGTTGGTGGGCGCCGTCGGGCGAACGCTTTCGGTTTTTGCGCAGCGGGGTGCTCCTGCTTGCAGGTCAAATCCTCATCGTCGCCCTCGGCATGGCCTGGCAGCGCACCATCGTGCCGCTCGAGGGAGGAATTTGGTCCGCGGTGGAGCCCCTCCTGCCGGGCCTGGTGATGAAAACGGCAGCGGGCACCCTGATCCTCACGGGCATTGCTCGCGTCGTGGACCGGGCGCGGCGCAACTGATTACCTTTGGGGCCATTCAACCTCAAAGCGCATGAACCGCACCACCATCCTCGCCGGCGTCCTCTCGCTCGCCGCCTGGGGCTGCTCCGACGCTCCGGCCCCGGAAGACGCCCCCCTCAACGCGAAACAGCAAGCCATTCTCGAAATGAAACGCGCCAC
>CAYMHW010000140.1:0-2181 GCA_964390365.1 uncultured Comamonadaceae bacterium | reverse complement strand
CCACGTTCTACGCCCGGAACGCCTACCAAGAGCTGGGCGTGACCAAGTACTTCGGTCGCGATTTCGGCACAAAAGTTCAGTGCGGCGTGGTGCGCACCGTCGCCGAACCCTCCGCCACCACCCTCGAAGGCAACCTCTTCGACGGCCAAGAGTGGACCTTCCGCCTCCTGACCCAATTCGCGTTTTGATGGCCAGCATCAGCACATGTTGGATGCGGATGTTTGCCTGGTTGCTCCTGGTGCCCACGTCGCTTTTTGCCCAAGACCCGAAGGCGATTCGCGAGACGTACTTCCCGTCTCCAGACACGGTGTTCACCACCCCAGCCTTCGACACGAAGAACGGCTTCACGGACAGCGAGATGTTGTTCGATTTCCTGGATCGGGAGGCTGGTGCCGCGCAGGGCTGGCACCGCGACACCATCGGCTTCTCCGCGAAAGGCGAGCCCATCGTGGCCGTTCAGAAGGGTGGGGAAAACGCCGAAAACCCCATTCGCGTCTTGATGCTCGGGGGCATCCACGGCGATGAGCCGGCGGGCACGGAGGGATTGCTGGCGATGATGCAGCAGTTGGCTCCGGGCGGCCCGTGGGAACCGCTGCTGGCGAATGTGGCCTTGCGCGTGGTGCCGATGGTGAACCCGGATGGGATGAACCGGCTGAATCGGTATGCGGCGAATGGTTTGGACTTGAACAGGGACCAATCCAAACTCGCCAACCCCGAAATGATTGCCCTCAAGCAGGATTTCAAGGCCTTCGACGCGGATGTCGTCATTGACTTCCACGAATACCGCCCCTACCGCGCAGACTACGTCGACATGGGCACCTTCGGCGTGACGTCGCCGTTTGATGTCATGTTCATGTACACGGGCAACCTGAACGTCCCGGCGGCCATTCGCGAAGGCACGGAGCGGTTGCTTGTCGATCCGGCGCGCTTGGCGATGGACCAAGCCGGTCGCCGCTACGCGAATTATTTCCGGCCCGTTGTGACCCGTGGTCAGCGGGAATTCCGCTCAGGCGGGGCCAGCCCGAGGTCATCGGTGACGTCCTTCGGCTTGGCGTCGAGTCTGGCGGTGTTGATGGAAATTCGCGGGGTGGGCCTCGGCCGCAAGGGCTTCGAGCGTCGTGTGGAAACCGCCTACACATTGGCGCACAGCTTCCTGGCGTCTGCATCGGTCCACGCGGATGCGATTCGCACGGCACGGGCGGATGCCTGGGCCGACAACGCGCCCGTTGTGATTGACGCCGAACGCGCCACGCAACCGTGCGAAGTCGAGTTGCTTGACCTGCAATCCGGGGAACTGCAGACCTTTTCCGAGGTTTGCTCTGACAGCAATGACCAAACCCCCACCGCCACCCGCCCCCGCCCCGCCGGCTACGTCATTCTGCCCGGCGAAGACCGAGCCGTGGAGCGCTTGGGCATCCTCGGGCTCGAGATGCAGGTTCTGACCACCGAGTTGCCTGATGTGTCGGTCGACCGGTATGCCATCACCGAGGACCGTTTGAGTGCCGAGGAGTTCGAAGGGTTTTTTGAACGCATCATGAAGGCAGAACTCGAGCGAACCGTGATGAACCTACCGGCAGGATCCGTCTACATCCCGAGCCATCAACCCCGTTTCCACTTGACGTTTGAATTGCTTGAACCCGAAGCCACGAATGGATTCGTCCGGTTTCGGGTGATGGACCCCGCCGCCGGCGCTGCCTTTCCCGTCTTGCGCTTGCCTGAACCCCTGAATCTCCCTCAACCATGAATTTGACGAGACTTTCCACCGCTTTGGTGCTCCTGTTTTGGGCCCAAATCACCACCGCCCAGGATGACGATTTTTCCACAGAATCCACCTCTGACGGCGTGGCCACCTTGGAACACGGGGATGGGCTGCAAATCCGGTTTCCGGGCGATGGGTTTGTGTTGGGCATCGGCGGTTTGGCGCAGCCCGGGTTGCAGTGGACCGCCATGGACGCGGACTCCACGGGTACGCTCGGCACGTATGTTCGGCGGTCGTACCTGACCCTCGAGGCGACGGACGAGGAGCGGCGCCTCGACTTCCTGTTGCGTGCGGATTTTTCGCAGCCCTTGCCGCTCCTCGATGCGTATGTGCAGTGGCGGGCATCGGACCATTTGACCCTCCGCGCAGGCCAATTCCAGCAAATCGCCAACAACCGCGAAATGCTCTTTTACGAGGGCGCC
>CAYMHW010000139.1:0-2601 GCA_964390365.1 uncultured Comamonadaceae bacterium | reverse complement strand
CTTCGATGAGGGTGTCCGGTCCGTGCACCGTTCCATACCGCAGGTAATCCACCAAAGCCGTCCGATTCAATCTCCGCTGAACCGTTTCGGAGGCCAACAGCGCCCGCACTTCACTCGCAAACGCCACGCCGCCATCGATGGCCGACCAATACACGGGCTTGATGCCCATTCGATCGCGGGCAATGACCAATTCCTCCCGCTCAGCGCTCCACCACGCAAACGCAAACATCCCGTTGAAGCGGTGCAGGGCTTCCACGCCCCAGGTCCGCAACGCCCGCATCAGCACCTCCGTGTCGGAATCGGTGTTGAAGCTGCCACCCAACTCCGCCGCCAACTCCTTGAAATTGTAGATCTCACCATTGAACACCAGCACGTCTCCGCTTGGGTCGAGCCAAGGTTGGTGGCCCGCCGGCGTCGGATCGAGGATGCTCAATCGCCGGTGAGCCAGGGCGATTCCCGGGGCCGCCCAAACGCCCTCATCGTCCGGACCGCGGTGGCCTTGGGCGGCGTTCATGCGCACGCAAGCCGGTTCCGATCGGTCGGGGTTCCATCCGTGTATGCCCGCGATTCCGCACATGTTCAGTCTGCTTTGAAGGGTTGCCAGCCCTGGGCTTGGAGGTTCACTTCCGCCCCGTTTTTCGTGATGAGTTGGCGCTCGGAGGCGTCTTCGGTCAGGTAGCCGATGATGCTGAACATGGGGTGATTCAGGATTTGGTCTGCGTCCGACTGCGCAATCGTGAAGAGCAATTCGTAATCCTCGCCGCCGTTGAGCATGCACATGGTCGGATCCAAATTGAACTCGCGCGCCGCCTCATACGCCTCCGGATTGATGGGCAGCTTCTCCTCGAAGACCTTGACGCCCACCCCGCTCTCGGTGCACAGGTGGAAGATTTCCGAAGACAACCCGTCCGAAACATCGATCATTGACGTGGGCTTCAATTCCAACTGAAGCAGCTCACGAACCACGTCAAACCGCGCTTCTGGCTTCAACTGCCGCTCAAGAACGTAATCGTAACCCGTCAAATCCGGCTGGGCACCCGGCGCCTCCTTGAACACGTGCTTCTCGCGCTCCAACACCTGCAGCCCCATGTACGCTCCGCCCAGCTCCCCGGACACCACGAGCAAGTCACCGGACTTCGCCCCATTGCGGCGCACGATGCGTTCGCTGTCGGCAAACCCCAATGCCGTCACGGAAATCACCAACCCCGAAGGGCTCGTCGTCGTGTCGCCGCCGATGAGGTCAACGCTGTACAACTCGCACGCCTTCAGCATGCCCGCGTACAGCTCCTCCACTGCCTCCACCGAAAACCGATTCGACAACGCCAAGCTCACCGTCACCTGCGTCGGCGTAGCGTTCATCGCGCAGATGTCGCTCAGGTTCACGATGATGGCCTTGTAGCCGAGGTGCTTCAACGGCGTGTAAGAGAGGTCGAAATGGACCCCCTCGCAGAGCATGTCGGTGCTCACGAGGACGCGCTTGTCCCCGGGATTCACCACCGCAGCATCGTCCCCCACCCCCAAGAGCGTGGAGGGTTGCCGCGTCACCAATTCCGACGTCAAATGCCGGATGAGCCCGAACTCACCCAGCGACCCGATTTCCGTTCGTTCCATGGACCAAAGGTACTCCGTTCCCCGGTCCCTTCACGCCGGGATCAGTTGTCCTGCGGCGCCGCGTCGGCCACCAGCTCGACCTTGCCCGTGAAGTGCAGGTTCAAGCCCGCGAACGGGTGGTTGAAGTCGATGACGACCTCGTTCAGGAGCACGTCCGCCACGATGCCCATGAGCTCGTCGCCGTCCTCGGTTTCCATCGGAACGACTTCACCGACCTCGAAGATGGACTCGTCGAGCTCGCCGTCGACCAGGAATGCGGATTTGGGCACGCGCACGTACGCCTCCTCATCCTCATCGCCGTAGGCCTCTTCCATCGTCAAACCGAAGGAAAACTCCTCGCCCTCCTTCAGCCCCATCAACTTCTGCTCGAACGTCTCGAGGACCTCGAGCTGGCCAACGGTAAAGGCAAACGGATCGTCCGAGGGACAAACCTCCAATTCCTCACCGTTCGCGTCGTTTTCGCGCAACACATAGGTGACCTCGACGTACTTGCCGTCGGCAATGAGCTTTTCGTTCATGGCGCGAAAGTACGCGCGGCGCGAACTAACTTGTGACCATGCGATTGAACTTTTTGATGACGGCGACGCTGGGCCTTTGGGCGGCGGGGGCGCTGAACGCACAGGATACGTTGTTTCACCGCACGCCGCGGGTGTTTTTTCCGCAGGGTTGCCACCATGGACACCGGGAAGCGCCGGCGGAGGTGAATCCGCGGTTTGTCAATTACGACATGACGGAAAGCATCGCGCGAAGCGATTCCTTTGACGTCCACCACTACGAAGTTTCGCTCGACGTGACGGAGTACAACTTGCAGCAACTCGAAGGCCACGCGCGCATTGACCTGACCGTGGTGGATGGCGCCGCACAGGACCTGTGGTTCGACCTCATCGACCTGGTCGTGGACAGCGTGCACGTGGACGGCGACAGCGTGGGGTTTGATCACGTGGACGGGCAGCTGCACGTGGCGCCCGGAATGGATTGGCAGGCGGGCGC
>CAYMHW010000138.1:0-2622 GCA_964390365.1 uncultured Comamonadaceae bacterium | reverse complement strand
AGGCCACTTGGCCGATTTCCAACTCGCCCTCCGTGAGGTCGCCTTCGAACATGCCGCGTTTCGCCCGGCCGCGGCCGAGGAGTTCGGCGAGCTCTTCGGGCGATGCGTGACCGGCTTCCGCGGTCCAAACCCGATGGGCGAAGTCGTTTTCGAGCAACCTGACGGGAGTCAAAGACTTGAGGCTCAAGCGCGTCGATCCTTCGCCGGCTTCGATCACGGCGTCCTTGAAGGCGCGGTGGGCGGAGGATTCCTGGGAGGCGACGAAGCGCGATCCGATTTGGACCGCCTCGGCGCCGAGGGCAAAGGCCGCAAGG
The DNA here is from genome assembly GCA_964390365.1 of uncultured Comamonadaceae bacterium. Classification (GTDB taxonomy): domain Bacteria; phylum Bacteroidota; class Bacteroidia; order Flavobacteriales_D; family Sanyastnellaceae; genus JALQTD01. The sequence goes on along the minus strand of CAYMHW010000138.1, from coordinate 2,308 downwards.
GTGGTGCGGCCGTCGTGGATGCCGCCCGCGGCGATGACCGGAATGTCGCACGCTTCAGCCACGGCGGGCACCAGGCACAGCGTGGTGGTTTCCTCCCGGCCGTTGTGGCCGCCCGCTTCGAAGCCCTCGGCCACGACGGCGTCGACTCCCGCGGCTTGGGCTTTCAGAGCGAACTTCACGGAGGAGACGACGTGCACCACGCGGATTCCGTGCGCGTGCAGGTGGTCCGTCCACGCCTTCGGGTTGCCCGCGCTGGTGAAGACCACGGGGACCCCGAGTTCGACGATGCTCGCCATGTGCTCCTCGATCGAAGGGTAAATGAGCGGAACGTTGACGGCGAAGGGGCGGTCGGTGGCGGCTTGGGTTTTTTTGATTTGGTCTCGGAGCACTTCCGGATACATCGAACCCGCGCCCAGGATGCCCAAGCCTCCCGCGTTCGAAACCGCGCTCGCCAACTCCCAACCCGAACACCAAATCATGCCCGCTTGGATGATGGGCAAGCGGACCCCGAACAACTCACAAATCCGATTCATGCCGAGAAGATACGGCGGTTGGCATCGAGGATTTCGGGGCTGCGAACGACGGTGTTGAAGTGGTGCTGAGCGGCTTGAGATTGTTTCTTCCAAACCGATTCCTCCGAAAGGAATGCGCCTCGAAGGCCCTCAGCCCAGGTGTCCAGTTCCAAAGGCCAATCCCAACCCACACCCTGTCCAGCCAATCCCGTCCAAGGGGTGCGGTCGGAAAGGAAGACTGGACAACCATGCGCCCAAGCCTCAACGATGGCGTGCCCATAATTTTCGTGTAGACTGGGCATCAGCAAGTAGTGTGCCCTGAGTAACGCCTTGGAGACGTCGGCAGGATTGAGTGCCCCCAAATGTTTGACCACAACGGATTGGATGCGATTTCTTCGTGACAGCAATCGCTCCAAGTACACCGCATCCTCCGCAGGTCCGATGAGCTGAATTTCTACGACCGGCGGATCCACCATTCCTTCCACGGCCTTTTCAACCGCCTGCAAGCCGAATTCAATGTTTTTGATGGCGTGAATCCGGCCGAGCACCACCAATACTATTCGATCATCGGGTACTTTCTTCGCTTCAGTTGGAATTGAACTTGGCACGTTGGAGGCTATTTGAATCGAGGCGTTTGGAATTTGGCGGGCGATGTCTGACGCCTCAACTACGCTTGAAGCATGCCATCGAACTCCGTTAAACCAACCGAGTTTTTTCGCCACAAAAAGGAACAACCGCTTCTTCATCGACTTGATGGCAAGCGCTCCTGGTCCCAACATCCCACGAGGCGCAAGAACGATTTGGGTTGCCGAATTTAAGCGAGCAATGCGCAGGGGTATAAGGGCGAAAAACCGTGCAAACAAGCTGTTGAGGTAAATGTAATCGGGCAGCAGCTCCTCGTTGATGAGCTGCTGCCACAGCGATTTCTTCCAACGGTCGTGGGTGAGGTACATGACGTGGCCCCACGGCCGTTCGATCCATTCGTTGAGCGGGAGGTCGGGCAGGGGTTGGGTTTGGCCCAAATCGTACGCGCCCGCCACCACCCACACATCATGGGTTTCGCCCAGCACTTCCACCAAATTCGCTACGCTGCGAATCGGCCCGCCCGCACGAAAAGCCGGCGTGAACCACTCCGCCGCCACCAGCACCCGCGGCTTGCGATCACCCGATGCCATGGCGATCCATCCAATCCCCCAACGTCACCAGCATCCAAACGCGCGTGTAGTTGACCCGCGCGTCGCCAGCTAAGAACGCCTTCCACAACCGGTCCAATTCCGCCCCGTCGAGCACCTCCACCCGCTTCAGCGCCGCCAGCCCGCGCTCGCACAGCGGCTTCAGCGGGCCACGCATCCACTGTTCCCACGGCAGCACGAACCCCATCTTCTTGCGCTGCGTCACCTCATCGGGCAGCAAGTCACCAAGCGCATCGGTGAGGAGCTTCTTCGGTGTGCTCGGTTCCTTCCACGCATCGGGCACCGCGAGGGCCGCCGCTACAAGCCGGTGGTCGAGGAACGGCACGCGGACCTCGAGGGCGTGGGCCATGGACATTTGGTCCGTGTCGCGAAGCAGTGTGTGGCCGAGGTAAGTGCCCAATTCCGCCACGCTGACCTTGCTGTAAAACGGCAGGAAAAAGCCCGGTGTGTTGGGTTCAATTTCCTTCGAAAGCCACGAATACACCCGATTTCCAGGAACCTTTCCGCCTTTCCAAACCCGGCGAATGTCGTCCTCCAAGAACAATTGTCGCGACAGCGGATACGTGTGCTCCAAATCGAAGTAATCGCCCGCCAGCACGTTCG
>CAYMHW010000137.1:0-2679 GCA_964390365.1 uncultured Comamonadaceae bacterium | reverse complement strand
GAAGGAACAGAATCCGGACATCCAACTCTGGGGCATCGACTCCTACGGCAGCGTCCTGAAGAAGTACCACGAAACCGGCGTGTTCGACGAGTCCGAGATCTACTCCTACATCACCGAAGGCGTGGGCGAGGACATCCTGCCCGCGAACGTGGACTTCGACTTGATCGACCGGTTCGAGAAGGTGACGGACAAGGACGGCGCGTTGGCGGCCCGCGAACTCGCCCGCAAGGAGGGCCTGTTCCTCGGTTACTCGTGCGGCTCCACGTTCCAAGGGCTGCGGCAGTTGAAGGACCAGCTCAAGCCGACCGACGTGGTGGTGTGCCTGTTCCACGACCACGGTTCGCGCTACGTCGGGAAGGTCTACAACGACGAGTGGATGCGGAGCCACGGTTGGCTCTGAGCGGATTCTCTGGGTAGTGTCAAAAGCCCCGCCTGGGGTTGTGTGACTCAAGTCACGTTTCGAAATTTGCTGCATGACGGCGTTTTCGGAATTGGTGGCGGCGACCGCGTCGGATTTGGCGGCGACCTTGGGCGCGTTTCGCGAGGAGGGGCGGCGCATGTACGCGACTTCGTCCTTCCAAACCCAAAGCGTCCCGCTGCTGCACCTCCTTGCTGTGCACGCCGACGTGTCGGTGGTCCTGATCGATACGGGCTACTTGTTCCCGGAGACCTACGATTTCGCTCACGACTTGCAGGCGCGGCTCGGGTTCGGCCTCAAGCGGGTTCGCAGCACGCGGACCTATGCCGAGCAGTGCACGCCTTCCGGGGCGCTGCTGCACACCCGCGATGTGGACGCGTGCTGCCGCTTGAACAAGGTGGAGCCGATGGAGTCGTTGCTCGGGCCGGGCGATGTGTGGATCAGCGGGATTCGGGCAGACCAAACCGCAACCCGCGCCAGCAAACCCCGCCTCGAAACCGACGACCGCGGCATCCTCCGCTACCACCCGATGCTGCCCTGGACGGCGCGCGACGTCTACCAGTACATCCGTGAACACGACCTGCCCAAGCACCCCCTCGAATCCGCAGGCTACCTGAGCATCGGCTGCCTCCCTTGCACCCGCAAGTGGGACGGCTCCGACGCCCGCTCCGCCCGTTGGGAAGGCAGTTCGAAAACCGAGTGCGGCCTGCACACCCACACCTCATGAACGTATTCATCACCGGCGGGGCTGGCTACATCGGAACCGCCCTCTGCGACGCCCTCGATGCCCTTCCCCAAATCGACCAAATCACCGTCTTCGACGCGTTGTCGCGCGGCGACCGGCGGTTCTTCTTGCGCTCCCAACCCTACCGGAAGGTCCGCTTCGTCCACGGCAACGTGCTCGACGGTCGGCAGGTGGCTCAGGCGAGTCGGGGGCACGACGTCGCGGTGCATTTAGCAGCCTTCGTTGACGAGCCGTACCACCACAGCCAGCACGTTCAATACGAGCAGGTCAACGGCTTCGGCACGTTGTCGGTGGTCCGCGCGTTGGAGGCGTCGCCTGACCTCAAGCGCGCCATTTATTTGAGTTCGACCGCGGTGTACGGGTTCCGTGCTGACCTGACCGTGGATTCGGATCCCGCGCCGGAAAACGGCTACAGCGTTTCGAAGTTGCTCGGGGAGCAGTACTTCGCTCAGCTGCGCCACGCGGACAAGGAAGTGCACGTATTGCGCTCGGGCCAGGTTTTCGGTCCGAATCGCTCGATGCGTTTCGACACCGTGGTGCACGCCTTCTTCTTCGAGGCCCTGACGAACGGCCGCATTGCCGTGCACGGGGACGGCAAGCAATCCCGCGCTTTCGCCGCGCTTCCTGACGTGGTGGACGCGTTGGTCGCTCGGGTGATGGGGTCGGAGGCGCCTGCGCTTTTGGCCTCCTTCCAGGCGACCATTCAGGAGCTTTTGCACTGGATGACAGGCCAAATCCCTTCCATCGAGTACCGCTACCTCAGCCCCAACATCGCGCTCCCAAGCCAAACCTTCCAGCACCTCCCCGGCCTCAACCCGGCCGCCCTCCAATCCGCCTGGGACGACTTCATCCAGTCCTCTGCGATCCGCTAATTTGTTGGCTTTGGTCTTGAAAAATTCGCGTCGCTGGAGTTGAAATCCCCAAATTCCCGCTTTTCACGCCATTTTGTTCCAGCCACCACGCGCAATCCGAAGAAATAAAGGCAAAAGTGGGGATTTCAATCTCAGCGGACAGAAAAATTCAGATCAACGCTTGAACTCGAGGAAGGTCTTGCGGATGATGGCGATGCACGCTTCCATTTGGTCCGCCGTCATCACCAGAGGAGGAGCAAAGCGAATGATGTTGCCGTGCGTCGGTTTCGCCAGCAGGCCGTTGGAGGCGAGCGCCACGCACAGGTCCCACGCGGTCGAGCTGTCGGGCGTGTCGTTGATGACAACCGCGTTGAGCAGCCCGCGGCCGCGCACGAGCGTGACCAAATCGCATTCCGCCTTCAACGCCTCCATCGCCTCCCGGAACCGCCGTCCCAACACCCGCGCATTCACGGCAAGCCGCTCGTCCTTCACGACTTCCAACGCTGCCACGGCGACTTCTGCCGCGATCGGGTTGCCGCCGAACGTCGAGCCGTGCTGGCCGGGCTTGATGACGTCCATCACCGCGTTGTCCGCGAGCACCGCGCTCACCGGGTACGCCCCGCCGCTCAGCGCCTTGCCGAGGATGAGGAGGTCCGCCTTGATGT
>CAYMHW010000136.1:0-2857 GCA_964390365.1 uncultured Comamonadaceae bacterium | reverse complement strand
AGGGGATAGCTGGCGATGAGTACTACGGGTACCGCAAGGATTTGAAACAGGAGGTGGAGGGATCCTTTAATCGCTTTGGTATCGAGCTTGTAGACCATGACATTCATTTGGTCGAAGGGTTGTTCGAGGAAACACTGCCGAGCATTCAGGAGCCGGTGTCGCTGGCTCACATAGATGGCGATTGGTATGAGTCGGTCAGTTGCTGCCTGAACGAAATTGCTCCAAGGCTATCGCTTGGTGGGCGAATGGTGATTGATGATTACGATGCTTGGTCCGGTTGTCGAACTGCGGTGGATGAATTCCTCGAATCGAACGATGGTGCTTTCCGAATCGAAAGGAATGCGCGCTTGCATTTGGTCCGACAGCGCTGATCTGTCTACGCAGGTTGCAAATGAGTTAGAACATGTAACGGGCAATTTGCTGGAAGCCCGTGGCGAGGAGGTAGGCGCCGCCGATGCTCAGGAGGGTGCCGATGAGCACGTATTCGGTGAGTTGCCGCGATTCAGCGCGTTGCAGGTCGCCGAAGCGGAAAATGGATTTGGCCGCGAGCAGGAACCCCACGCCGGAGGGGAGGTCGAGGAGGACAAAGGCCACGACCAGCAGCCGTTCGAGCATGCCGATGTGAAAGCCGGCGCTGGGCAGGCCCTCGCTGTCGTCTGCGTTGGGCATTTGGAAACGGGCCAAATACACATCGATGCCATAGCCGATGCCCGTGGTGCTGAGCACGAGCAGCGCCACGAGGGCGGCCACGGCGTCGAGCGGCGGCGTGGGGAGCGTCCACGGGGTGACGAAGGCACTCAGGGCGAGGAGGGCGGCGACGTGCAGGGCTTGGTCGATGAGGTAGGTACGAAAGCGCCACGGAGAATCGGGCGCGAGGGTGCGGTCGGCGGTCAGCTTGAGCCAGTCGATGAGGGCGTGGGTGCCGAGGATCCAGGCACCGCCGGCGAGCATCGTCAGGAGGGGGGAGGCGGGGGCGAGGGCGCAAGCGGCCAGGGCGCCATGTCCCGCAACGTGCTGCCAAAACCGCCACGACCGGTGCCGCTTCGCCTGCTTCTCCGCGACGGAAGCGGCGGTTTGGAACACGAAGTCGCCGAGGACGTGAGCGGCGAGGAGGAGCCAAAACGCGTTCATGGCGATGGGATTTGGTCCGAAAAGCGGTGAAGCATGGCCGACAGCTCGTCGAACGAAGCGCGCTTCAAGGCTTCGCTCACCGTGCTCTGCGACTTCCCGAGCAACTCCGCCCATTCGCCTTGCGAGCGATCCGGGTGACGCAGCGCCACCTCCACGGCGGCGGCGGCGGACTCGGTCCACCCCTCGAACACCCGGGAGGCGAAACCGAGGATGACGCTCCACTCGGCATCCCTCTCCGGTTCGCCGGTGATCAACTTGATGGGCGCTCGCTTGAGGCCGTCGAAGGCAGCGCCTGACCGATCGAAAGCGCTGCCCTGGGATTCCGTCACGCGTTCGCTTCGGAGCGAAATCGAGCCGATGCCCACCCCGATGCGGACGAGCACGCCGCCGTGCGCCACAAGGGCCGCTTGGATGGAGGTTGCGGCGCGCAACGCGCTTTCTGCGGGGACGGCACACGTGAAGCTGTCGCCGCGGTAAAGCTCCCAATCGCGGGGCTCATCCCCCCAGTTCTTCAGGGCGTCTTTCAAAGCGGGAAGCCAGCGGAGCGGGTCGGCTTCTCGTGAACCGATCACATCTCCGGTCAAGACCGCCCAAGGCGTGTCGGGAGCATTCATGTCCCGAATATCGGCGATTTCAACGAAAATCCAATTTTTCGTCTCTAGAGCCGATAATGCGAATTTTCGCCTCAGGAGCCGGTAGGTGCCTCAGCGTTTGGGCGGGAAAAAGACAGCCAAGCGCCGGAAGATCCAGCGCAGGATGCGTTCACCGCGACTCAAACGGGGCTTTTCACCAGGGAATTTCGCTGCCATGAAGCGAAGCTAAACCCCACCTTCCGTTCGGGGAAGAACAATTGCGTGAAGTGCGTTGCGACGTGTGCAGACCGAGTGAGATGGACTTCACAAACGTTGTATGACGGGAGATGACACGTCCGTTGAATGGCGCGGAAAACGGGTTGAGCGGACGGATTCAACGTCGAACACGACATCAGTCACAGGGGGTGTCGTATTGTCCAAGGAACAGCAGCAAGTCGTTCGAGTTGATGTAGGCGTTGCCATCGCCGTCCCACATGCACGTGGCGAGCGCCTCCCCTGCAGGGAATGTGCAGGTGCCGTCGTCCGTGGTGGCCGTCGCATCGTAGTTCTCCGCGTCGGGGTAGGTGCAACCGAGGCAGCTGTAATCGCATGCTGCAGCCAAGGTCGCGAGCGGTTGGTAGTTGCACGCTCCGGGCTCGAGGCAGCCGAGGATGGCGCAGGATCCGTCGTCCACGGTGGCGTTGGGGTTGTAGTTGGAAGCCCATCCGTACGTGCATCCCGCCACGGCCGGAAGTTCGTCCGCTTCCGTGACCACGAGGGCTTTCATGAAGCTGAATCCGGGTGCGGGGAAGACGGATCCGAAGAATTCAATGTAGAACGTGCCCGTCACCGTGACCGCGTAAGAGCCCACCTCAGTCGCGGATCCGGACAATTCCAGGCACCACGCTCCATCCACCGGAACCGCCTGCGCGAAGTTCCCAACGGCCTCGATGCCCGCAGGCAAGCCGGAGATGGAGGTCGGCAAGAACGACGTTACGGGCAACGCCACGTTCGCCGTCGGAGGCGTCACCGTCGACGGCAACTGCAGCACCCATTCTTCACTGACGGCGGCGTCTTTGAGCACCGTCGACACGCCCAAGGGGTACCAGCCTTCCGGGTTTTCAGGCCAATCCTCGGCGCCCACCGCCGCGCAA
>CAYMHW010000135.1:0-2920 GCA_964390365.1 uncultured Comamonadaceae bacterium | reverse complement strand
TCGCGCGTGTAGCCCCGGTTCATGCGCTTCAACACGTCGCTGTTCCCGGACTGAACGGGCAGGTGGATGTACTTGCAGATGTTCTCGTGGCGCGCCATGGCATGCAGCACGTCATCGGTCATGTCCTTCGGGTGGGACGTCGAGAATCGGACGCGCAGATCGGGGTGCACGGAGGCGACGAGTTCGAGCAGATCGGCGAAGCGGACAACGGGTTCGTCGGCGTTCTTGATTTGGCCTTTGTTGTCGATGTTCCACTTGTAACTGTCGACGTTTTGGCCCAAAAGCGTCACCTCCCGGTAGCCCTGATCGAACAGTTCCTTCGCCTCCCGCACAATGCTCTGCGGATCCCGGCTGCGCTCCCGGCCGCGGGTGAACGGCACCACGCAGAAGCTGCACATGTTGTCGCAGCCGCGCATGATGCTGATGAAGGCCGTGATGCCGTTGGCGTCGAGCCGAACCGGGCTGATTTCCGCGTAGGTTTCTTCGCGGCTGAGGAGCACGTTGACGGCTTTTTGGCCTCCGTGAACTTGCTCCACGAGGTTGGGCAAATCGCGGTAGGCATCTGGGCCCACGACCAAATCCACCAGCTTTTGCTGCTCCAACAGGTTCTCCCGCAGCCGCTCGGCCATGCAGCCCAGCACGCCCACGACCAGCTTCGGCCGATTGCGTTTCGCCTGCTTGAATTGGGTCAACCGCTTGAGCACGCGCTGTTCCGCGTTGTCCCGGATGGCGCACGTATTGAGCAAGATCAAATCCGCCTCCTCTTCGTTGCGCGTGGTGGCGTACCCCGCCTCATCAAGGATGCTCGCCACGATTTCCGAATCGCTGAAATTCATCTGGCAGCCGTAGCTCTCGAGGTACAGTTTCTTCGTGTGGGTCGGTTGGGAAGGAACGACCGTGGGCGCGCCTTGCAGTTCTTCAGAAAGGAGGGCGTCCGCGTGCTGCGGTCGGTGGGTCGAATCGTTCATGGTCGAGCGGTAGCTTGGACTGCAAAGTTAACTCAATTGCCATCGGCTGACAATTTGTCACCTCCGCTTGCGGCAGCAGCGCGCAAATCGAACACCTGCACGTTGCGGTGAACGCCCACCGGGAAGTCCAACCAAGCCCCCCAATCGCCTTGTTCGAGCAGAGCCGGTTGGTTGACCACCAAGTACGCAGCCCCCCGATTCACGGCCCAAGCCACCCGTTCCCCCGCGTGGAGCCCCGTTTCGTACAAACTCGTGAATCCCATCCTCCCCATGCGCGTCAGGGAGACGTTGGGGCTGCCGTCCGGTATGCTCAGCACCAAGGCAGAATCCGGGACGCCCCAAGCTTCCAACTGCTCCGGCAGCTCCGACAAAGCGGACCACCGTTCGCGTTGATCCCAGTGGAACCATTTCCATTCGGCCCGCTCTTCTTCGGGCACCAAGCGCTCCACCAGCAGGCCATCGGTTTGGCCCCATTTCATTTGGTTCCGCGCAATGCTGTGCACCGCTTGGTAAGCAAAGGCCAAGGCAAATACCCCCATCGCCCAGTGCCTCCAACGCGCTTCCTTCCAAACGTCCGCCACCCACGTCACGAACAACGGCACCGCCATCAACGCTTCCAACAAATAGTAGTCGTGCACATCCAAATTGCTGAACCACAAGACCCCATAGGCCAGCAGCGCCAACAACGTCAGCAGCAAACCGTGGCGAAGCCGCCCCCACTCGCGTCGCGCCTTGATGAACGTCAGCACCGCCAGAAGCACCACCCCCCACCGCAGGGTTGCATCGAACAGATCTTGCAACCGCACCGTGACCAATTCCAACCAAACGGCCTGAACATCGGACGTGGACCACAAGGGGCGAACCGTGGTCAGAAAGTAGGTGGAGTCGTGGGCTGCGTTGTAGGATTTGGCCCAAATCACCCACACCACCGTGACGGCAAGCGCTCCCCCACCGCAGAACCCGGCCCACCCCCACGACGTCGGCCGAGTCCGCCACCAGCGCACCAACACGGGCAGCCCGCCGATGAGCATGGTCGGTCGGAGCAACCCCGCGAGTGCTAACATCAGCGCAGCGCCAAGCAGCTCCATTCGGGCGTTGCGACCGGGCTGTTCGCTGCGGGCGGCGAACCACCACGCGATGAAGACCGCCATCAAGGCGCTGGGATTGACGAGGTAATTCACTCCGTAAAACTGAATCAACGGGGAGGCAAACACGGCGAGCGCGGCGGCCCACCCCGCCCCTTGAGCGCCCGCCCAATGCGCCACGGCACGTGCCAGGGCCAGCATCCCGGCGAGCAAGAACAACCCCTGGGACCAGCGCAACGTCCACGGCACCGGCTCGCCCCACGCTTTCCAAAGGAGCGCATTGACATAATAAAGTCCTGTGAATTCCCCTGCACCTCGCCCATCCACCGCATGTTGGAAATGGATGGCCGGCTCAAGGAAACTGCGATCGGGCTCGAGGTAGCGGAGGGTTTGGGACAACGCGTCGCATTGGCGCCATTCGTGCACCGAATAGGGCAGGTCGAACACGTGACGAAGCATCCCGGAGGACCAAGCGAGCGCAATGGCGCTGACCAAGACCAAGATTCCGAGGAGCTTTTTCATGAGCGCAATTTGGGACAAATCCACCGCACGACCTCAACCCATTCACCGATGCGGCACCGGAATTCACCAGCGCAATGCAAGGCCATCGCTCACGCGGAACATCCAACAACGGTGGCTGAACTCCAAGGATTTTACCCAGAACTTTTTTTTTGCCCACCCCACCTATGGTGAGGACCGATTGCAACCTTTTCTTGCTCCTCATCGTTTGCAAAAGCCTGAATTAACAGCGTTACTTTGCACAGACCAAAGCTCAATTCATGTCAGCAAACCTCGTGATCGTGGAGTCTCCTGCGAAGGCCAAAACCATCGAAGGATACCTCGGAAAAGACTACAAAGTGATGTCCA
>CAYMHW010000134.1:1523-2932 GCA_964390365.1 uncultured Comamonadaceae bacterium | reverse complement strand
CTTTCATGTGAAATCATGCGAAAAGCGCCTTCGGGCGCTTTTCTTTTGCGATATTGCAGGAAATTCTATCGTGATGCGTTTGATTTTGGCCTCCCTCCTCGTTGCGTTCATCGGCTTCTCGGCCCATGCCCAGCAAGCTTCCATCAACTGGATGACCATTGAAGAGGCGATGGCCGCTGCGGAAGACGACCCGCGTCCGATCATGATGGACGTGTACACGCAGTGGTGCGGGCCGTGCAAGATGATGATGGCGAACACCTTCACAGTGCCGGCGCTCATCAGCTACGTGAACGAGCATTATTACGCCGTGAAGTTTGATGCGGAATCGGCAGGCGAAGTGACGTTTAAAGGCCAAACCTTCAGCAATCCCGGCTTCAACCCAGCCGCCCGCGGACGCAACAGCCCGCACGAACTCTCTCGGGCCCTCGGCGTCTCCGCCTACCCGACCTTGATCTTCATGACCGCCGAAGGCGACATCATCACGCCCCTGACCGGCTACAAATCCGCCCAAAACCTCGAGATTTTCCTGCGCTACTTCGCGGAAAAGTGGTACGCCGGCAGCGGGCAAGCGGAGTGGGACGCCTACAAGGAGCGCTTCACGCCGACCTTTTAAGAACTTTTCTCGACCCCGAGCGCTCATGGGGGACGTGCGCCACGTTCGAGGGGCGAAGCGTGCTGTATATTTGCACCGAATTTGGCCTGACATTCGAACCGAATCGAGGGCAAGCCTGTTAATGAAACCGAGATAAAATTCACACCATGAGCGAGACCGCCCGCATTATTCTGGAAGGAAAAGAGTACGAATTCCCCGTCATCGTTGGAACCGAGAACGAGAAGGCGATTGACATTTCAAAACTGCGGGCCTCGACGGGCTACATCACGTTGGATTTGGGGTACAAGAACACCGGGTCCACGAAGAGTGCCATCACTTACCTCGACGGTGAAAATGGCGTGCTGCGCCACCGCGGCTACAGCATCGAAGAGCTCGCGGACAACGCCTCGTTCCTCGAAGTGGCCTACCTCCTGATCTACGGCGAATTGCCGAACGCGGAGCAACTTGCCTACTTCGAAACGAGCATCAGCCACCACACGCTGGTGCACGAGAACATGAAGCGCTTCTTTCAAGCGTTTCCGCAGAATGCGCACCCGATGGGCATGCTGAGCTCCATGATTTCGAGCTTGAGCACGTTCTATCCCGAAAGCCAAAACCCGAACCGCTCCTACGTCGACATCGAGCGCACCATCCACCGCCTCATCGCGAAGCTGCCCACCTTGGCCGCTCAAGCGTACAAGCACAACATGGGCCACCCGACGGTCTACCCCTCGAACGACCTGGGCTACGTTGGGAACTTCCTCAAGATGATGTTCGGTTTGCCGACGGAGAACTACGAGGTGGATCCGGTCATCGA
>CAYMHW010000134.1:0-1423 GCA_964390365.1 uncultured Comamonadaceae bacterium | reverse complement strand
CACCGCGTCTACAAGAACTTCGACCCGCGTGCGCGCATCATCAAGAAGGCGGCGGACGACGTGTTGGCGAAGTTGGGCGTGAACGATCCGGTATTGGATTTGGCCAAGCGCCTTGAAGAAGTGGCGTTGAAGGACGAATACTTCGTGGAGCGCGGCTTGTACCCGAACGTGGACTTCTACTCGGGAATCATCTACCGCGCGCTCGGCATCCCGACGGAAATGTTCACGGTCATGTTCGCCATCGGCCGCTTGCCCGGCTGGGTCGCTCAGTGGAAAGAAATGCTGGAGAACGGCGAGCCCATCGGCCGTCCGCGCCAAGTCTTCACGGGTGCGACGCAGCGCTCTTTTGTGAACATCAACGACCGGTCGTAAGGTGTCCGCGGGTTCCGTTCAGTCGAGCGTCGCATCGAACGGCGTTTGCACGATTGAATTCAGCCACCCTGCGAGCAACAGCTTGCCTGGGGCACTTCTGCGCGAACTCGCGTCGACCATCACCCGCTGCGGTGAAGATCCTGCGGCGTCCGTCATCGTTTTGCGTTCCGGAGGTGACCGCGCGTTCTGTGCGGGGGCGAGCTTCGACGAACTCGTGGCCATTGAGACTGCGGAACAAGGACTCGAATTCTTTAGCGGCTTTGCCTTGGTCATCAATGCGATGCGGATTTGCCCGAAGCTGATCATCGGCCGGGTGCAGGGGAAAGCGGTGGGCGGCGGTGTCGGTTTGGCCTCGGCGGTGGATTACTGCTTGGCCACGGAGCACGCGTCGGTGAAGCTGTCTGAACTCGCAGTCGGCATCGGTCCCTTTGTCGTGGGGCCGGCAGTGGAGCGCAAGGTGGGGACCTCGGCCATGTCCCAATTGGCCATCGACGCGTCGTCGTGGCGCTCGGCTCAATGGGCGGAGGAGCGCGGACTGTACGCGCACGTTTACCCTTCGGTGGACGCACTGGATGCGGGGGTGCAGGAACTGGCCGATCGGCTTGCGGCATCGAATCCGGAGGCCATGGCGGAGCTGAAGCGGATTTTTTGGGCGGGAACGGAGCATTGGGATGCGCTGCTCGCCGAACGGGCGGCCATCAGCGGTCGGCTCGTCTTGAGCGACTTCACGCGCAACGCCATTGCTCAGTTCAAGGCGCGCTGATTCCGAATTGATCGCATTGAAAACGCCTGGCCTTTGAGGTCGGGCGTTTTTCGTAGCCACAAAAAAAGCCCCTCCGCGGTGAAGCGGAGGGGCTTTTCCATGCGTTCAGTGGGGTCAGTGCTGGACCACGATTTGGGTTGCCCAAACTTGCTCGCCTGCCGCTACGTTCACCACGTATTGGCCTGCAGCCCAACCTTCCACGTTGATTTCAATCAACCCGTTGATGACCAACGCCTCTCGGCTCAAGACCGACCGGCCCTGCATGTCCGTGACCTGCAACACTGCGGC
>CAYMHW010000133.1:0-2978 GCA_964390365.1 uncultured Comamonadaceae bacterium | reverse complement strand
ACGTCGTTCAGGGACCAGTAGAGCGAACCGGCGTAGCGGCCGGCGCTCGTGCGGTGGCGTTCGAGGGCGTGCTGGAGGCCGAGGGCTTGCGTGGTTTGGCTTCGGAAAATCCAGTCGTCCAAATCCCCTTCCGCCGGCGCCCCCACCGTCTTCCCCATGAAGTGCAGCATCATGTCCCACCCGTCGAACCCGGGCTCCAGCCAATCCATGCGGCTCCGCTGACGGTACTGCAACGCGGAATCGCCGAACGCCTCGACGCCCGCCTCCCGCAAGGTGTACCGATCCGGCAAGCTCTGCAACCCGTACTCGCTCGCAAACCGCCCCCGATGCCGGCTGTAGTAATCGAACTCCTCCCGCCCAAACCAAATGCTCCACGCGTGCTCGTCCCCGCCTTCCCCACGGTTGGGCGACGACGGCCAGTAAAACGCATCGCTCTCCTCCGCCACCACGCGCGGTAACAGGTCATTGAACACCGTTTCGTAATCCGCCCAAACCCGCACGCTGTCCGCCCCGTGCAGGCCGTACAAATCCTGCCAACCCCATTCGTGCCACGCCCGCTCCACCTCGTTGTTGCCGCACCAAAGCGCCAGGGACGCGTGATGCCGCAGCCGCCCCACCTGCTCGCGCGCCTCCGCCTCCAAGTTCGCGAGGAAGGCCGCATCGCCCGGCACCATCGAACAAGCGAACGCGAAGTCCTGCCAAACCAGCATCCCCGCCTCGTCGCACGCCGCGAAGAACGACTCCGGCGGGTAGATGCCGCCACCCCAAACCCGCAACATGTTCATGTTCGCTGCCACCGCCTGCTCCACCGGTTCAATCCATCTTGAAGCGGCGCGCGCCACGTGGAAATCCGGCGGAACGATGTTGGCGCCGCGGGCGTGGACCGGGACGCCGTTGACGTGGAGGGCGAATTGGGGGCCGTGCGCGTCGGGGGTTTGGACCCACTCGAGCGTGCGCAATCCGAGGCGGGTCGTGCGCTCCGCTCCGGTGGCCTCGTGCTGCCACGGCAGGGTGTAGAGCGGCTGATCGCCCATTCCACGCGGCCACCAAAGCGCCGGTTGTTCGATGACGAGCGTGTCGCCATCCCAGTTCCAATCGCCTCTCAACGCCCAGCCGGCCCGGCCGTGAACCGCGACTCGCGCTGCGGACGCCGAAGCCGTCAGCACTTCGCACCAAGGCGTGGGCGCATCCGTCCAGCCGCCTGCCGCGGGGTTCACCCATCGTACCGAACCCGTGATGCCTGGCCCTGCGAGCCGCGGCCCCCAGTCCCAGCCGAATTGGTACGGGGCTTTCCGTGTGTACGGGCTGCTCTGTGCGCCGATGGGTCGGGGTTCGTTGCCAGCAGGCAAGGTCGCAGAACCTCCTGCGGCCGCCAGGCCCCGGACGGCCACCGGGTCGAAGCGCACCACGACCTCGTGCCCACCGTCGCCTGCCGGGAAATCCGCACTGCGCCAAGTCCGGAGCGCGTTGTCCGCCTCGAGCACCACGACCCCGTCCACTTCCACGGTCGCATAGGTGTCCAGCCCTTCAAACACGAGGAAGGTCGCATCATCGGAGGACCAACCCTCCGGCCGCACCAGCTCCAGCCGATACGTCCAGACCGAATCTTCGACCCATTGGACCGCCCCTTCGTTGGTCTCTAAAAACGCATCCGGAACACGCCCCACCGACTCCAATTCGAGCAACACGTGCCCAGGCACCCGAGCAGGCCCTACGCCCTCGAGCACCCAGCCCGCCTGCAATTCCACAGCCTCCGGTGCCACCGCACGCCCGCACCCCAAACCGACGACCAAAGCCGCCCAAAGCCATCCTTTCATGGCTCAATGATACGGAATCCGCTCAGTGCCCCTGCAGTTCCCGCAGCAGCATGCGTTTGGCAATCGGCAACAGCGTCTCGTTGAGCGGAAAGCCCATCGATGCGCGCACCAAGTAGGTCGCGGGATTGGGCAGGTCTTTGAATCGCCGAATCAGCCCCAGTTTCACGCTTTCGAACGTCTCGCTCAGCAGCTTGTACCGCTGTTCGATGGGCTCGAGCGACAGTTGAATCATCCGATCGTTGTCGAGTTGAATCCAGCTTTTGGCATAGCGGTAGGTGCGCAGAAAATGCTGGCTCTCATCGTAGACCAAAACATACCCATCCCCCCGATAAATCGGCACCAACCCCACCGGCATGACCTCCAAATGCTCCTCAATCCAGTCGAACAACTCCCGGCCTTCCTCCAACACCGCGTCCAATTCGGGCAACGCAAACGCGAGGCACCCCTCGAAATACGCTTCCAATTCCTGACTGCCCATCGGTTCCTCCTGCTCGAAGATGAGCGTCAAGTGCGCCCAGTCGATGCCCGTCAACTGGCCGGTTAGCCCACCCTGCCATGCCGCACGAGCCCGCGCGAACGCATTCATGAACTGGTGTTGTTCAATGACTTCGCCCAGCGCAGGATACACCCGCCCCGCATCGAAATGCTCGCGAACCCGTTGCAGCCAGGCCAAAAACAGGTACTGTTTGTACTCCACGTCCAGTGCGCCTTGGGTCAGCCATTGCGCGTGCAAGGAAGAATTGGGCATCATCATGGTCCTGCTTTACGCGCATGAATTGCAGCAGGTTACATTTCGGTTTAACATCCCACGCCTTGCCCGTTCCAATTCCGTGTGTATTTTCGCCACGCATTAACTGCAAGACATGAAAAAATTGCTCTACACCCTCCTCGCTGCAGGAGTCGTCGTCATCGCGGGTTGCGGTGAGGACACCGTCGTTTGCGACGGAGACAAGGCGATCATCCGCGTTGTGAACAACACGGTTTGCACGCCGGACATCGAAATCGATGGCGACCTGATGGAAGCCGATATGCCCATCCTCGACTCTACGGAGTACGAAGTGGACGCCGGTTCTTACACGGTTCGCGCGAAGATGGCCCTCATCTCCGCTTGCGAAGACCGTTCAGAAACGTTTGAAACCGAGTGCGGTGGCTTCTACCGCT
>CAYMHW010000132.1:0-3005 GCA_964390365.1 uncultured Comamonadaceae bacterium | reverse complement strand
ACTCGAACCAGTGACCTCTACCATGTCAAGGTAGCGCTCTAACCAGCTGAGCTAAATGCCCTCAATGCTGGTGCTTCTTCCGAAGCGAGGACAAAGATAGCCATTCCACGCGTCGACCGTTCACCAAATGCTGAAAAAATTCGCAGCCGGCGCGTGGCGTAGCGCTTGTGAATTCGTTGCATGCGCCTGCAAATTGCGTCGGGGGGTCCGGGGAGGGGTTGGTACATTTGGTCCATGTCCTTGAACGCCCACGAATCGGCCACGCTCCAGCGGGTCTTCGGATTCCGCACATTGCGGCCCGCCCAAGCGCCCGTCATCGAGCACGTCCTGCGCGGGGGCGATGCGTTTGTGCTGATGCCCACCGGGGGCGGGAAATCGCTGTGCTACCAGTTTCCCGCGGTGGTGCGACCGGGCATGGCGTTGGTGATTTCGCCGCTCATCGCGCTGATGAAGGACCAAGTCGATGGGCTGCGGTTGCAGGGCATTCGGGCGGCCTTTTTGAACTCAACGCTGGAGGATGTGGAGGAGCGGGAGGTGTACGAGGCGGTGCTCGCGGGCACGTTGGACTTGCTGTACATCGCACCGGAGCGGCTGTTTGCCCCGGGAAATGCGCTCCTCGAGCAATTGAAGCAACGACCCCTGAGCCTCATTGCCATCGACGAAGCGCATTGCGTATCCCAATGGGGGCATGACTTTCGGCCCCATTACCTCGAACTGCGGGCCCTGAAGGAGCATTTTCCCAATGCGCCGATGGTCGCCTTGACCGCCACGGCCGACCGGTTGACGCGGGACGACATCCTCGAGCAACTTCAATTGCATCGGGCCCAAACCTTCATCAGCAGCTTCGATCGGCCCAACATCCATTACGCCGTAGCCCCCAAGCGGGGGTGGAAGGACGGGCTTTGGTCTTTCCTTGAAGCACAAGATGGCGCGTCCGGCATCATCTATTGCCTCAGCCGCCGCAACACGGAAGACTTGGCGGCGGAATTGTCGGCCAGCGGATTCAACGCCGTAGCCTACCACGCCGGGCTGACCGCGGACGAACGCGATCGCCGCCAGACGGCCTTCATTCGCGATGAAGTGCCGATCATCGTGGCCACCATCGCCTTCGGCATGGGCATCGACAAGAGCAACGTTCGGTTTGTGGTGCACGCCGACTTGCCGAAAAACCTGGAAGGCTACTACCAAGAGACGGGGCGAGCGGGGCGCGACGGGGAACCGAGTAAGGCCTTGCTATTCGGGGGCGCAGGGGACTTTGCGCGCCTCCAACCGTTTTGCGAAGTGGACGGCAACGAGGAGCAAAGCAGCCTGCTGTTGACGAAGTTGCGGCGCATGGTGGATTTTGCCGAATCGCACGCGTGCCGTCGGAAAATCCTGCTGAATTACTTCGGCGAGGAGGCGCCTGACGAGTGTGGAAATTGCGACAACTGCCTCGGGGAACGCACGGTGTACGACGCCACGGTGGAAGCGCAGAAGCTCCTGTCGGCGGTCGCGCGGCTGCCTGTGCCGTATGGGTTGGGGCATGTCATCGACATCCTTCGGGGTTCGACGGCTTCGAAGATCCCGGAATCGCATCGGGCGCTTTCGGTGTTTGGGGTGGGAAAGGATTTGGCCAAGCACGCGTGGATGGACATCGGCAAGGAGCTCATTCAGCGGGGCTACGTCGATCAGGAGCTCGGGCGGTTCCCGGTGCTGAAGCTCAATGCCCGCAGCTGGGAGGTGTTGCGCGGGCAGACCCGCGTGGAGCTGACCCAAACCGAGCCGCGTCCCGGACCCACGCCGTCGCGGAAGGACACGCCTGAAGTGGAAGGACACGCGGAGTTGTTCGAACGGTTGCGGGCGCTGCGCAAGGAACTGGCCGATGCGCGCAACGTGCCCGCCTACGTCATCCTGCCGGACAACAGCCTGCGCGAACTGTCCGCCTACCGACCTCAGACCGAAGACGATTTGTACCAAATCACCGGCTTCGGAGAAGTGAAAGTCCGGCAATTTGGGCACGCCTTTTTAGAGGCCATCACCGCCGCTTGCGCCGAATTGGGACTGGAGACCGAGATGCCCGCGGGCCGAAAAAAACCCACCCCGAAACCGCGCAAATCCTCACGCGGTCCGGCAGCGACGGTGTTGAAGACGTTGGAACTTTGGCGCGAAAACCCATCCATTGAAGGGATCGCGCAGCGGCGCAAGTTGGGCGAGCGGACCGTCGAACAGCACCTTGCCGATGCGGTGGAAGCGGGCGCGCTTGCGGCAGACGAATTGCTCCCGGCGCATCGGCTTCAACCGGTCGTCGAGGCGTGGCGCGCCGCCCCGAAAGCCACCCGCCGAGAAATCCGCGACCGGGTTGGGGAATCGTTCAGCTACTTCGAGATCAACGTCGCCCGCGCCCACGCGCTACGGGCAGTCGTTCCCGAAGGCTGAGAGCGACTGCGGTCAATCCTCGTCGTCCTCCGGCAGCTCGCTGTCGACGTCCATCGTGAAGTCGTCGTCCGTCGCTTCCTCGAGGACTTCCATCATCTCCGAGTCGATGCGGAAGAGGTAGACCGTGTCGTCCGTTCGGACTTCGAGCGCGCGCAGGTACTGGCCGTTGGGCATGGTCAGCAACTGCAAATCGTCATCGCTAAACCCTTCCGGAAAAGCCGCCGAAATCAAGTCGATGTGGCGCTTTTCGATGTTCGTGTAGTTTTTGATGACGCGGCGCATGGGGGTGGAATTGGAAGGAGCCATCACCAGTTGAGCAGCCAGCCGAACACGAGCGGAGCCACGATGGTCGCGTCGGATTCGATGATGAATTTGGGCGTGTCGATGCCCAGTTTGCCCCACGTGATCTTCTCGTTGGGAACGGCGCCGGAGTAGCTGCCGTAGGAGGTGGTGGAGTCGGAGATTTGGCAGAAGTAGGCCCACAGCGGCACCTCTTCTCGGCCCAAATCCTGGTGCAGCATCGGCACCACGCAAATCGGGAAATCGCCCGCAATGCCCCCGCCCACCTGGAAGAACCCGATGGTCGTGCC
>CAYMHW010000131.1:0-3384 GCA_964390365.1 uncultured Comamonadaceae bacterium | reverse complement strand
CCTTCAACGCGCCCTTCTTCTTCATCCTCAACGTCGCCGTGGGCGGCAACTGGCCGGGCTACCCCGACGCCACGACCTCGTTCCCCCAAACCATGGTGGTCGATTGCGTGCGCGTGTTCCAGGCGGATTGAACCCGGCGTCAGTCGACCAATATTTTCCTCAAGCGAAGTAGGCTGCGTGACCTTCGGCCTGCAGCCATCGGCAAAAATCGGCCTCGGCAATCAGCGCTTGTCCCCGCGAAAGCTTGCGCACGGGACGTTCTGCCGATGCGGCTGAGAACGCGTCGACGACGTCCCGGCAACTCATCCATTCCTCTTCCAAGTTCGTCTTCGGAAAGAAATTCACTCCCCAGTCCGTATTTCGCTGGTGATTGGGATCGACATGCTCCTGGAGTCGTTTCAGGACGGAATTTCGAGTTTGTCCTACGTAATAGCAATGCAATGGTGGCTGATCAAGCATTGCATTGAACTTCCTGAATCCGTTGTTTTCCCAAACGGATTCATTCATTCTCATGCAATAGATTTTGTGCTTGGAGTCGGTTTCGCCCGCGATTCTCGCTTTGCGATTTTGGCTTTGGTAGATGGCCAAAAGAGCGTACGCATGGCGAAACGCCTCGTGCTCAGCTTCAAAACACTCAACACCAGCCTCTTTGAGAAAACCGCGGTACTTCTTCTGGCCGCGCAAGCTCAACGCTCCTATCTGATCTGCCTCCGCCTCGCATTCCAGTGCCGTCAGCAGGGCATCCGCTTTGAGCACCCGAATGATCAGGTTTGCATAAGAAGAATCCTTTCCGCGGTGTCGCAGGACGTGGCGCTTCTTCAACGTCAAGACGACCACTGCGTAGCCTTTCCGACGCACTTTTTCCAAGGCCTCGTTCTGCTCGGGGTTCAATTTCATCGCATTCAGTTTTCGGTGTTCGGTGAACGGATGGAAAGGGCTTTGCATTGTGCATCGCCTTGAAGATGGAGCAGCAGCCGGACATCAGCAGCCGAGCGAGCCGAAGGAGAGGCAGTACGTTTGCGAAACCGGCAGGCCGGAGGCGTTGCGGGCCGGAGACCAGGTAGACGGGAGGGCCTGCAGCGCCTCGTGGACGGCAGCGTCGAGGTCGGGGAATCCACAGGTGGACTCGATTTCGGAGGAAGCGATTTGGCCAGAGGCGTCGATGGTGAAGCGGAGCTTGCCCGCCTGCACGCTGTACTCGTCCAACCCCGTGGCTTCGACGGCCGGTGCGATGGCATCGCGGACCGCACGGGCCACGCCGTCGAGTCCCAACGGGTGCGTCGCCTGCTGTTCCGGCACCACCGACACGTAGTACACCACGTTGAACGGATCGCTTGTGGGCGGGTGGTGCAACTCGCCCGCGTCCGTCGCACCGATGCGGTAGTCGCTTGAAACCGGCAGCTGCGCCAACACGTCCCGCATGGTCAGCGAAAGCGCGCTGCCCGGCGCCGTCCACATCGAATCGGTCCGCAAATCCGTCAGCGCGATGTGCGTCATGTTGAACGCCTGCCAGTGCGCCTCCTCGGGGACCAAATCGTACACCGCCGTCGCCCGCAACAGCTCCGTGGGCGTCTTCGTCGCGATGAACCGCGGGCCGCACGCCAAATCGAACGGACCGATGTGGATGCGGGAGTCGGCGACTTCGACGGGAGCCGGATCCGGGGCGGGCACCTCTTGGCAGGCACTGGCGAGCAAAATGGCAAGGAAAGGAATGCGCAGCATGAAGGGCAAGGTACGCCTCGCAACGCGATGGAAATCACAAGGAGTGCGAAAGGGAGGTTGCATCTTGCGGCCATGAATTGGACCACCGCTGAGGCCGCCGCAGGCCAAATCCCCTCCCACTCTCGCGTCTTCGTCCATTCCGTCGCCCAAGCACCGCGCTCGCTGCTCGACGCCCTGTGCGCGCGAGCCGACGAAGTGCGGAACGTGGAACTCGTCCACATCCACACCGAGGGGCCGGCGCCATACGTTTCCCCTGCGCTGTCGTCGTCCTTCCACCACACTGCGTGCTTTGTGGGCCACAACGTGCGGGAAGCGGTGCAGGCGGGCCGAGCGGACTACGTGCCCGTCTTCCTGAGCGAAATTCCGTGGATGTTCCGCTCGGGGCGCATGCCCATCGACGTCGCCCTGATCTCGGTCTCTCCGCCGGACGAGCGCGGCATGTGCTCGCTCGGCCCGTCCGTCGACGTGTCGCTCGCGGCCATCGAGGCGGCCGAACTCGTCATCGCCGAGGTGAACCCGCGGGTGCCGCGGACGTTCGGCGACGGCGACATCCACATGGACCAGATTCGGTGGGCCGTCGAGGTGGACCGGCCGTTGCCCGAGGCGGTAAGGAAGCCCATCGGCGAGACGGAGCGAGCCATCGGGCGGCACATTGCGGGCCTCATCGAGGACGGCGCCACGCTGCAGATGGGCATCGGCACCATCCCCGACGCGGTGCTCGCGGAATTGGGCGGGCACCGGCGGCTCGGCATCCACACCGAGATGTTCTCGGATGGGTTGCTGGATTTGATCGAGCAGGGGGTGGTGACGGGTGAGGAGAAAGCGGTTTTGGCCGGAAAAGTGGTCAGCACCTTTGCGATGGGCAGCCAGCGGCTTTACGACCACATCGCCGACAATCCGCTGTATCGCTTCAAGGACGCGGCGTTCACGAACGACACGGCCATCATCCGCCAGAATCCGAAGGTCACGGCCATCAACTCGGCCATCGAGGTCGATTTGACGGGGCAGGTTTGTGCCGATTCCATTGGGCCGCTGCAGTATTCCGGCGTGGGAGGCCAAATGGACTTCATCCGCGGTGCTTCGCTCTCACGAGGCGGCAAGCCCATCATCGCCCTAGCCTCCACGACCCGACACGGGGCATCGAAAATTGCGGCGACGTTGCGACCGGGGGCGGCCGTGACGACAACGCGAGCGCACGTGCACTACATCGTGACCGAATTCGGGGTGGCGGATTTGTACGGGAAGAACCTCCGCGATCGAGCAAAGGCCCTCATCGAAATCGCGCACCCGGACCACCAGGAACCGCTCAGCCGATCGGCCCATGCACTCTCGATGAAGCGCACCCTTTTGGACTGAGCGCGAGCATTCAATCCTTCATTTGACCAGGCCCATCCGCCCCCTTCCCTATCGGAACCAACCTCACTTCGCCTCGCTCGATGCTTAAAAAATCAAAAACCAGACCAGTTAACGATTTCGAAACAATAAAATACTGACAACCTGTCCCTTACAATTCCGAATCGAACCGCGCACCTCCCGCATTCCAGCGATTAACTTCCCTCTAACAATTCCAAACGAAGCGCTCGATGCCTACTGTTCCTACCCCCACCAAGTCACTGAAGAAGACCGCGAAACGCAGCGGTGTAACGCAGCGGATTTTTGTGC
>CAYMHW010000130.1:0-3391 GCA_964390365.1 uncultured Comamonadaceae bacterium | reverse complement strand
GCGCTCCTCGGCCTCGAGGTGTGGTGGGATCGCCGTGGCCAGCGGGGGGTGTACCGGATGGGGGATACGCTCGCGAATTTGGGGTGCGGCATCATGGACCAAACCACCGGCCTGCTCGCCAAGCTGGCGACCGTAGCCGCCTTCACCGGGGTCTACGCACTGGGCGCAGAGTGGCGCGGGGATTGGGCGTGGCCGGAGACGGCGGCGGGGTTTGCGGCCGCGTTCGTGCTGGGGGATTTTGCCTATTACTGGTCGCATCGGTGGTCGCATCGGGTGAACGTGTTTTGGATCGGCCACGTGGTGCACCACCAGTCGGAGGACTACAATTTGGGCGTGGCGTTGCGCCAGAGTGCAGCCCAAAAGCTGTTGATGATGTGGGTCTACTGGCCGCTCGCTTGGGTGGGGCTCCCGCCGTGGATGTTCGCGAGTGCGATGGCGCTGAATTTGGTCTACCAATTCTGGATCCACACGGAGGCCATTCGGCACCTCGGGCCGCTGGAATGGGTGCTGAATACGCCGTCGCACCACCGCGTGCACCACGGGCGCGACCCGGAGTACATCGACAAGAACCACGGGGGCGTGTTCATCGTTTGGGACCGGCTGTTCGGGACGTTCCAGCCGGAGCGGCAGGCGCCGACGTACGGCATCACCACGCCGGCGGCGACGTTCAATCCGGTGCTGGCCCAAGTCCAGCCGTGGGTGCGGTTGTGGCGCGGGGTGCAGGCGATGCCGACGGTGGGCCTGAAGCTGCGCTACCTGTTCGCGCCTCCCGGCTGGACGCCGGACGGGGTGGTGCCACCGCCCGCCATCACCGGGGCGGAGCGCAAATTCGAGGCGGAACCGCCGCGGGCGTTGCTCGGGCCGCTGTTGGCCCGGTGGGGCGTGACCTTGGTCGGCGCGTTCGGGCTGCTGCTTGCTGAGCGCTTGCTGGCGATGCCGGTGGTGCTGGCGGGCATCGGGTGGGTGCTGTGGAACCTGTGGTGGGTGGGTGCGACGTGGGACGGGGAGCGGGTGCCGTGGGGGTGGAGCGCTGCGGCCGACGGGGGGCTTGTGGTGTGGATGGCGTTGGCGGTGGGGCCGGGGTGGGCTGCGCTTGCAGGCGGCATCGTGCTGGCGCTCCAAGCATGGACCGTTCAGAACCGACCTTCAGAACAACATGAGCTGAGTTCGGTCGGACGAATTTCGGGATGACGCGAGCCGTCAGTTGGACCGCGAGGGTGCGGATTTTCTGCAAAAGCGTGCAAGTGGGAAGTGAAGGTTGAAGGCGGGATTTTGCCAACTCGCGGGGATGGGGTTTGTTTAACCGCACCTATCAACCCAATCCACCATTCCATGAAACCATTGTCCTTCGCTTTGTGGGCGCTTTTTGCGGCGTGTTCGTCCGCTGTTTGGGCCCAATGTGACAACCCCCAAGCGTGCAACTACGACCCCGAGGGCTCGGAGCCGTGCAACTTCAACGCCTCAAACCAGGACCTGAGCGCGGGCATGCTCGTGGGCATTCCTTTCGGCCAATACGCGCTCGACACCGCCGCCACGTGCGCGGTCCAGCCCATCAACGACCTGCTGGTCCAAATGGAACCCAACGACGAGGGCTACCTGCAGTTCGTCGTGGACGCCGGCGTCACCGCGTACTTCGCATACGCCGTCAGTTCAGGGGAAGTGACGCAAGAGCAGGCGGATCAATTCTTGGCCTTGATGACGTATTCCACCTTCGCTTTTTGCGGCGACGAGATGACGGTGAACCTGCCGGGACTCGGGGTGCAAACCGACACCTACAGCAACGGCTACTGGTTCCTCGGACCGCTCATCGGCTATTACGTGGCGCCCGCGTCGAACGTGGAGCAGGGATGCGGCGATCCGGCGGCGCTGAATTTTGACCTGTGCGCGATGCCCAACCCCGACTTGTGCACTTACCCCGTCGCGGGCTGCGACGACCCCCTCGCTTGCAACTACGACGAGGCTTCCACAGGCACCGACGATTGCGTCTACTTCGACACCGAGAACTTCACGCTGGGGGAAAACGATTTCATCGGGTTGTACGAATACGATACGTGCGAAACGGGTTACGCGGGTTGGAATGACCTGCCGATTCCGCTCACGCAAGACGCCCCCAACCAGCCCCTGTACTTCATGCTGTTCCCGGAGGTCGAATACATTTTGACGTTGGGCGGCTTTGAAATCTTGGTGACGGATTTGCAGACGCTGACGGTGAGCGTTTGCGGCGACACCATGAATTACAACTCTAACATCGCGGGGGATTTGGACTTCTACTGGGACGGAATCGGATTTGAGAACACGTTCTACGGCGGATACATCGTGCCCGAGAGTTCGCTCGTGCAGGGTTGCCCGGACCCCGAGGCGTGCAATTACGACCCGTGTTCGCATCCATTCACGTTTGATTTGTGCGAATACGTTCCGCAAGGCACCCTGAGTGGGGACACGATTGTGGTGAACGGTGGGACGTATGCCTACACCTTTGAAGGCCAAACCGGTTCCACCTTCGACTTCTACTCCGCGTGCGGTGAAGTGACCGTCGACGGCAACACCGCCACGGTGACCGTCAGCAGCGAAGTGGATTGCGAGCTCTGCGTCGAGGAAACGACCGCGGACGGCTGCGCGAGCGTTTCGTGCCAAAACCTGACCGTCCTGCCCGCCGGCGTCGCCGATTTGGTCGCCACGGACTGGTCGCTGATGCCCAATCCGGCCCAAAACCGCATCACCATCACGTGGTCGGGATCGCCGGCCGAATGGGCGATCCACGATCCGCAGGGCCGGGAAGTGCGCCGCATTCGGGTGAATCCGGGAATGACCACGCTCGACGTGGGGGATTTGGCCTCGGGGCAGTACCTCATCGGGCCGCTCAACGGCGCGAAGCAGCGGCTGTCCATCATCCGTTAACGGCTCGGTCGGCTCATGCGCTTCACGATGACGCGGCGCCTGCTCACCCTCGTGTGCGCGCTGTCGGTGGCCGGCCTCCGCGCGCAATGCGACGGCACCGAGCTGGTCGTGCACACGTTCACTTCGCTGTGGAGCCCGACGCTCGCGTGGGAGCTTCAGGACGCCGAAGGGAATGCGCTCGCCGCATTTGAATGGAACGGTTACGGGCAGCACACGTACGACACGTTGTGCCTGGCCGAACCCTGCGCGCTGTTGGTGGCCCAGTCGTCCACGGGGGACGGCTGGGGCCCCGGCAGCTCGGTCGAGGTGCTGCTCGAGGGAACCGCGGTCCAAACCCTCGACCTCAACGACGGCGAACTCGGCTATTTCCCCATCGAAGCCGTTTCGGACGGCTGCTCGTGGGAGCTCAGCGGCTGCCTCGACCCGGAGGCGGTGAACTTCGTGGTAGGGGCGAACACCGAGGATGGCAGCTGCGACTACGTTCACGCGTTCG
>CAYMHW010000129.1:0-3688 GCA_964390365.1 uncultured Comamonadaceae bacterium | reverse complement strand
TCACGTGGGTGCCGCCGGTGGGTTGGGAATGGGGGTTGGCTTTGGCCGTGGGCCTGTTGAGCATTGTAGCCCAAATCGCGATGACCTTCGCCCTCCATCAAGGCCAAGCCAGCACCATCATGCCCTTCAAATACGTGGGCGCGGTACTCGCCTTCCTCAGCGGGCTCTTCCTCTTTGACGAACGGCTCAACGGCTACGCCCTCGCCGGCATCGGCCTCGTCATCGTGGCCGTCACGCTCAACACGCTGCTCAAGCGTCGCCCTTCACCAGCGGCCGGCTGACGAGGTAAGCGAGCGGAATGTACCCGACGAGGTCCACGGCTTCCAGCCAAAACGGCGCCGGCAGCTCGATGTTCATGTAAATGCCCCCGGCCATAAACAAAGCGCCCATAACCAATCCTGGCCATACCTGACGCCGCCCGGAAGCCAGCACCGCCGCGACGGCCCCGAGCACCGTCCCGCCCCAATGCGAGAGCAGCACCGCCACTTTCGGCCCGAGGGGCATCGCGGCCATGAACTCCTCCAACGCCTGCGGGTCCGCCGGCATTTCGTTGAGGCTGAATTCCGGCCAAATCACACCCGACAACAGGTGCAGGCCCATCATGGAAAACGACCCCACGAAAATGGCGAGCACAAAAACCGCGAGGTACTTCAAAATCAGGTTGAACGTGTTCATGGGTTCAAGGGGCGTGCCGTTTGCAAAATGGTGGATTCGTAGTGTTGTTGGAGGCGCTGCGTCAGCGGGCCAGGCCCCGGAAGGGTCCGGCCATCGACTTCGATGACGTGCGCGAGGGCGCCCATCGTACCGGTGGTGAACGCCTCGTCGGCGGTGTACAGTTCCGACAAGGACAGGTCGCGCTCCGCTGCGGGGATGCCGAGTTCGCGGGCGAGCTGCAGCACGTAGCCCCGGGTGATGCCCGGGAGGCAGGCCGTGGCCCGCGGCGTCAGGAGCTCGCCGTCCCGAACGAGGAACAAGTTGGTCGCGTTCGTTTCCGCGAGGAAGCCCCGCTCGTCGAGCATGACCGCATCGTCGGCGCCGGCCACGTTGGCCTCGATCTTCGCGAGGATGTTGTTGAGCAGGTTCGCGTGGTGGATCTTCGAATCGAGGAACGACGGCGCATTGCGGCGGGTGGACGCGGAGATGAGCCGAATGCCCTCGCTGCCGTAGACGTAGCCTTTGTATTCCGGCAGCACGATGAGCGTGGGGCCGAAGGTGTTGAGCCGCGGATCCATGCCGCTGGTTTGCTTGCGGCCGCGGGTGAGGGTCAAGCGGATGTGAACGCCGTCCGTCATGCCGTTCGCGTCGAGGGTGGCCTTGACTGCATGCCAAACGGCGTCCTCCGTCGGCACTTCTGCAAACGCCAAGGCCCGGGCGGACTCCCGCAAGCGCCGCACGTGCTCCTGCCACTGCACCACCGCGCCTTCCCGAACGCGCAGCCCTTCCCAAACCGCGTCGCCCCCCTGCACCGCGCTGTCGAGCACGTGCACCCGCGCCTCCTCGCGCGGCACCAAACCGTTCACCCACACCTGCGTCCCCTCGTTGCGGGGGTCGGGAAGATTCCATTTCGCCATGTCCGGCAAGTTAATTCATCGCGTGCGCCTTCAGCACGTCGTAATGCGGCCGGCATTCGGCCACGAGCGCCCGTTCGTCCTCGGTCAGTTCGGGTGCCGGCCGGAGGGACGCGTTGAGGTCCCAGCCGGAGGAGGCGTGCACGCTGGCGTACCAGTATTTGGCCCAAACCCCATCCTCCCTCCTCGGCCCCGGCTCCCACGCCATCATCGCCGGCTCCCACGCCCAACTGCACGCCCGACACAGCGCCCGCAACCCCGCTTCCGGTTCCAACACCATCCGATCGCTGTCGAGCACGAACACCGGCCAGCCGCGCCGCCGGCATTCCGCCCACCACCACGCCTGCCACGCGTAGCCCAAATCCTCCAAACTCGGCCGCTCCACTCCTTTCCGGTAACTCGCCACCACGGCCGCCGGCTCGCGCACGAGCAACACGTGCACGTGCTCCGCAAAGGCATCCGGTGCCCAACCCCGCAGGTGGCACGCCATGTGCTTCAAAAACACGTCATGGCCCGGCCGCGCCTGCAGCACGGGCAAAAGTTCCTGAGGATCCGTGGACTGCACCGCAAGCACCTCCTCACGAGACGGACGAGCGGCACCGCTCAACGCGAGGTAATGCCCGAACAACGGCTCGTCCACCACCTCGACATCGCTCCGCTGCGCCACCGAATACATCAGCGCCGTTGAACGGTTCCTCGGTCCCGACCAAAGCGAGACAACGCGCCCCATCAGCGAATGACCTGGATGAATCCCGAGCGCTCCTCGGGCGCGTCCTTGTGCGCGGATTGCAACCGCAGGTGGTATTGGTAAATGCCGTCCGGAACGTAGTGCCCGCCGCCTTGGTGCTCGCCCAACCACGGCTGAGCTGGATCTTCCGATTCGAAAACGATTTCGCCCCACCGATTGAACACGCGGAGCCGGTAGTTCTCCGTCAAGATGGACTCGCCCACGGGCATGAACGCATCGTTCATCCCGTCGTTGTTGGGAGAGAACGCCGTCGGCACGTAAATCGCGAATTCGATGGGCGTGAAGTACGCCGTGATCACGTCGGATTCTTCGATGTTGAAAGCCACTTCACGCTCCTGCGGACCCGGGAAGGGATTCGCCTGCTCGCTCGTCCAGCGCTCGAACACCCAATGGGGCTCGGGCGTGGCCGTGGCATCCAACGCTCCGATGGGCTCCAAACCACCTGACCATTCGGACATCGTGCTGACGCCGCCCTCCAAGGTGACCGTCCCCGCACCTGCAGGCTCCACCTTCACGGTCACCTCGATGTGTTGGATGATTTCAAAATGGGCCGTGATGGTATCCGGTTGGTTGACGAAGATGGTGCCCGGCGAACTCATCGCAGAAGGCGAAACGTTGATGCCCGTTGTCGTCCATCCGGTGAAGACGTGCCATTCGTCCACGCCTTCCGCCACGATGCTGTGGTAGCCCGCGTCGGTCAGCTGGCTAGCGGGGTAGGTGGCGAAGGGGATTCCGTCGAGCAGGATTTGGCCTGCGCCCGCTGGCTCCACTTGGAACACCAGCATTTCCGGGTCCAAATCCGTCGCAAAATGCGCAATCAGGGTCACGTCTCCTTGCAAGACAAAGCCCAATTCCGGGTTCTCCGGATCGGCCAAGACCACATCCCCCTCCACGACCTCCCAAAACAAGAACGGCAACGCATTGCCAACATCAGCGGTCAAGGTCAACGGCAAGCCCACGAAGTAATTCCCGTTGAACGGCGAAGCGGACTGGTTGATGGTCACGGTATTGACTTCCACCTCGCCGATGCCGTCAATGAGCACCGTCACCGTGGCGGACTCCACGTCGTAACAGTCCTCCATGCCGCTGACCAACGTCGATGCACACCGGTCGTCGATGAAGTCATGAATTTCCTGTACGTTGGCCTCCCACTGGGCGACGTTCCCCCCCCAACGTTGGATGTGACGGGGCATTTCCGGTTCAATGACTGCGATCATGGAATCGAGCGCCCAATGCATGTAATCGCAGCTGAAATAGGTGTTGCTCAAGTCCGCATACCGGTTGATGTACAGCGCCCAAAAGTCCTCGTTCTCCAACAGGGCATTCAACACGGGCACGTGGCCCTGGCCTCCCGGATTTCCCAAGCTTTCCG
>CAYMHW010000128.1:0-3706 GCA_964390365.1 uncultured Comamonadaceae bacterium | reverse complement strand
GGTGCGAATGATGCCAGCGGAACGCTCATCGACGACGTCCTGGTCAATGCGAACTCCGCCAACACATCGGTGGAATACACCGTCGCCATCGGTTCAGTGGCCTGCCCCGGAGAGGATGTGGTCGTGCCGGTCGAGGTGTTGCCGGAGTTCTCGCTGCCCGATTACGCGGACCTCGCAGGGTGCCCGGGTACCGAGTTTGAAGTCGAGCATGTGGAACCGGTAGAAGGAGCCGTGTGGTGGTGGGATAACGATGAATCCGACGTGGGATTGGGGGCGTCTGGAGCCGGTGATGTTCCGGATTTCGTGGCGGGTTCGAACGCCACGGACAGCCCCATCGTGGGAACCGTCACGGTCACGGGGAGCGTGGCCGATTGCCCCGAAGTGGAAGCGACGTTCGAGGTGACGGTGTTTGATTTGCCCGATGCGTCCTTCGACGTTTCGCCCAACGGCGGATTGCACTGCATTACGGGCGAGGCCACCATCACCGGCAACTCGGATCCCGCATCGTGCACGTTTGAATGGTCCGGACCCGGAGTCCTCGGCACACCGAACGGGGCTTCGGCGGAGGTGAATGCGGTCGGGACGTACGCGGTTTGGGTCACGGAAACCGCTTCTGGATGCTCGGCGCCATTCTCGGTGGAAGTGCTACCGCCTGTGCCCGTGAACATCGAAGGTGCTCAAATCCTTCCCGTCAGTTGTCCGGGGGGTGCGGACGGACAGGTACACGTGGATTCGGACGTCAACGCCGGA
Source organism: uncultured Comamonadaceae bacterium (assembly GCA_964390365.1). GTDB lineage: Bacteria > Bacteroidota > Bacteroidia > Flavobacteriales_D > Sanyastnellaceae > JALQTD01. The sequence continues at coordinate 2,956 of CAYMHW010000128.1, read as the reverse complement.
TCGCTCACGTGGGAATGGACGCCGTCCGTATCGGACGCTGAGAGTGCCGTGGACTTGGCTTCAGGGACGTACAATGTCTTGGTGGTGAATGCCTCATTCTGCGAGGATGAGGCGGACTTCGAGGTCACGGAACCTGCGCCGTTGGAAGTGAATTTGGTGGATTCCATTGCGAGCGAGTGTGGGGAGGAAAACGGCTTGTTGGAGGTCCTCGCATCAGGGGGCAATGGCGGGTACACCTACAATTGGGTGGGGGCGCCGAATGGATCGGTCATCGATGGCATCGATGCGGGGCAGTACACAGTCGTTGTGGAGGACGAGGAGGGGTGTTCGGTGGAGACGGTGTGGGATTTGGCCTGCATTCCGCTGGTGGAAGTCGAGCCGTACACCTTCATCTCGCCCAACGGCGACCAGCGCAACGACCGCTGGCTCATCGACCACATCCTCCTGTACCCCGAAAGCGAGGTCTGGGTGTACAACCGCTGGGGCAATCTGGTGCACCACGCTTCCCCCTACCTCAACGATTGGGACGGTACCTTCACCGAAGGCCGCAAGGTTGGGGAACCGTTGCCTGCCGCTACCTATTATTTCGTCATCGACACGAAGAAGAAATCCCAAGATCCGGTCAAGGGCTTCCTCGAAATCCAAACTTCAGCTCAATGAACCTCCGCATCACAATCGCGTTGCTTTTCTGCGCATGGACCGGTGCGGTGTCGGTTTGGGCGCAACAGGATTTGCAATCCTCCACGTATGCCTTCAGTCCACTGGCCTTCAATCCGGCCTATGCCGGCAGCCGCGGAACCTTGAACGTTCATGCCGTGAACCGGGCGCAATGGCTCGGCTTTGAGGGCGCTCCGCGGACCCAAATCCTGTCCGTCAATGCCCCGCTGCTGCGGCGCAATTTGGGGGTGGGCCTGTCCATGGCTTCAGACCGTTCGGGGGCGCGAAGCCAGTCAACGGGGTTGTTGCACGTGGCGTACCATTTGCCTTTGAACGAGACGCTCCGCCTGTCTATGGGGCTGGCTGGAGGGACCGTTTCGAACGGATACGACTTTTCTGACCTGCGGGCGGAGGATCCGGGGGATGCCGTGTATGCAGACCAATACCGAGACCGCGCGCTGAATTTCGGGGCGGGGGCGTATGTGTGGTCGGAAGCGTGGTACGTGGGGGTGAGCATGCCGCATTTGGTTCGGCAGCCGCTCGCGTTTGAAGATCCGACTTCGCCCGTGTTGCAGCGGCACCTTTACTTGAGTGGCGGGTACGCGGTGGAAAAAGGGCCGGTGATTTCATATCGGTTTACGGGATTGTTCAAAATGACTTCGAATGCGCCGGCGACGATGGATTGGACGGCCACGGCGTGGGCGTTGGACCTGGTGGGCTTGGGGGCGATGTACCGCATGAACGAATCCATTGGATTTCATGCAGCGTACCAGCTTGCTCCGGAGGTTCAGGTGATTTACGCGGTGGATTTGCCGTTCAATCGGATGCGGACGGGAACGTTTGGCAGCCACGAGGTGGCGCTGTTGTTTGATTTGTCGAAGCGCCGTTTGGCCTTTGAAAGCCCACGTTATTTCTGACGAATGAAGCACGTAGCACTTCTTTTCGGGTCCCATGGACTCCTGGCGCTGATGCTCGGCTTGTGCATGCAGTCTCACGCTCAGGTCTTTGCGCCTTTGCGCAATCAGCAGGAGGATCGAGCGCGCTTGTTGACTGACCAATTGCGATTTGCGGAGGCCTATCCGTTTTGGGCGAATTTGGCCGAGCTGGCAGAGCGGGAGGGCGGACCAAGCGATCCCGTGCGCGCCGCGATGGAAACGGCGATGGCGAGCGAACAATATGAGGAGGCCCTTCGGTGGCTGGATGCGTTGCGTGCGCCGTCGTTGAACGCATTCACCGCTGCGGACGCGCTGACCTACGTGGAGTTGCTGAAGCGAACCGGCGGTTACGAACGGGTGCCCAAGGCCTTGATGAGTTTCCGGGCGGATTATCCAGGGGATTCCGCCTTGGATGCGTTGGCCGCGAGCTGGCCTCAGGTGGAGGCGATGTTGGCGGATACGGGAGAAGCCGTGGTGAGGACGTACCGTCCTTCAGCGGAGGCAGAGGAGTATGGCGCCGTCCCATGGCGTGGTGGACTGGCCTTCATTACCCGCGGGGTCGCCAATGGGGTTTCCGTGGATGGGTGGATGAACCAGCCGTGGACGAAGGTGGCGTTCATTCCTGATACGGCGGAGGCGGAGCCGCGTCACACGGATTTGGACCAATGGCTGAACCGCGATTTGTTCGAAGGCTTGGACCAAACCCTGCACCACGACGGCCACGTCGCGTTCTCCCCCGATCGCGAGGTCATCGCAATCACCCGGAACCAAACCCTGCACGATACCCTGCGAACGGTGAAGCGATCGGCGCTTCAGCTCGTGTTTTACGAGCGGATTTTGGGCAAGGACTGGCGCGAGATGAAGCCCTTCGATCACAACGATCCGCACTGGTCGACGGGGCATGCGGCGTTCACACCGGAAGGCGACCTGATCTTTGCAAGCGATCGGCCGGGCGGATTCGGCGGTTCGGACTTGTGGCGGTGCGAAAAGAAGGGGTCGGGCTGGCTCGAACCGGTGAACCTCGGTCCGACCGTCAACTCCGGGGGGGACGAACTGTTTCCGTTCATGGCGGACGACTCGACCCTCTACTTCGCGTCGAATGGCTGGCCGGGGCTGGGCGGCTTGGACGTGTTCAGTTGGATCCCGCGCGCGCAACACATCGAACACTTGCCCATTCCCGTGAATTCGAGTGCTGACGATTTTGCCTTGTACGTGGAGGCCGATGGTTCGGGCTTCATGTCGTCGAACCGCGGCGATTGGGTGGACCGCATCTACAAGTTGGACATGCCGATGGTCGACGCGACGTGGGAGCTCGTTGTGCAATCCTGTGACACCCGTCCGATTGCGGGGGTGCCCATGGAGCT
>CAYMHW010000127.1:0-3726 GCA_964390365.1 uncultured Comamonadaceae bacterium | reverse complement strand
CGCACCCATTCGAGTTCCCGCTCGAGTTCGCGCCGGCGCTTGGATTCCTGCTTCTCTTCTTGAGCGAGGCGCTTCGACTTTTGCTCGAGCCACGAAGCGTAGTTGCCTTCGTAGGGAATGCCGTGCCCGCGGTCGAGCTCGAGGATCCAACCCGCTACGTTGTCGAGGAAATAGCGGTCGTGCGTCACGCACAACACGGTGCCCGGGTACTGCTCCAAATGCTGCTCCAACCAATCAATCGACTCCGCGTCCAAGTGGTTCGTCGGCTCGTCCAGCAACAACACGTCCGGTTGCTGAAGCAGCAAGCGGCACAAGGCCACGCGGCGGCGTTCACCGCCAGAGAGCACGCCGATTTTCGCGTCGTCAGGTGGGCAGCGCAAGGCGTCCATCGCGATGTTCAGCTTCGTGTCGAGTTCCCAAGCGCCCATCGCGTCGATTTGGTCCTGCACCACGGCTTGGCGGTTCATCAACGCCTCCATTTTGTCGGGATCGTTGAGGACCTCCTCGTCCATGAACTTCTCGTTGATCGCCTCGTACTCCTTGAGCACATCCACGATTTCCTGCGTGCCTTCTTCCACGACCTCGCGCACAGTCTTCGATTCGTCGAGCTGCGGTTCCTGCGACAAGTAGCCCACTTTCAAGCCCGGCGACCACGTCACATCGCCCGTGTACGCATCGTCCAACCCCGCGATGATCTTCATCACCGTCGACTTACCGGCGCCGTTCGCACCGAGGATGCCGATTTTCGCTCCGTAGTAGAAGCCGAGCGTGATGTCTTTGAGGATGTGCTTGCCGGTGGGGGTCACTTTGTTGACCCGGTGCATGCTGAAAATGACCTTCTTATCGTCTGACATGGTGGTGGTTTTAGGTGCAGATTGCGCAGGCCAAACCCCGCACTCCCGCGCCGCGAAGTTACACCACCTCCGCTGGATTCCGATGACCGCCCGACGGCTCCAACGCCGCGGTCCGATCCGACGGCTCCAGCTCGAGCAACGTGATTTCGGGCGGCATGCCCACGCGCCCGTGGAAGCCCAGGACCCCGAATCCGCGGTTCACGTGTAAGATTTGGTCCGCTTCCTGGTAAATGCCGCCCCAACGCCGGTAACGCAACTTGCTCGGCGAGAACTTGATGCCCAACCACGGCACCTCGATGCCCATCTGCATCCCGTGGGTGTGCCCGCTCAACGTCAACTCGATGGGCGCCTTGCCCCCCATGACCTGTTGTTCCCAATGCGTGGGATCGTGGCTCATCAGGATGGTCGGACGGCGCTCTGCCCCTGACCCGTCCATCGTTTTCTTCAAGTCCCCCGACTGGCGGAAGCCCACGCCCCAATTCTCCAAGCCGAGCAAGACGAGTTCATCGCCTCCGCGCTTCAGCACCTCGTGCTCGTTGAGCAAAAGCCGGAAGCCCATCTCCGCGTGAATGGCATGCAACCGATCCACGCTCGCCTGCCGCTCTGCGTCCGTCATGTTGCCGTAGTCCGCGTAGTCGTGGTTGCCCATGATGCTGAATTTGCCCAGCGGTGCTTCCAGCGCAGCGAATGCATCGATCCACGGTTCCGCTTCTTCCGCCAACAAGTTCACCAAATCGCCCGTGAACAAGATGAGGTCCGGATTCAGCGATTGCACCTTCCGAAGCGCATCCAACACGGGCTCGGGCGTGCCTTGAAAGGAGCCGAGGTGGGCATCCGAGAGCTGCACGACGCGCAAGTTCCGGAAGCCTTCGCCCAAGCCCCGAATCCCGAGCCGGTGGCGTTCCACGCGGTAGGCGTACTTGCCCCACGTCACGCCGTACAGGAAGCTACCGAAAGCCAACGCCGCCGCGCCTTGGCCGATGTACGACAGGAAGGTGGCGCGCGGAATGGGCTGAACGCCCTTCGTCACTTCCTGAACGCCCCGGCTCACGATCCACCGCGCGTCCTCGATCACTTGAAAACCGGCCAGGATGACCTTGGGAATGATGGTGACGATGAACAGCGCCGCGAGGAGGGTAAATACTTGTGGATGCGTCAGTCGCCAGTACGGCCAAGTGAAGCTGGTGAGGGTGAACAGGAGGTTGATGACGAGGATTTGGCCCAACCAAACCTTCCGCACAACCGGCCAGAAAGCCGCCTCCGACCACGTCCGCTCCAGCGAACGGTAAGCCATCCACTCCACCACCGAAATGATGGCCGCCATCACCAAAAACGTCACCACCATCCGCATGAGAAACGACATGCAGCAAAATTACGCCTCCCCTTGCCGGCAATGCGTCAAAAAAATGACAAATTATGTGGCGGCCTCCCAAACGGAAACCGAGGCATCCGTCGGCAGCTCCAGCCACTGACTTCCCAGCGCGTTCACGCTTTTCAGTGCGGGCTGTCCGTGCACGAGGTGGAGGTCGTGGGTCGTGAGGACGATGCCCTTGCCCTGCGCCGCGAGCTCGTTGAGGTGACCGAACAACTTGCGGCGGGATGCGGCGTCGAGGAAGGCCGTGGGCTCGTCGAGCAAGATCCAGGGCGTGTTTTGGAGGAAGGCGCGGGCGAGCATGACGCGCTGGCGTTGGCCGTCGGAAAGCTCGCTGAGGCGCACGTCCCACCAGCGGGAATCGCCGAAGCGTTCCAGGGCCTGGCGCCGCTGGGAATCGGTGGCCGCCATGAGCTGCAACACTTCACCGGCGGTGAGTCCACTGGCGCCGGGGGGCGTGCTGGCCACGAAGGCCACGAGCTGGGCGCGGGCCGCCGGTCGCATGCGGTGCACGTCCGCCGTGCCGAGGTGGACGGTTCCCGCGATGGGCGGTTGCAGCCCCGCCAGGGTTCGGATGAGGGTGCTTTTGCCCGCGCCGTTCGCGCCGATGAGGGCGTGGAGGCCTGCATCGGACCAAACCCGATCGCCGACCGGCCCCACCGGCCGCCCACCGTACCCGCACACCAGCCCCGACAACACGCAATTCATGGCGTCCAGGTTTTTTTCAGCAACACGTAAACGATGACGGGCCCCGCGAGGATGGACAGCACGGCATTCAGTGGCCAACTCCCGCCCGAGAGGCGCACGAGGCCATCGGCGAACAGGGCGAGCGTGGCGCCCGCGGCGGCGACGTTGGGGAGCAGGGCGCGGTGCGTTCGGCCGCGTTGCACCATGCGCACGAGGTGCGGCGTGGCCACGCCCACGAAGGCGATCGGGCCGCAGGCCGCCGTCACCACCGATGCGATGGCCCCGGTCGCGAGGACCACCCCGGTTCGGATCCTGCCCTCGGAGACGCCCATGCTCGAAGCGGTGAGGGGACCGAGGGTCCAGGCGTCGAGGGATTTGGCCTGGGACCATGCCCAACTGCCTCCGAGGAGCGTCGCCACCACCACCCCGAGCGTCCAGCCCCCCTCAGCGCGGCTGAACGAGCCCATGCCCCAGAAGACGAACGCCTGGAGCGCCTCTTTCGTAGCCTCCACCTGCAGGACGTTCACCAACGCGCTCACCACGTAGCCGAGCATCATGCCGAAAACGAGCAGCGTGACGGGATTTTGAAAGCGGCGGCTGACCAGCCACAGCACGGCGAGCACGGCCCCACTGCCGATGAGGGCACCGAACAGCGCGAACGCCGCCGTTCCGCCGAGGATGGCGGTGGCGACGCCGAGGGTGGCGCCGGACGAGATGCCCAACACGGAGGGGCCAGCGAGGGGGTTGTGGAACCAGGTTTGGAGCAGCAACCCGGCCACGGCCAATCCCGCGCCCGACGCCGAAGCCAGCACC
>CAYMHW010000126.1:0-3766 GCA_964390365.1 uncultured Comamonadaceae bacterium | reverse complement strand
CCTTCGGCCACGCTGTCGTACAATTCCAAGTCCGACATCCAAATCCTGAACCAGGACATCCGGTACATCCAGCTCGAGGCGGACCGCTTCGTGCCGCTGAGTGCCGGAGGCTGGATGAAGGTCGGCCTCGCATCGGGGCTCGCGTTGGGGCCGGTGCAGTGGCTGTTGCTTTGGGCCTACCGACGGCGCAAGGACGCGGAGGCGCGCGACATCAAGGGCACGCGCAAGCGGCAGGCCAAATCCCGCATCCGCAAAGAACTCCGCGAAGCCCAGAAGGCCATCAACTACCCCGCGAAGTTCTACATGGCCCTCGGTCACGGCCTCGAAGCGTACCTCATCGCCAAGCTCGGCTGGAGCCAAAGCCAGTACACCCGCAACGGCGCGCTGACCGCCCTCGGCCAGGCAGCCCCGAGCACCCAAGCGGACTGGAAGACCCTGCTCGAAGCGGTGGATTTGGCCCGCTACGCGCCCAGCGCCTCCGGGTCGCCGCAATCCCTGTACGACCAAGCCGTGAGCCTGGTGGACCGCACCGAAAAAGAATGGAAATCATGAAGAAGCTCGGAATGATCGCTTGCGCCCTGGTGTTCGCGAACGCCGCGGTGGCGAGCCCGACGTGTGAGGCGCAGTTCGAAGCGGGCAATGCCGCGTATGAGGCGGGGGCGTTTGCCGAGGCGGCGGAGGCGTACGAGGCCGTGTTGGTGGAGTGCCGGAGCTTTGAGGCGGAGTACAATTTGGCCAATGCCAGCTTCAAGCTGGGCCAAATCGGACGCAGCATTCTCCACTACGAGCGCGCGCTGCAACTCGACCCCAACAACGAGGACGCACGCGCCAACCTGCAACTCGCCAACACGAAAGTGACCGACCGCATCGAACCGCTTCCGACGCAGGGATTGCGGGACTTGTGGGAGCGCGTGGTGGCGAAAGGGCGGCTCGGATTTTGGGCCGTGACGCTGCTGGTGCTGTGGCTCGGCGGGTTCGGGGCGCTGTCGTGGCGCCTGATGGCCCGCGAAGACGCCATGCGCCGCATCGCGACCACGATGGCGTCGGTGCTGCTCGCCCTGAGCGTGGGCGTGGGCTTCCTGTTCTCCGCCACGCTTCACCGCGACGACATGAGCCACGAAGCGGTCATCCTGACCCCGACGGCCGAAATCCGGAACGCGCCGCAGGCGAGCAATAGCCTCGTTCTGTTCATCCTGCATGAAGGCACGAAGGGGCGCATCCTCTCCCGGACGAGCGATTGGATCGAACTCGAATTCGCGAACGGGAGCGTCGGCTGGGTGGCCGCCGAACGCGTCGCCGAAGTTTAAGGCCGCGCGACTTGGACGGGCGCTGAGCGGCGCACGCCATTCCGGTCGTACCCGACCAGCCAGTACACGCCCGCTGGGAGCCCTGCTGCGGGGACCTGAACTTGGCCGAGGCCGTCGGCTTGCCACGTGCTCACGGTTTGGCCGAGGCCGTTGATGAGGCGCACGGAATGCGCCGCCCACCAGCCCGTCGAGGTGAACCGATCGCTTGCCGGATTGGGGAACACGGCGATCGCCACCGATTTGTCTAGCCCTTCCACGTTCGCCCCGCTCGCCAAATCGTACAACACGATGTCATCCAACGCTGCCTCCACGAGCGACCCGCCGTCGAGGTATTCCCCGATGGTCGTGCTGTCCGAAGCGATGAACCGCATCACGAACTCGTCCGAAGGCTCGATCCAATCCGCCACGCGGAAGGCATTCCGACGCCAAGACAAATCCTGCTGCAGCGTGTTCTCCAGGTACGTCCACGATGCGCCCCCGTCGTTCGAAAGCTGCACCTGCCACCAATCGCTCCGCGGGTTCGCCCCGGAGTACGGCGCGTTGCAGTACCAGCGCCAGTAAGCAATGACCGGCTCTTGGTAGGGCGTCAAATCGATGACCGGAGACTGCAAGGTCGTGTGCCCCGCGTCTACGTCGTTCGCCCCGATGCTGCCACCCGCCGGGTTCACCCCCGTCACGAAAGCGAAACCCGCCAAGCCGAAGGAGTGGTCGACGTTGGGCGCAGCGATGGTCGCGGGATCGCCCGGCACGCCGAAGGACCCCACCGGAATGGCTTCCTCCCACTGCCCCGTGGTCGCGTTGTCGTAGCCGGGAACCCCCGCTTGCCAAAACCCGAAATCCGAATACTCATCCGAGTCGTTGATCAACAGCGGCTCGACCCCCACCAGCGTGAAGTGCGGCAAGTTCGGGTACTCCTCCGCCGCCGCGCCCACCGGGTCAATGGCCGACAACCCACCGAAGTCGTCCGCGATGTACAGGTAATACGAAACCACCGTTCCCGCCGGTTGAGCGGGCAGCTCCGCCGTGAAGCCGTTCGCGCCTTCGACCATCTCAAGTTCCGACCACGCGCCCGTCGGCGTCGTGCGGTAACGCAGCTTCATTCCATCGAAGTAGAGGCTGTATGGGAAGATGATTTCCGCGTCGCTCTCGATTTCAATCGCCGCGTCCGCGTCCGCGAACTCCACCGGTGCGTGGTCCATCTCCGCGTAGCCGAAAATCGTGATGCCATGGAGGTCAAAGCCCTCGATGATGGCCTGTGCGTTGGGCGTTCCGTTGGACAAATCCGCATCGTCGTCGTCCGCTTGAAGGACGTCAATGAGCACGTCGGTGAAGGCTTGGCCTTCGTCCCCGTTCACCGTTTCCGCCTGCAACCCCGGGAAGGCGTCAGCAAATAGCGCCATCGTCGCCGTCCAGTCGCCGCCCATGAGCAGGTGCGTATCATACCAAGCGCCGCAAATGATCTCCCCGTCGGCGTGCACTTCGCCCACGAGGTCCTGCGGATACACCTTCGGATCCTGGTCGTACCGCCGGATGCCCTCTTCGCTGCCCTGGTTGAAGCCCTTGCCGATCTCTGCCAAATCCCCCAAGCTCATCGCCCACAGGTCCGCATACCCCTCGTTCATCGCGCCGTTCATGAAGAAACCGCCCATGGACTGGTAGAAGAAGTCGTTGATGGCGTGGCCGTATTCATGCCAAACCACGTCCGCGATGAGGGACGTCGCGTTGCAGCCGCCACCGGCGTCGTAGAAGTTCACGCTTTGGCCGTCATAGAACGCGTTGCATTCGCCCGCCACGTCGATGTTCGTGGGGAGGGAGAAATCGAGCCCATCAAAGTCGGGCAAGACGAGTTTCATGTGATCGTGGATTTGGCTTACAGCGCGGTAAGCGGAGCGCTCCTTCACGTTGCCAATCGACGAAATGTCCACGTTGTTGTACCCGTCCGCAAGCGCCACCAACCCCGAAGGCGTCACGCCATTCGTGTACACAGTGGACCAGCGGCCCGTCAAAGGAATGGTGAAGTTCGTCGGCCCGACGGCGCTCGAAACGAAGCCGCCCTCGGCATCCGTGTAGAGGTTGTCGCCGGGAATGTTCAAGGCCAAATGCGGCATCTCCAAGTTCTCGGCCGCCTCATACGGATACATCGCGTGCACCTCGGCGCGCACCGATCCGGAAACGGTCACGGCGGCCGGCCGGTCGATGCCCATGCGGCGGACGACGCGCTCCGGGCGGTCCGCCGTGGCGGGCATCGCCACGCGTCCGCCGATGTGGCGAACCTGGTTCGTGCGCATCAACACCTCGCCCGTCAGGGCATCCACCCAAGTCAAGTAGCGCTTCGGCAACGCCCCGAGGCGGCCGCTCACCACGAACGGCTGAACGAGCCGAAAGACGAGCCGCCCGGCCTCCGACGTTTGCGGAACGAGCAGCATGGGATGGGCCTCCGGCGCGCCCCAATCATCGAG
>CAYMHW010000125.1:0-3978 GCA_964390365.1 uncultured Comamonadaceae bacterium | reverse complement strand
TGGAGCGGGTTGCAGGCCGGGGTTTGGAGCGATTTGGGACCGGGGGAGGAGTGGACCTGGGATGGGGAGGCGGCCGCTGCGTGGGAGGCGTTGGCAGCGACCGTGACGGTGGGGGCGTGTGCCTCGTCGGATACGGTAGGCGTGGCATCGGTGACCGCGTTCGATCCCGAACTGCCTGCGTCGGTGCATTTCTGTGCGGGGAGTTCCGTGACCTTGGCGGCTGCTGTGGGAGCGGATGCGTACGTATGGACCGGTGGGCCCGCGACTGCGTCGTGGACGGTGGACGATCCGATGACGGCCACCTTGACGGCCACGGTGTCGGGCTGTCAGTTGACCGCGAGCGTCGAGGTCATTGAGGATCCGGTCCCCCCCGTGAATTGCGGGCCGGATGTCTTCGTGTGCGAGGGAGCGCCGGTGCTGTTGGATTGCGGGGTGTTCCTCGCGGATGCGTTCGCGTGGACAGGACCGCTGGGGACCGGCAATGGCCCGCAGTATGAGGCGACGGTGTCGGGGGAGTACAGCGTCACGGTGGTCGAGGGCGACTGCTCGGCTTCCGATGCGGTCTCGGTGACCATCCAGCCGTTGCCGACGTTCGATTTGGGGGAGGACGTGCTGGCGTGCCCGGGAACGGAGGAACTGCTCGTGGCGGAAGGCTTACCGGACGCTGCCGCGTTGACTTGGGGACACGGACCGACCTCGCCCGAAGTGGTCGTCACGGAGAGCGGGGTGTACACGGCGTTTGCTGAGTGGAATGGCTGTTTTCACTACGATGCCGTGCAGGTGGCGTTTGCGGAAGGGCTGGAATTGGATTTGGCCAGCAGCTACCTGAAATGCCCGGAAGACACGGTGCACCTGAGCGTGGCGCTGCCGCCCAACCTGTTTCCCATCGCCTACGCCTGGAGCACCGGCAGCACGTCGGCCCAGGAATCGTTTCCCGTGCATGGCGACTACAGCGTCACTGTGAGCAACGCCTGCCAGGCCCTCGAAACGGCCTTTTCCATCGAATTGGAATCTTGCGCATGCGAGCTGTTCGTTCCCACGGCCTTCACGCCGGACAACGATGGGGTGAACGATGCGTGGAAGCCGGAATTCGGCTGCCCGGTGACGAAGTACGCGCTTGTGGTGATGAACCGGTGGGGCGAAGTGGTGTTCGCGACGGAGGATCCCGATGCGCATTGGTGGGGCCAAATCACCCAAGAGCCCACCGACCTCGATCCCTACTTTGGCGGAAACGGGCTGTACCAATGGCAGTTGGAGCTGAATTACTTCCAACGCGGCGAAGCCCGGGCGACCCAGCACGCTGGGCACGTGTTGTTGGTGCGCTGAGTCAGCGAACGACGAACCGGGCGGTGGCGCCGGTTTCGTGCTGCAGCAGGTAAATGCCCGCGGGCCAATCGGCCACCGAAACCGTCCACGTTCCTTCCGCTGCCCAGCCGGCTGCTTGGACCGCGCCGAGCGCGTTGAAGACCGACCAGCGCCCAGCGGGCAACGCGGCGTGCACCCGATCCGAGGCGGGGTTGGGGAAGGCGAGCAGTTCCGGGCGGTTCGGGGTTTCCTCGACGGCCGTCAGGGTGGTGTTCAGGGCCACGATTTGGGTAGACTCCAACGCACCCGTGACCATGCTGAAGTAGTCCACCTCCATCGCAGTGCCCGTTTCCTCCGGCGCATCGATGAGCACCGTGTAGCGCTCCCCCGGATACAGCACCAAGCTGTCCGGCGACAGCGTCGTGGGCAACGGCCGCCCATCCGACATCGCCACTTCCGCGTTCCAGGCGCTCGGGAAATGGCACGTCACCTGCGCATAAGCCATCGAGGCCAGCCGCAACGCCACGCGCTCTCCGGCGACCGCTGCGGCGACTTCGTCTGAATTCGTCAAGGAGTTCCCGCTCAGGCCGTTCACCATGAAGTAGTCGGGGCGAATCGTATGAAAAGGGTAAGCCGCCGTCGGCGCTTCGTTCACGGACTGGTCCAAATCGCTGAACAGCAACGGCACGTCCCGGTCATACGCCGGCCCGCCTTCCCAAAGCGTGCCATCGGGCCGCGTCACGAGCAACATCCCGTACATCCCCATCGTGAGGTGCAGCGTCGTCGTCACGTGGCAGTGGTACAGGTAGGTGCCCGGGTGGTTCGCCGCGAAGGCGTAGCTCGCTTCTTGGTCGGGCATCACCGTGAAGGAGGTGCTCGGCACCCCGTCGTTGCTTTGGTTCACATCGAGGCCGTGCAGGTGAATGGTGTGGCCTTCCGGGCTGTCGTTGACGAAGGAGATCGCATAATTGCCACCGGCTTCGTAGACCAAAACCGGTGCAGGCAGCGTCATGAACCCGTCCGCCACGTACCCGTACCCCCAAAACGGCAACAGCGTGCCGTCGTCCAGCAGGTGCTCCCCGTCCATCCCCGAGAACAGCAACGGGGGCGGCGAAAACTGCGCCCCGGCCACGAGGGGCCAAACGGCGACGGCGAGGGCGGCGATGCGAGCGAACCGGTTCATGGCGAGACGATGATTTGAGTGAGCATGCCGCCGGGATAGAAGCCCGCGTTCGTGACCGCAATGAGGTTGTGGTCGTGGACGGGGTAGGTGCCGGTTTGGTCCGGAACGAGGAGGAGGGTGAGGCCTTCGCCGCGGCGAACTGGGACCGAGTCTTTGAGCCAACCCACCCGTTCCGGTGAGCGGGTGGATTGGAGGATCTCGACGTGGAAACCGTGGAAGTGGAAGACGTGGTCCATTTGGCCTGCATTCGCGACGGAAATGATGGCCGAATCGCCCAATTGCACGCTCACCAAAGCCCGCGGATCGTCCAACGTGTGCGGGTAATGGGCCTCATTGATGGTGAAAAAATCGGGCGTGTACGTGGCCGCATTCCAAGCGCCCCCCGCCGCCACCGTGTCCAACACCGCCGCCTCCAAATCGGCCACGTGCCACACAAACGCATGCTCCGCATCGATGCCCGATCGCAAGACGCCGCTCGCCTGCAAGTAGTTCCCCCGCTCGCCATCCAAGTGGTACCGGTAAGAGCCCATCGGCAAGGCAGGCCACTCGAACGCCACCGTATCGCCCGCGGGAATTTCCACCCCGGCCCAATCCACGTCGTCGATGACGAGCACGTGGTCCACCGAGTCCAAATTCGCCACCGAAGCGGCCAACGGAGCATTCGCTTCCAGGTCGACGACGGCGTTGCTGCCGAATGCATCCGCCGTTGCTAAAAACCGCAACACCGGGTGCGAAGAGCCCAAAGCGTCCCAGTCCCCGGTGGCGATTCGATGCGTCTGGCCCGTCGACAGCGTGGCGCATGCCGCGAACCCACTGGCGAGGAGAATCGTGCGCACATTCATGCGCCCAAATTTACGTCACGATTGGTAGCCGTTCTTGTGCACGCCTTGTACGGCGCGTCCCGAAGGGTCGACCACGTTGCGCAGGCTTTCGCTCCACTCGAGGGCCTTTTCCGTGCTGCACGCCACCGACTTGCCGCCGGGGACGAGCGCCGCGCAGGCGGCCGAAGGGAACAGCCGCTCGTAGATGGTGCGGTAGAAGTACGCTTCTTTCGTGGCCGGCGGGTTGATGGGGAACCGGGTGGCGGCGCGGCTGAATGCCTCGTCGGAGACCTTTTCTTCCGCGTGGTCGCGCAGGCCGTCGATCCAGCCGTAGCCCACGCCATCGGAGAATTGTTCCTTTTGGCGCCAGAGGATTTCATCGGGCAGCAGGTTGGGGAAGGCCTTCCGAATGGCCTCTTTTTCCATGCGGCCTTGTCCGCCCATTTTCGCTTCGGGGTCAAGGCGCATCGCGTAGTCCAAGAAGGGCGTGTCGAGGAAGGGCACGCGCGCTTCGATGCCCCATGCCATCATGCTCTTGTTCGCCCGTGCGCAGTCGTACTTGTTCAGCCCCAGCACCTTCCGGACGCTCTCCTCGTGGAATTCGCGGGCATTCGGGGCCATGTGGAAGTAGAGGTAGCCACCGAAGAGCTCGTCGGCCCCTTCGCCGCT
>CAYMHW010000124.1:0-4041 GCA_964390365.1 uncultured Comamonadaceae bacterium | reverse complement strand
ACGCGGCCGATGAGGTGTTCGATGATGCCGAGCTTCGAACTCACTTTCGCGCCGCCGATGATGGCCGTCAACGGCTTCACGGGGGCTTCGAGCACGCGCTTCAACGCGTCGACTTCGCCGGCGAGCAGCAGCCCGAAGGCCTTGTCCTCCGGGAAGAACCGCGCAATGACGGCGGTCGAGGCGTGGGCACGGTGGGCCGTTCCGAAGGCGTCGTTGATGTACACGTCGCCGTTTTCGGCGAGTTGGCCTGCAAAGAATTCGTCGCCCGCCTTTTCTTCCGGGTGGAAGCGGAGGTTTTCGAGCAAGGCCACTTCCCCCGGTTGCAGGGATTGCGTCACGTCGAGGGCGGTGTCGCCCACGCAATCCGCCGCGAATTGAACCTTCAAACCGAGCAAGCCCTCCAAGGTGGGCAGGATTTGCTTCAAACTGAACTCCGGCGTCACGCCCTTTGGCCGACCCAAATGCGACATCAGCACCACCGAGCCTCCTTCCTTCAATACAGTTTGAATCGTAGGAATGGCGGCACGGATCCGCGTATCATCCGTCACTTCCCCTGCTTCGTTCAACGGCACATTGAAATCGACGCGAATCAAGGCCCGGCGGCCTTCCAACTCCAGTTCAGTCAAGTTCATTTCAGTTTGAATTAAGCGAACAACGTCGCGAGTCCCACTTTCTTCTCCACCACAGCAGCGAGGTCGGCAATGGCCACGCGCTCCTGCGTCATCGCATCCCGATCGCGCACCGTCACCGCCTCGTCGTTGAGCGTGTCGTGGTCGATGGTGATGCACAGCGGCGTTCCGATGGCGTCCTGCCGGCGGTACCGCCGACCGATGGCGTCTTTCTCGTCGTATTGGACGTTGTGGTTCAGCTGCAACAAGTTCAACACCTCCCGCGCCTTTTCCGGCAGCCCATCCTTCTTCAACAACGGCAACACCGCCGCTTTCACCGGAGCCAAAGCCGCCGGAATCCGCAACACCGTCCGTTGCGACCCGTCCTCGAGCGATTCCTCTTGGTACGCGGCACTCAGGGTCGCGAGGAACATCCGGTCGAGGCCGATGGACGTTTCCACCACGTAGGGGATGTAGCTCTCCTGCGTCTCCGGGTCGAAATACCGAAGCTTGCGGCCACTGTATTCCTCGTGCGAGCGCAAGTCGAAGTCCGTCCGCGAGTGGATGCCTTCGAGCTCCTTGAAGCCCATCGGGAAGTTGAACTCGATGTCGCAGGCGGCGTCGGCGTAGTGGGCCAGCTTGACGTGGTCGTGGTAGCGGTGCATGTCTTCGCCGAGACCGAGGGCTTTGTGCCACTTCAGGCGCTCCGCCTTCCAGTATTCGTACCATTCCCCTTGCGTGCCGGGCTTGACGAAGAACTGCATCTCCATTTGTTCGAACTCCCGCATGCGGAAGATGAACTGGCGCGCGATGATCTCGTTGCGGAAGGCCTTACCGATTTGGGCGATGCCAAACGGCAGCTTCATCCGCCCGCTCTTCTGCACGTTCAAGTAGTTCACGAAGATCCCCTGGGCGGTTTCCGGGCGCAGGTAGATGATGCCCGAATCGCCGCTGACTGCGCCGAGTTCCGTCTTGAACATCAGGTTGAACTGGCGGACGTCGGTCCAGTTGCGGCTGCCCGTTTCCGGGTCGGCGATGCCGAGCTCCTCGATGAGGGCCTTCACGGCGGCGAGGTCGTCCGCTTCCATGGCGGTCTTGAACGCCGAGTTGATGCGGTCGATTTCTTCCTGGCGTTTCAGCACGCGGTCGTTTGTTGAACGGAATTCCGCTTCGTTGAAGGCATCCCCGAAGCGATTGGCCGCCTTTTCGATGTCTTTGCGGTTCTTCGCTTCGATCTTCTCGATGTGGTCCTCGATGAGGACGTCTGCGCGGTACCGCTTCTTCGAATCCTTGTTGTCGATGAGCGGATCGTTGAACGCATCGACGTGGCCGGACGCCTTCCAAGTCGTCGGGTGCATGAAAATCGAGGCGTCGATGCCCACGATGTTTTCGTGCATCCGCACCATGGCCGTCCACCAGTAGTGCTTGATGTTGTTCTTCAGTTCGGCACCGAGTTGGCCGTAGTCGTAGGCCGCGCTCAGGCCATCGTAAATCTCACTCGAGGGGAAGACAAAGCCGTACTCTTTCGCATGGCTGATGACCTTCTTCAACAAATCGTCGCTCATGATCGGGGGAATCGCGTTTTGAAGCTGCAAAGGTAGCTTGCAAAGGTGAGTTGGAAGCGGGTTTGGTCAGGCCAAATCCACGCACATCGCCCTTTGCTTACCTTCGCACCCCATGGCGAACTCCCCTCGAATCGGACTCCTCGGCAGCGGCAGCTGGGCGACGGCCATCGCGAAGATGCTCCTGACGAACATCGACGAGCTCAACTGGTGGGTGCGGCGGGAGGAAACCGCGGAATACCTGACCATGTTCGGGCGCAATCCGCACTACATCCAGAGCATCTCCTTCAACCCCCAGCAGCTCCACGTTTCGACGAATATGCAGGAGGTCATCGACGCTTCGGACGTGCTGATTTTCGCCATTCCCTCCATCCACTTCGATTCCGCGATCCGGGAAGCGAAACCCCAACGGCTCGCAGACAAGGTCATTTTCTCCGCCATCAAAGGCATGGTGGTCGAATACGACAGCATCCCCGCCCGCTACATCCACAAGGAGTTCGGCACGCCGTACGAGAACATCGGCATGATTGCGGGACCTTGCCATGCCGAAGAAGTGGCGCGCGAAAAGCTGTCCTACCTGACGATCGCTTGCCCGAACAAGGACCACGCGCGCATGCTCGCCAACGTGATGGCCACCCGCTACATCCGCACCCAAATCAGCGACGACGTCATCGGAGCGGAACTCGCGGCGGTGCTGAAAAACGTCTACGCCATTGCGGCCGGGATTGCGCACGGTTTGGGGTACGGGGACAATTTCTTGAGTGTGTTGATTTCCAACGCGTCGCAGGAGATGAAGATGTTTTTGTCGGCGGTTCATCATTTGGACCGAGACGTGAAAGGCAGCCCTTACCTCGGCGACCTGCTGGTCACAGCGTACAGCCCGCACAGCCGCAACCGCACGCTCGGCACGATGATCGGCAAGGGCTACAGCGTCAAAGGGGCCATCATGGAAATGGACATGGTGGCGGAAGGGTACAACGGCGCCCAGGGCATCTACCAAATGAACAAGCGGTTCCAAGTGCACCTGCCCATTGCCGACGCGGTCTATCGGATTCTCCACGAGAAGATGAGTCCGGTGATTGAGATGCGTTTGCTCGCGGACCAATTGAGTTGATTTCAAGGGGTTTTGGTGGGTCCCTGAGTGGTGAATTAACGCGCGTTTAAGGCAACCCTTCGCGTGGGATTGTCGTTATTTGATGGCATGAACGATTTCCACGTTGGATTCATTTGGGTCGTCCTCTTGTTGCTCGTCGGGCCGCGCGTTGCGGCGGCTCAGCGAGTGATTCGGGCGGGCCATCCGACGGAATCGCCGCGGTTTGTGCCCAACGGCGGGCAGTGGCCGGAGGAGGTGACGGGGCGAATGGATTTCGACAAGGGGTGGTTTTGGCTCGAGAAAGCGGGGTGGACGGCGCAGCTCCGGGGGGCGGGTTACGATGCGGTTTCGCGGCACGAGGAGCCGGCGGATGGGCGGCTGGAGCAGCATGTTTGGCGGGTGAAATTGGAGGGGGCCGCGGCGGCGGATGTGGAGTGGAAAGACGTTTCTTCGGACCAAATCGTCAATCACTACCACGGCGCCGACCCCGCGCATTGGGGAATCGGCCTGCACCCTGCGGCGGCGGCCCGTTGGGAGGCCTGGCCGGGGATTGAGGTCGAGTTGCGGAGCGACCGGCGGTTGAAGTACTCGTTTTATTTGGCCCCCGGCGCGGATCCAGGCCAAATCGCGCTCCACCACTCCGGCGCCACCCCCCGCCTGCTTCCCGACGGCACCCTCCTCCACCAACTCGGCACCTGGGGCACGCTCACCGAAGGCCGGCCATTCGCCTACCAACTCAACGGCACCCGCCTCGAAGAAGTCGCCTGCACCTACCGCC
>CAYMHW010000123.1:0-4125 GCA_964390365.1 uncultured Comamonadaceae bacterium | reverse complement strand
TTGGGCGTTCGGGATCATGCCGAAGACGCCGATGGAGCCGGTGATGGTCGTGGGGTTCGCGAAGATGCGGTCCGCGCCGGCAGAGATGTAGTAGCCGCCGGAGGCTGCGTAGTCGCCCATGCTGACGACCAGCGTTTTGCCCGCTTCCTTGAGCAGCTGGGTTTCGCGCCAAATCACGTCGCTCGCCAACGCCGATCCCCCCGGGCTGTTCACCCGCAGCACCACGGCCTGGACGTCCTCGGCTTCGCGCGCTTGGCGCAGGGCTTCGGCGAGCGTTTCCGAGCCGATGGTTTCGCTGTCCCCTTCACCACTTTCGATGCCGCCGACGGCGTAAATCACCGCGACTTCGCCGCCGAGTGTGGTGTCATCGAGGTCGTCTTCGGCTTCTTCGAGGAGGGCGACGAGCTCTTCGATTTGGCCCATCGACTTGCCCAACAGGCGCTCCGGCAACGTGTACTCGCCCAAGGACGCGTACTCCGGTTCCTCCTCCAAGCGCTCCTCGATGAGGGCATCGAACTCGTCCGCGTACAGCAGGCCATCGAACAACCCGAGGGCCACGGCGTCCTCCGCCACGCGCAAGGACAGGCTCTCGGCCATCGCATCCACCTGATCCGGTGCGACGCCGCATCCATCGGCAATGCCGCGGCGGATTTCCGACCACATGTCTTCGAGGAGGGCGGTGAGCTGCTCCCGGTTCGAATCGCTCATGCCTTTGCGGATAAAGGGTTCGACGGCGCTCTTGAATTCGTTGTCAGGTCCGCGCACCACGGTCACGTCCACGCCGAGCTTTTCGAGCATGCCGGTGTAGTAGGTGGTCTGGAGGCGCATGCCCGAGAGGTCCACACCGCCGTTCGGGTGCAAGTAGAGTTCGTCCGCCACGGAGTTGAGGTACAGCGCGCCCAAGGTCATGGTCTCGGCGTAGGCGAGGATGAACTTGCCGGATTCCTTGAAGCGCTCGAGGCCTTCACGGAGGTCGAGCAAGGTGGAGGGAGCGGCGGCCACGGAGGAGATGTTGAGGGCGATGCCTTGGATGTTCTCGTCTTCGGCGGCGCGTTCGAGGCCGTTGAGGATTTGGTCGAGGCCCATGGGCATCTCGGCGTTGAAGTTGCCGATGTTGAGGGTGGGCGTTTGCTCGCCGCGCTCGACGATGGCTTGGTCGAAGCGGACTTGGAGGACGCTCGCCTCGGGCAAGTCGAGTTCGCTGGAGCCGGACTCGCCATCCGCGAAGGCCGAAACCAACCCGCCGATGAGGGCCGAAACGAAGATGAAAATCAGGAGGGTGCCGGCGACCAGCAGGGCCACCGTGGATCCAACAAAGCTGGACAGGACGTTTTTACCGAAGGACATGGTGTGGTGAATTGGGTGCTGCAATTTAGGTTGCATTTGCACGACGCGACAGGCCAAAAAAAGTTACACCTTCCCGATAGCCCGCGTACTTTTGCGCCATGCGCGTGCACATCGGACTGGGCGGGAATTTGGGCGACCGGGAGGCGTTCCTTCGCGGGGCGCTGGAGGCGTTGTCGGCGGATTGGGGCGCGCCGGTCGCGGTGTCGAGCGTGTACGAAACGGAGGCGTGGGGCATGCCGGAAGGGACGCCTGCGTTTTTGAACGCGGTGGCGGTTTGGGAGGTGGAGGCGACGCCTCGGGAGGTGTGGGAGCGGCTCGTCGCGTTGGAGGAGGCTGCGGGGCGGGTGCGCGCGGGCGACGGGTACGCGAGCCGGACGTTGGATTGCGACGTGCTGGCGATCGAGGGGATGGCGCTGCGCACGCCGGAGTTGACGGTTCCGCATCCGCGGTTGGCGGGGCGGCGGTTTGTGCTCGAGCCGTTGGCTGAGGTGGCGGCGGATTTGTGGATCGCGGGCGAAGATCGAACGGTGGGTGCTATTTTGGCCACCTGCAACGACGCGACTCCGGTCCGTCGAACCCCCGTCACCCTCGCATGAGCCCCATCACCGCATCCCCCTACGCGTTCGTCGCCATCGAAGGCAACATCGGCGCTGGCAAGACCACGTTCGCCACGATGCTTTCGAAGCGGCTCGGCAGCGAACTGCTCCTCGAACGCTTTGAGGAAAACCCGTTCCTGGAGCGGTTTTACGCGGACCCTCAGAACCATGCGTTTTCGGTGGAACTCGCCTTCGTGAGCGATCGCTACCGCCAAATGCGCGACATCCTCGGCTCCCGCAACCTCTTCCGCCAACGCGTGGTCAGCGACTACAGCTTTGCGAAGAGCTTGATTTTTGCCAAAGCGAATTTGCCCGCAAACGAGTACCGGCTGTTCCGCACGATGTATCGGCTGATGGAACAGCAAGTGGCGGCGCCCGAAGTCGTGGCCATCCTCGACCCCAACCGCGAGCGCATCCGGCGCCAAATCGTCCAACGGGGCCGCTCTTACGAGCAAGACCTGCCTGGAGATTACCTCGACAAGATTGCGTACGGTTACCACAAGCACTACCGCTACGCGCGCGGCTCGCGGGTGCTGTGGGTGGACACGTCCGAGGTGGATTTCGTGGCGCGGCCGGAGGAGGGCGAGCGGCTGGCGGAACTGATTTTGGAGCCGCGCAAACCGGGGGTGTACGAGTTGAAGCCCTGACCCTATCTTGGGGGCATGAGACGGAAAGATTTTCTGCGCGCCGGAGGTGCGCTGGGCCTGGGTGGCCTGTTGAATGCATGTGGGGTGAAATCGGCGCCGGGGGCGTTGCCGGTGGATGGGAGCGCGTTTGATTTGGCCTGCGAGGCGTTGCCGAAGGTGCGGGTGGCGGTCATCGGGTTGGGGAATCGCGGGAGCGGGCTGATCGACATGTTGCAGTGGCTGGTGACGCAGGGGCACGCGGAAATCACGGCGGTGTGCGACATCAACCCGGCGAAGGTGGAGCGGGCCGTGGAGCAGGTGGCGGTGTTTCAGGGGGCGCCGGCGGCGGTGTCGGATTGGGAGGAGGCGGTGCGGGTGGAGGTGGCGGATTTGGCCTTGATCTGCACGCCCTGGGAATGGCACACGCCGATGGCGCTCCAAGCGATGCGCAACGGGCTCCACGCCGCAAGTGAGGTGCCGATTGCCTGCACGCTTGACGATGCGCTGGCCCTCGTCCAAACCGCCGAAGCGACGCAGCGGCACTGCATCATGCTGGAAAATTGCTGCTACAACGGCGAGGAACTCGGGCTGCTGAAGATGATCGAAGAAGGGGTGTTCGGAACGCTGACGCACGCGGAATGCGCGTACCTGCACGACCTGCGGGCGCTGATGCTCGACCCGAGGTATTACGAGGACCGCTGGCGGCTGAAGCACCACCTGCAGCGCGACGGGAACCTGTACACGACGCACGGCCTCGGCCCCGTGTGCATGTACTTCGACATCCTGCGCGGCGACCGGCTGACGCACCTCGTCTCGATGAGCTCGCGGGAAGCGGCCCTGAGCGAGGCCTTGGCCGCGGCTGAAGAAGCCGATTTGCGGGCCATGGCGTCTCAGGTGCGTTGCGGCGACGTCAACACCACGCTCATTCGCACCGCCGCCGGCAAATCCATCATGCTGCAGTTCGACACGCACGTCGGCCGCCCCTACAACCGCCTCAACAAGGTCATCGGCTCGAAGGCGGTTCACTATGGCTACCCGTCGAGGCTGTATGTGGATCATGGGCCGACGTGGGATTGGCATGGGTGGCTCGACGAGGGCGCTTCTGCCGAAATGCGCGATCGCTACGAACACCCGCTTTGGGCGCGTCTCCAAGCCCTCGCTGCGGAACATGAACAGGGCCATGGCGGCATGGATTTCGTGATGATGTACCGGCTGATCCGCGCCCTCAACGAAGGCGTCTCGCTGGACTTGAATGTTTACGACGGCGCTTTGTGGTCACTTGTGGGTGCGCTGAGCGAGGAAAGTGTGGCGAAAGGGTCGGAAAGGGTGGAGGTTCCGGATTTGACGAATGGGCGGTGGGAGATGAGGCGGCCGCATCCTGTCAATCGACCGATTTGAAACGAAGGGAAGGAACTAGGGGAACTAGGGGAACTAGGGAACGAGGGAAGCAGGGGAACGAGGGAACGAAAAAAAAACCGGTGAACCGCATCCAATCGCGACTCACCGGTTTTTTCCTACCCCCTAAACCCTTGACCCTCTAACCTCAAACCTCTCCC
>CAYMHW010000122.1:0-4255 GCA_964390365.1 uncultured Comamonadaceae bacterium | reverse complement strand
ACGCCCGCGAACACGCTGAGGAGTTCGCTTTCGGGGAGGGCGCGCAGGTGGTCGCGGGTGCTTTTTCCGAACAGGATTTCCGAAGCTGCCAGCGCGGTTTCGAGGTCTTCCGCGCTGTGCACGCGGGTGGTGACGTCGGCAGCAAGGGCTTTCTGCATGGCCCGTTCGCTGGGGTTTTCAGCGTGTTCGGCTTCGATGGCCTCGATTTCTTCCCGCGTTTTCAAGGTGAAGATGCGCAGGTATTTCGCGGCGTCCTCGTCGGCTGCGTTGATCCAGTATTGGTAAAACTGGTAGGCCGACGTGCGGCGCTTGTCGAGCCAAATGTTGCCGCCTTCGCTCTTCCCAAACTTCGAACCATCGGCCTTTTTGATCAACGGCGCGGTCACCGCAAAGGCCTGACCGCCGCCCATCCGGCGAATGAGTTCGGTGCCGGTGGTGATGTTGCCCCATTGGTCGCTGCCGCCCATTTGGACCAAGCATTGCTTCTCCTTCCACAGGTGGTAAAAGTCGTACCCCTGCACCAGCTGGTAGGAAAACTCGGTGAAGCTCATGCCCGACTCGAGGCGGTTCTTCACGCTGTCCTTCGCCATCATGTAGTTCACGGTGATGTGCTTGCCCACCTCGCGGATGAAGTCGAGGAAATTCCAGTTCTTGAACCAGTCGTAGTTGTTGACGACCTCGGCGGCGTTGTCGCCTGTGAAGTCGAGGAACTTCTCGAGCTGGGCTTGCTGACCGGCGAGGTTCGCTTGCAGCGTGTCCAAATCCAGCAACTGGCGCTCAGCGGTCTTCCCACTGGGGTCTCCGACCATGCCCGTCGCCCCGCCCACGAGCGCGATGGGCTTGTGCCCTGCCCGCTGCCAATGGACGAGCAGCATCACCGGCACGAGGTTGCCAATGTGAAGCGAATCGGCGGTGGGGTCAAATCCGACGTAGCCGGCGGTGCTGCCTTGTTCGAGCTGTTCCTTCAGGCCGGGCATCATGTCGTGCAACATGCCGCGCCATTCCAATTCGCTGATGAAGTCCATGGGGTCGATTTTCGGAGGGCAAAGATACGGCGGTCACAGGAAGGGGAGGGCGCTCTCCAACTCCAAGGAACGCGATCCTTTCAACAGCACGGTGCGGTCGCTGATGGCATGGCGTTCGAGCTCGGCGAGCAGCTCGGCCGCTTGGCGGTATCCCTGCAGCCCAATTTCTGCCGCCGCCTCGCTGAACAGTTCCCCAACGAGCCAAACCTCCAACCCGAGCTCCGCGGCCACTTGGGCGATTCGGCGGTGCTCGTGCGGTCCGTGGTCACCCAATTCCCCCATGTCACCGAGGATGGCGAGCGGTCGGTGGTGCTCCCCCTCCGCGAAGGTCTTCAGTGCGCGTTCCATCGACGACGGGTTCGCGTTGTAGGCGTCGAGCAGGACGCGATTGCGCTCTGTTTGGACCCATTGCGATCGGTTGTTGGTTGGGGTGTAAGCGGCCACAGCTGCGAGGCCGTCTTCCCACGGAACGCCGCAAGCGTGGCCGACCACGAGGGCAACGAGGGCATTTTCGAGGTTGTGCGCGCCGTCCATGTTCATGGCGTGAGGGCCCGTGACGCCGGTGTCATCGCAATGGAATCGGAAGGCACTGATGCCTGCGAAGCCGTGGGGCGGGGGAGCGATGAGCTCGGCGTGGGGAAGGTGCTCGGGGGTGCCGAAGAGGGTGCGGTTTTGGCCTTCCGAAACTTCCAGCAAATTCGCCTTGCTCGCGTTCACGAACACCCGCGACTCCGGTCGCTCCGCCAAGAACTGAAAGAGCTCCCGCTTCCCGCGCTTCACGCCTTCCGGCCCGCCAAATCCCTCCAAGTGCGCCAACCCAATGTTCGTGATGAGCCCCCAATCCGGCTCGGCAATCCGACACAGCTCCGCAATTTCGCCCACGGCGTTGGCCCCCATTTCCACGATGGCGAAGTCCGCTTCCACCGGCATGGAAAGCAAGGTCAACGGCACCCCGATTTCATTGTTCAGGTTGCCCTTCGTGGCCACCGCATGAAACCGTTGCTTCAGCACCTGGTGCAGCAACTCCTTGGTCGTCGTTTTGCCGTTGGAGCCCGTCATCCCGATGACCCGTCCCTGAAACCTCCTCCGGTGGGCCCGGGCCAAATCCTGCAACGCCCTCAACCCATTCTCCACCCACGCCATGCCCGGCTTCCCAGCCAACCCCGGGTCGTCCACGATCGCCCGGTACGCCCCGGCCTCCAGTGCCTGCTGCGCATAGCGGTTGCCGTCAAACCGTTCGCCCTTCAGCGCGAAATACAGATCTCCGGGCTGAATCGACCGGGTGTCGGTGCTCACGCGATGCCCCGCATCGTACCATTCGAGCAGTTCAGAAGTGGGGGTTCCTTCCATGGAAGCAAAGAAAACGCCCCGACTTCTTGCGAATCGGGGCGTTTAAAAAGGTTGTGAGCGCAGGACCGTTGATCACAGGCCCGACGGACTTCCGACGCGGTCCATGGCGCAGCGGAATCCAATGCTCGCCGAAGATTTGTTCTGGTCGAGGAACCGACGCGATCCCGGGCTGATCCAGTAGATGCGGTCGTCCCATCCGCCGCCTTTGTACACCCGCGATTCGTTCGTGATGAGCGAAGTTTCGCCGTAGTTGTACATTCGGCTTTCATCGTTGGTTGCGGCCGCAGGTTGCCCGTAAAGCAACGAGGACTCCACATCACCGTCCATGTAATCGATGTTGTCGGCCACCCGGTAGTTGTCGCGATCGAGGTTTTCTTCAAGCGTCTCGTTGCGGTAGCGGATCTTACCCGGCAAGGCCAAAATGTTTTCCGAGAAGAACCGGCGCAAGTCTGCAGCAATCCAAGCTTCGCTGCCTTCGATGAAGTCGCGCAATGCATCGTCCATCATCAAGTTGCCTTCCTCGACTCGCTTGACTTTGATTTCCTCCTGGGCGTTGTCGATGGCCGTGAGGATGTTTTCGATCAAGTTGCGGTCCTCGTCGTTGAGCGAGGCAGCAGCGGCCTTTTGGTAGGAAACGATGTCCTCTTCAATTTGGTCGATGTCGTAAACCACGAAATCGTACTTGTCGTAGACATTGCCCTCCGCGTCCAGCACCTTCGTTTCGTAGACGTTTCCACGGAAAGGTCGGAATTCAGCGGCGTCCATGTGGTTCAACGGACGGTACACGTCCATGCACCATTCGCTGACGTTGCCCGCCATGTTGTACAAACCGTAATCGTTGGGAGCATAGGCCCGAACAGGAGCCGTGATGTCGGCGTTGTCGTTCAAGGAAGTCCCGCCGTTCGCTGATCGACCAGCAACCCCCATGTAGTCACCGCGACCGCGCACAAAGTTCGCGTTCATGTCACCCGTGTATCGCTTCGGAGCTCCGGGAACTTTGGTTTGCCGGGTGTTGTCGTTTCGCGTGTAGTGGCCGTTCCAAGGATAGGTTCGGCGGTCACTGATGAGTTCTTCGTTGCTGTTGCCAATCAACGCCAATGCGGCATACTCCCACTCCGCTTCGGTCGGCAAGCGGTAGTTGGGAAGCAGGATTCCATCCGTCATTTTGACGCTGCGGGTACCCGCTCCCATGGGATTGTAGTCGATCATGCTGCCGCGATCGCCCACTTCTGGAATGTATTGAAGGCTGTAGTAAGCTTCGGTGGTGAAGTGTTCATCGTCCACTTGTCCCATCGGGTTGTGCGCAATGATGCCTTCACGGACCAAAATCTGCTCATTCACCCGATCGGAGCGCCACTTACAGAATTCGTTTGCTTGAACCCATGAAACGCCCACAACGGGGTAGTCGTTGTAGGAGGGATGCCGCAAGTAGTAGTTCACGTAGTTCTCGGTGTAACCGAGTTTGTCACGCCATGCAGCAGTATCGGGCAACGCGCGCTCGACGATTTCGGGATACGAACTCCCGTAAATGCGGGCCAACCAGTACATGTATTCCATCCAGTACCCATTGGTCACCTCGGTCTCGTCCATGTAGAACGACGACACTGTCACCCGGCGGGGCATGTTGTCCCACGAAAACATCAAGTCGTCTTCAACTTGACCCATCGTGAACGTACCGCCTTGGATGAAGACCAAGCCGGGTCCAGTCTCCTGGTCGGGAGCGTAGCTGCGCTCGAATCCACCGTTCGAACTGTCGTTGTAGGCCCAACCCGTGGCACCTGAACGCTCTTTAACGCATCCTGAAAGGGTGAACGCACCGAGCGTCACCAACAAGGCCAACGTGCGAGAGGAATTCCAAGTCATCTGTGAGGGGGTTTCCA
>CAYMHW010000121.1:0-4283 GCA_964390365.1 uncultured Comamonadaceae bacterium | reverse complement strand
CGGGGCGCTGGTTCTTCGGGTCCCACTGGCCGAAGTCGTCGCGGTGGGAGAAGAACCGTTCTTTTGCGCGCGCCTTCTCCTCGTCGCGCCGGGCTCCCCCGATGCAGGCGTCGAATTGCTCCGATTCGATGGTGTGGAGGAGGGTGGTGGTTTGGAGTCGGTTGCGGCTCGCTTGCGCGCCCGTTTCCTCTTGAACGTGCCCGTCGTCGATGGATTGTTGGACGCTTCCCACTACGAGCCGAACGCCCAATCGTTCCACCAAGGCGTCCCTGAACGCCATCGTTTCCGGGAAGTTGTGGCCGGTGTCGATGTGAACCAGTGGCATCGGAATGCGCGCGGGAGCGAAGGCTTTGGCCGCCAAATGCGTCACGACAATGCTGTCTTTTCCCCCGCTGAACAAGATGGCCGGCCGCTCAAATTGCGCCGCGACCTCGCGGATCACGTAGATCGATTCCGCTTCGAGCTCGTCGAGGTGGTCGAGGTTGTATTCGGTGTTCATTCGTTGCTGTCTTTCTCCCGTCCCAGGCTACCAAATTTAAACCACACCCGCTCGTGCAGGTAGTAGAGCACCATCTTCGTGATGACCTCAAAGCCACCGATGGTCGCGCCCACGCTGAAGTCACCGGACACGAGCCATCCGATGAGGATGGTGTCGATGGTGCCCACGATGCGCCATGTGAACGCCTTCGCGGCGTGCCGCAGGTGCGACTTTTTCGGCTCGAGGCTCATGGCTGGTTCGAATGAGTGGCCTCCAAGACTTGGTCCACGCAGGCTTCGATGCTGCGGTCAGTGGTGTCCACGTCGATGAAGCGATCCAACGGCGCCTCGTAGTCGCTCGCCGCACGGTCTTCGCGTCCGCGCACGTCCGTGGTGTGCACGTACACTTCGAACACCGGCGCTGCGGCCTTCAATTCTTCCCGGATTGCCCGGTAGGGCGCCACCAAGGAGACCACGGCGATCTCGCCCTTGTTGTGCAGATAGTGCGCCACGGTTTGGGCTCGGCGAATGTTGGCCTCGCGTCCAGCCCGGCTGTAATCGGCATTGGCGGTCATGGCTCGCAGGTCGTCTCCATCGATGTGGAACGGCTTGTGGCCTTCCGCCTTCAAGCGTTCAATGAGGGCCAAAGCGAGCGTTGTTTTTCCGTGACCAGGTTGGCCCGTGAACCAGTAAATCATGACGTGGAATTGGTGAACAGGTAAATTACAACGCTCAATCAAGACCGCAAAATGGTCTGCTTGCGGTCGGGGCCTACCGAGAGGATGCTGACGGGGATGCCCGTTTCGCGTTCGATCATGGCCGTGTAATCCCGCAAGCTTTGGGGCAAATCGGATTCGGTCGTGATGCCGGTGAGGTCCTCGCTCCATCCGGGGTATTCCGTGTAAATCGGCGTGACCTCGTCCGGGTTGATGCCAAACGGCAAGTAATCGATGCGTTCGCCGTTGTGCAGGTAGTGCGTGCAGACCTGAATGGTCTCAAAGGCGCTGAGCACGTCGGACTTCATCATGGCAAGTTGCGTGGCGCCATTGATCATCGCCGCGTACTTCAGCTGGGGCAAATCCAGCCAGCCGGTCCGGCGCGGCCGTCCCGTGGTCGCGCCAAATTCCCCGCCTGCTTGCCGAAGCGCTTCCCCCGCCTCATTGTCGAGCTCCGTGGGGAACGGCCCCGATCCGACCCGCGTGCAGTACGCCTTGAAAATGCCGATGACCTCGCCGATTCGATTGGGCGCGATGCCGAGGCCCGTGCAAGCCCCCGCCGTCACGGTGTTCGAGGACGTCACGAACGGATACGTCCCGAAGTCGATGTCCAGCATCGTTCCCTGGGCGCCCTCGGCTAAAATCCGCTTGCCCCCCGCCAACGCTTGGTTCAGGAAATGCTCGCTGTCGATCAACCGCAACCCCTTCATGAACGCCACCGCCTCGAGCCACTCGGCCTCCGCTTGCTCGAGATCGAACGGCATGGGAACATCCTGGCCGTAGGCTTCGAGCATGCCCAAGTGCTTCCCCTTCAAAGCCGCGTAACGGTCCGCGAATTGGTCGCTCAGCAGGTCGCCGACGCGGAGGCCGTTGCGGCCTGTTTTGTCCATGTAGGTCGGGCCGATGCCCTTCAGCGTCGATCCGATCTTCGCCTTGCCTTTCGCGTGCTCGCTGGCCGCGTCGAGCAACCGGTGCGTCGGCAAAATCAGGTGCGCTTTCTTCGAAATGCACAAGTTCGCCGTGGGATCGACCCCCCGGGCTTGCAGCGACTCGATTTCCTTCCGGAAAATGACCGGGTCGATGACCACCCCGTTGCCCACCACGTTCTGCTTATCCGGGTGGAATACCCCGCTGGGAATGGTGTGCAACACGTGCTTCGTGCCGTTGAAAATCAGGGTGTGGCCCGCGTTGGGACCGCCTTGGAAGCGGGCGATGACGTCGTAGTGCGGCGTGAGCACGTCCACGATTTTGCCTTTGCCTTCGTCTCCCCATTGAAGACCGAGCAGCACATCAACTTTCATGAGTGGTAGGGGTTGGCGCAGCGCCGTCGTCCGACCGCTTGCGCGCGTAAATGTTCAGGGAATGGTGCAGCACTTCCACCCCGAAGAGCTCCTCGATGGTGGCCTTGATCTGCTGGATCCGCGGGTCGCAAAATTCCAGCACCTCGCCCGTGTCGGCGATGATGACGTGGTCGTGTTGCTGCACGCGGTGACTCTTTTCGAACTGGGCCATTTTGTCACCGAACTGGTGCTTTCGGACCAAACGGCAATCCATCAACAGCTCCAGCGTGTTGTACAAGGTCGCCCGCGACACCCGATAATTCCGGGACTTCATCACGCCGTAGAGCGACTCGATGTCGAAGTGGCCTTCGTACGCGTAGACCTCCGACAAGATGGCAAAGCGCTCGGGCGTTTTGCGGTGGCCGTTGGCCTCGAGGTATTCCTCGAAGAGCTGGCGGACTTGTTCCTGGATGGAAGGTGATGGCATGCGCTCGTCGGGGCGGCGGGTTAAGCCGCGAAGATAGCAACCGCAACGGGAATCGCCGAGCCGTCCGCGCGTTCGTTTTCATGGGGTCGCCGGCCGTAACTTGCGGGCATGAACGAACTCACTTCTTGGGTAGCGGTTCCGGCTGATTCGGACTTTCCCATCCAAAATTTGCCCTTCGGAATCTTCTCCACTTCCGAGCGCACGAAGCGCGTGGGCGTGGCCATCGGAGACCAAATCGTGGACCTCAAAGCCCTCCACATGCTGGGCTACCTCGAGAACTTGCCGTTCACCCTCGCCGACTTCGAAGCGCCGGTCCTCAACCCGATGATCGCCCGCGGCAAGCAGGCCACCCGCGAGCTCCGGAGCCGCCTCATCAAGCTCCTCGACGCCGCGCGCCCCGACTTGCGGGACAAGGAGCACCACGTGGGCCAAATTTTGGTCCCCCAATCCGAAGCCGCCATGCACCTCCCGGTCGAAATCGGCGACTACACGGACTTCTACTCCAGCGAGGACCACGCTCGGAACGTGGGCAAAATGTTCCGCGACCCGGAAAACGCACTCCTCCCCAACTGGAAGCACCTGCCCGTGGGCTACCACGGCCGCGCTTCGAGCATCGTGGTCAGCGGCACGCCCCTCAAGCGGCCCCACGGCCAAATGCGCCCCGACCCCGCAGCACCTCCCACCTTCGGGCCCTCCCGCCTGCTCGACTTCGAGCTCGAAATGGCGTTCATCACCTACCCGGGCAAGCCCCTCGGCGACCCCATCGCGATGGCGGAGGCGGAGGACTACATCTTCGGTCTGACCCTCTTCAACGAC
Organism: uncultured Comamonadaceae bacterium; assembly: GCA_964390365.1. GTDB lineage: Bacteria > Bacteroidota > Bacteroidia > Flavobacteriales_D > Sanyastnellaceae > JALQTD01. The sequence continues at coordinate 507 of CAYMHW010000121.1, read as the reverse complement.
TGGTCCGCTCGGGACATTCAGGCCTGGGAGTACGTGCCCCTCGGGCCGTTCCTCGGCAAGAACTTCGGCTCCACGATGTCCCCTTGGGTCGTCACGCTCGACGCGCTCGAGCCCTACCGCATCCCCGGTCCCGACCAAGTCGATCCGCCGGTGCTGCCCTACCTCCAAGTGGCCACTCCCGGCCACTTCGACGTGGACCTCGCGGTGGAAATCGTGCCGGAAAGCGGTGCGGGCGCGGTGGTCTGCCGCTCGAACCTCAAGCACATGTACTGGAACATGGCGCAGCAGCTGACGCACCACACGGTCAACGGCTGCAACATCCGCGGCGGCGACGTCATGGCGAGCGGCACCATCAGCGGCCCGGAGCCGGGCTCCTTCGGTTCGATGCTCGAAATCAGCTGGCGCGGCTCGAAGCCGTTTGCCATGCCCGACGGCTCCGAGCGCAAGTTCATCCAGGACGGCGACACGGTCCGCCTCACTGGCTGCGCGTCCGCCCCGGGCAAACCC
>CAYMHW010000120.1:0-4490 GCA_964390365.1 uncultured Comamonadaceae bacterium | reverse complement strand
TCACGGCAACGGACGCCTGCGGCAACTCCATCTCCACGACGGCCACGTTCACGATTGAGGACACCACGGCCCCGGTGATTGACGAAGTGGCAACGGGTGTCACCGATGGCGAGTTCGTTGAGGCATGCGCTGAGGATGTTTGGGGAACCGTGAACATCCCGACCCCAGTGAACCTTGCAGTCACCGACCAGTGTGCTGGAACAGTCGATGTCGATTACTCGGAAGTGGTTACCGGTCAGTGGGCTCCGCTCGACGATGGAACGACGTTCTGCCAGGTGACCACCCCAGCAGCTCTGGGAGATGGCCAAACCTGCGACAACTTCGATCCGCACGCGGTTCGGATGTTCAACCTCCCCGGAGGCATCGAGAACTATGTCGTCGTCGACGGTGCGGTGACGAACCACCCGGATGGAAGCCGCACGGTCAACGTGACCGTGGCTGCTGAGAACAACCCGAATGCGGGTTGGACGATGCAGGTGGACTTGAACCAGGAAATGGACTGGCTCGAGTGGATCGCTCAGCCGGGCACGCAAAGCTTCAACGCCGACTGCTTCGACAACCACGAAGATTGGTTCTACCACGTCGTCCAGAACACCTCGACCGCAATCGGATGGGGTGACTACGACGGTTCGGTGCTGGCTTTGACGCACCAGCCGAACAACGAGTTCTACGGATGGCAATTCGGTGTGGGCGCGAACAACAAGAACGCGGACTTCGGTTACTGGGGCTGGTTCTACTGGGAAGGCACCATCAATGGAGCGTTCCATGCGGGATCGGGTTCGATGCACGGCGATTTGGACTGCACGATGCCTTACGACATCGATCGGACCTACGTCGCCACCGACTGCGCAGGCAACGAGACCATCTTCAGCTACACGGTGGCTGTGAACGGTGGTGGATGCCAGCCGCCGCTGCCTCCGTACACGGGCAACCCGGGCATTGACGTCGATTGGGGCGATCAAGAAACGGACAGCAACACGGACATTTCGGGTGGCATCGGCAACCCGGATGAGGGCAAGCAACCGATCAAGGTGTTGAGCCTCGCTCCGAACCCCACCGACGAGCACGCGTACTTCAACTTCGTGTCGGAGGAGCGCCTGCAAGTCAATGTCGAACTCTACGACATGACGGGCGTGTTGCAAAGCAGCTTGTACAGCGGCACGATTGAGGCCGGACAGCGTTACCAACTCGAGGTGAACGTGTCGGCACTGCCTTCGGGCTTGTACCAAGTTCGGATCGCATCAGCCGTCCAAATCGTCAACACGAAGTTGATGGTGATGGACTGATCGAGATCGGATTCCCCGACGAAAAGGGCTGCCTTCGGGCGGCCCTTTTTTATTGCGTAAGGATTTGGGATTCAGCTGGAATTGGTCGAATTTGAGCTGGATGAAACGTTGGATGATTTTCGGGGGGGCGCTGTTCTGGGCGGCCACAAGTTGGGGGCAGTGCGCGACGTGTGCGCCGGATCCGGGTTGCACGTCGGCGGATGGGTTTCCGACGATTTGTCCCGAGTTGTTGCCGGACGGGATGGCGGGAGAGGCGTACGAGACCGTCATCACGTTTTACCTGCCGGTGAGCGTGGTGGACCCGGGTTCGGGCATCACGGCCACGTTGAATTCGGTGGCGGTGACGGGGATCCAGGGGTTGCCGCAGGGGATGGAGGTGACGTTGAGCGAGGCCGATGGGGTGTACGAGCCGCCGGCGGGCCAAACCGCGGGGTGTGGAACCTTGTGCGGTACGCCGATTTGGCCTGGCGATTACGTCATCACAATCCAAATCAGCGCGGAAGCCAGCGCATTCGGCATCGTCCAAGAAGTCAACGACAGCTTCAGCTACGACCTGCACATCGAAGGCGGCGGGGCGGCCACCTTCACCGCCGACACAACGAGCGGATGCGGGGGGCTCGTGGCGGCCTTCGCGTCGTCCGTGACGGCGGATGCGCCGCAGCAGATCAGTTGGGAGTGGGAGTTCGAGGGTGCGGCATCGGCGACCACGGATGGGGGGACTGCGGTGGGGGTTTGGGACGAACCGGGGGCCTTTCAGGTCGGGGTGACGACGACCGTTTCGGACTTGGTGCTCAACGTCCTCAACGTGACGAATGGCGCGACGAGCGGTGGGTTGGACGATTTCTTCACCCCGCCGGACCTCTATTTTACGGTGAGTTCGCCAAGCGGCGTGGTGTACACTTCGGGGGTCGTGGCGGATGCGGCCACCCCGAGCTGGAATTCGTTGTCGGTGCCGTTGACTGACCCGCCGTACACCATTGCCTTCTATGATGAGGACAATGCGTTATTCGGCGATGACGCGATGGGATCCTTTACGTGGAATCCGACGGGTCCTGGGCCGACGTCATTCAATGCATCGCCCACGTCGGGGACGTTGACGGTGGGGCTCATGACTGCTTTTGAGCTGGAAGATTCGATGGCGGTGTACGTGCTGCCGGTGCCCGATCCAGGGGTGCCGGAGGCGACGGAGGCCGGGCTCGTGGTTCCAGGTGATTCGCTGGGGTGGGAGGTGACGTGGTGGGCCGGGGACAGCGCCGTGGGTGCCGGGTCGCCGTGGTTCCCGCCGGTGAATGGGCCGTACCAGGCGGTTGTGGTGAATGCGGAGGGCTGTGAGGCGTGGACGGATTCGGTGCTTTGGTGCGCGCCGAATGCGACGTTGGGGGTGGAGGCGATGGATTCGGTGCTCACGCCGGAGGCGGGGTTTGCGGAGTATGTTTGGACGGGGCCGGAGGCGTGGGTGGATTCGATGGGAACGGCTTGGACGGTGGGGACGAGCGGGTGGTACGAGGTGATGGCTACGGATGGGTGGGGGTGTGCGGCGGTTTCGGCGCCGGTGTTGGTGTGTTTGGAATGGGGCGCGCCGGAATTGGTGGAAGGGGCTGCGGGGGAGTTGGTGGCGACTTTTGGCTTGGAGAATTACACGTGGTGGTGGGAAGGCCAAATCATCGATGGCGCAACCGATTCCACGTTCTTCCCCACAGGCCCCGGAACGTACCTGGTTGAGGCTTCAGACCATGCGGACTGCCCGACGCAACAAAGTCAGCCCTGGGTGGTTGTGGGCGTGGCGGAGGGAGCGGCATCGCCGTTTCAACTGGGGGCGAATCCTTTCCGCCAGGCGCTGTGGGTTCATGGCCCCGTCGACGCGGTTTGGGAGGTGGTGGCTTATGACTCGGGCGGGCGGCGCATCGAAGTCGCAATGGGAGGTTCGGGAACGGAACGGGTTGCGTTGCTCGAATCGCGACCCGCGGGAACGTATTTGGTTTCCATCAACAACGGTCCGGGAATGCTCGTCGTAAAGCGAGACTGAGGGCCTCAGCGCGCACAGCGCGATTGCAAGGCGGCCGTCAAATTCGCCTGTTCCGAGATGTTCAGTTTCTTCCTCAGCTGCGATCGCATGTTGTACAAGGTCCCCCGACTTTTGGCCAAAACCAATTCAACTTCCTCCATCGAGATGTCATCGTGCAACAGGGCGGAGAGCATCAGTTCCAAGGAGGTCAATTGGTTGAGTCCGGCATCCCGTTTCCGGGCCAGTTGGACGGGGTGCCGCTCGTGCTCGAAGGCCAGCTGAATCAGGTCAATCCGGTATTCGGAAGGCGAGGTGTGGGAAGCGATTTGGTCGAAGAGTTGCTGGAAATCTTCAGCGAGTCCGTCCTCAACAAATGTGGCGTTTTTTCGCCGTTCCCTCATCCAGCCCAAGGCGAGTGCGCATGCCGCGACGGCTGCCAATCCGACCAACCAAGGGAAGGTTGAATCCGAGGACGGGGATGAGTCCGCGCCTGGAGGCGGAGTGAAGGGAAGTTGGGCGTCTGCGAGGTTTTCGAGCTGTTCGCGGTTTTGGGCTTCGAAGCTCGTGGCGGCCCAAAGCAGTTTCAAGGCCTCCGCATCGGCGGGTTGTTCGCTCTGTTGAAACGACGGAAAAAGGTGCAGAACATCGCCCATGCGTTCGGCAGCTTCATCCGGCCGGCTCGCTAAAATGGAATCGGCCCACATCAACCGTTCAGCAAACCGTTGGGTGTCCGTTTCGAGGAGCACATCGTGTGTCCAATCCAAGGCATCGCGAAGGGTGGACTGCGCCGTACCTGCCAATGTCAGGGTCAGCACGAAAGCGAAGGCAACGGGTTTCATGCTTTGTTCTTTGTGGATGAAACGGTGAAGAGCGCCTGCTCCGCTCGTTCAGGAAAGCGTTCCTTCCACCGGGCGAAACTGAGTTCGGGGGCGATGCCCAATTTGTTGCGGACCGAGGACCTCAAGATGTAAACGTAGGTCGGTGTCCAGTTGTGGTTTTGGGCAGTGGTTTTCGGATAGATGCCATCGATGCCGTCGCGGAGTGCGATTTGTTCTGACACGTTCAACTCCTGCGATGGAGCCAAGTGTTGGAGGTTTTTTTGATGGCGTTGGATGTCGCACAGCACATGATGGAGATGAGCGCGCTCCGTTTCTTCCATGGGCTGGTCCTTCAGGCCCCTCAGGAGCTGATTCCATGGA
>CAYMHW010000119.1:2296-4563 GCA_964390365.1 uncultured Comamonadaceae bacterium | reverse complement strand
CGAACGGGCGGTACAGCAGGCCACGTCGATACCGTGGCCTTCGGGGCCTACCGGAAGGCCGCGCTGGAGGAAATCGGCGGATTCGACGAGCACCTCATCCGCAACCAGGACGATGAACTGAACTTCCGACTGCACGAGGCGGGGTGGCGGATTTGGTTCGATCCGCGCATCCGGAGCAATTACCACGTGCGGTCTTCGTTCAGCAAGCTCTTCCGACAGTACAGGCAATACGGCTACTGGAAGGTGTTCGTGAACCGCAAGCACCGAACGGTCACTACCTGGCGCCAAGTGGTGCCGGCATTGTTCCTTGCATTCCTCGCCCTCACCTCCGTGCTCGCGTTGGCCGACCTCGCCGGGTTCATCCCGCTGGTGTGGCGGGGCGTGAGCGCGTCGGTTTGGGTGACCATCGTGCTGGCTTGGGCCATTGGGGCCGTGGTTTCGGCCATGGCGGTGGCCGATGAAAGCCGCGACGTACTCGGCATTGTGAAGGCGTATTTGTGGGTGCACGTGGCCTATGGGCTCGGGTATTGGGAAGGGTTCGGGCGTTTCATCATCTTGCGCGGTGCGCCCCGAGATGCTTCGAAGGCGTTGACCCGATGAAGCGGTGGCTGGCGACGTTGCCGGTTTTGTGTGCCGCGGCGTTTCCGCTGCATCCGCGTGCGACGACGCCCGTGTTGATTGCCTGGTTGTTGGCGGTGGGGTGGTCGGCATTGCGGCATCCCGGGGAGGAGCGGCCGAAGGAGCGCCCGTTCGCCTGGTGGGCTACGCTTGTGCACTATGCGTTCATTGCGCTGTGGCTCTTGGTTTCGAAGGACTTGGATGCGGGCTTGTTCGCATTGGAAGTCAAGATTTCCCTGCTGTTGATGCCCTTGCTTTGGGGCCAAACCACCCGTTGGGTCCACATCCCCCGTTCCCACCTCGCGGAAGGGCTCTTCGCGAGCTTGGCGATTTGAGCCGTCGCGGGCTGGGGAGATCCGTTGTGTGCGTCGGCGATGGCGGGGGACCACAGCGGTTGGCGGTACGCGGAACTTTCCGGGGCGCTGCACCCGACGTATTCTGCGTGGTACTGGGCGATGGGGGCGGTCCTTTGGCTGAGCGATGGCGACCGTGCCCGGCCGATGGGGGGGGCGGTTGTGGCGGGTGCGATGTTAGGGCTCTTGGCCTCCAAGGCGGGGTGGATTGCGGGATTGGTTGTGTTTGCCGGGGCATTCGGGATGGGGTGGCATCGGCGAGCGGCTGCCGTGGGGGCAGCGGTGCTGGTAATGGCTGGCGTTACCGTAGGTCAAGGAAGGGCCCTCGAGTGGCTGCAGGGGCTGCGGAGCGCCGCCCCCGTGGAAGTCGCCATCGAGGTGCCACCAGTAGCAGGGGCGCCATCCGGTTCAACGGCTGGCCGATTGCAATCGTGGAAGGCCGCTTGGTCCGTGATGCGGGCGCATCCGCTCGGCGTGGGCACCGGGGACGTGCGCACTGCGTTGGTATCCGAGTACGAGGCCCATGGAGCTGCCTATGCGGCGGAGCACCGGATGAACGCGCACAACGCGTTCTTGGAAGCGGGGGTGGCCTTCGGCTGGCCGGGGCTTCTTTGGTTGATGGGGTGGTGGGGGAGCGTGTTCGTGGTGGCGTTGCGGCGGCGGGATGTGGCTGCGGCGGCGTTTGTGGCGTTGGCGGTTTGGATGGGGTTGACGGAGAGCACGTTTGAGCTCCAGTCGGGGGTGGTGTGGATGGCTTTTGGGTTCTGGGCGTGGGGGGCCAAACAGCCAGTCAGCTTAACTCCTTCGGATTCCACCGCTCCACGACCGTTCCCGAGCCGCGGCTGACGAGGTTCCAAGCGTCCACCTGAAATTGGATGGCGACGAGGCCGCAGGTGGGGAGCCAATCGGTTTGGCCTGAAAGGGAATCGATCAACCCGCTCACGCCCGGATTGTGGCCCACCACGATGCCCGTGTCCGCCGCATGCGTCCAACCCATGATGGCCTGTGCCCAAAACCAATCCGACGCCAAATAACCGGCCACCAGCGGCTCGGGGAGGTGCCAACCGCTCTGAGCGGCCACGCGCTCGGCGGTTTCGCGGGTGCGCAATGCGGCGGATACGAGGCCTGGACTGTTGGGTGCAAGGCGGCCGTTGAGCCAACGCCCTGCGGCATCGGCGTCGCGCTGACCACGGGGCGCAAGGGTCCGGTGGAAGTCATCGCGCGCTTCCTTCACGGCCTTTCCATGACGCAGGATGTACAGCGTCTTCATGCGGCTCAAGCTTCCGCTTCCACGCT
>CAYMHW010000119.1:0-2196 GCA_964390365.1 uncultured Comamonadaceae bacterium | reverse complement strand
CCGAGCCGCATGGTGCCGCCCATGTTCCGGATGTGCTTCTGTTCCGCCATCAAATCGATGACCGGATCCTGCGCATACTCTTTGATCTCCGTGGAATGCGCCTCCTTCAGCCCGAGCACATTCCGCGCGAATTCGATGACCGCGCATTGCATGCCAAGGCAGATGCCGAAGAATGGAATGCCGCGTTCTCGTACGAATTGGATGGTGTCGATTTTTCCGTCGATGCCGCGCGATCCGAAGCCGGGCGCGACCAGCACGCCATCGAGGTGCCCGAGTTTGGCCTCCACGTTTTTCTTCGTGATGCCCTCTGAATGGATCCACTTCAGTTCCACCTCCGTTTCCAACGAGGCGCCTGCGTGGATGAAGGCTTCGGCGATGGATTTGTAGCTGTCTTTGAGTTCGACGTATTTGCCTACGAGGCCGATGGTGACCTTGTGCCGGGGGTTTTTGAACCGGTGGAGGAATGCTGTCCATTGGTCCAAATTCGCTTCCGTATCCTCCATCGCCACCCCCAATTTCTCCAGCACCACCTCGTCGAAGCGCTCCTGCTGCATCAACAACGGCACGTCATAAATCGTCTCCGCATCGATGCTTTGGATGACGGCATTCAGGCCCACGTTGCAGAAACGCGCCACCTTCGTCCGGACTGAATCGGTCAATTCGTGCTCCGTCCGGCACACCAGCACATCCGGCTGCACCCCGAATTCCAACAACTGCTTCACCGAGTGCTGCGTGGGCTTTGTTTTCAATTCGCCCGCCGCTGCGAGGTAGGGGATGAGGGTCAGGTGAACGACGAGGGTGTCCTTCGGGCTTTCCCACTTCATTTGGCGCACCGCCTCGATGTAGGGCAGCGACTCGATGTCGCCCACCGTCCCGCCGATCTCCGTGATGACGAAGTCGTAATCGCCTTGGGCGCCGAGGATTTGGACGCAGCGCTTGATTTCATCGGTGATGTGCGGAATGATCTGCACCGTCTTGCCGAGGTATTCGCCGCGCCGCTCCTTGTCGATGACGCTTTGGTAAATCCGCCCCGTGGTGATGTTGTTCGCTTGCGTGGTGCGCACGTTGAGGAAGCGCTCGTAATGGCCGAGGTCCAAATCCGTTTCCGCCCCATCCACCGTCACATAGCATTCCCCGTGCTCGTAAGGATTCAACGTTCCCGGGTCGACGTTGATGTATGGGTCCAACTTCTGGATGGTCACGGAATAGCCGCGTGCTTGGAGGAGCTTTGCGAGGGAGGCGGAAATGATGCCTTTGCCCAAGCTCGAACTCACGCCTCCGGTTACGAAAATGTAACGGCTGTTGTGAACGACAGGAGCAGCAGGTTCTGCGGCGGAGGGAGTGAAATGCATGGCCCGGATTCTAAGGTGCGAATACGGGATTCAAAGGTAGCGCAAGCCGGCCACTCGTGGGTGACGTGTGAGCGAATTGTTACAAACTCTTCGTGAGCTGGCTGATGAACTTGTAATGCCCCATCCACTCCTTCGCCACAATGCGGAACAACGTGTAGGCGGGGATTGCGAGCACCATCCCCGCAGGGCCCGCCCAAGTGCCCGCAATGGAAATGACAAGGAACACCTCCAGTGGGTGCGCGTTCACGCGGTTCGAAAAGACAAACGGTTGGGTGAAAAAGTTGTCGATGGCTTGGGCGATGGCGTAGACGAGCAACGACCACCCCAATCGCCCCGGCAACGCTTCCAATGCTCCATCGAAGGTGCCCACCACCAAGACGAGGCCTAATGCGGTACCGAAAATGGGTCCGATGTACGGAACGAGGTTGAAAATCCCAGCGAGCAAGCCGATGAGGAAGGCGTGCTCGACGCCCACCAGCGCCAGCCCCACCGATACCGTTGTGGTGATGATGGCCACTTGGATGATGAGGCCGCCGAAGTAGCGGGTGAGCAACCGTGCCGTTCGGTTGAGGATGCTCAGGATTTGGCCTTCTTTCTCGTCCGGTGTCAACGCGAGGACCATGTTGCGGAATAGGGCACCGTCTTTCAGGAAAAAGAAGGTCATGAAGGCGATGGAAAAGGCCGCGATGAGGGCGTTGCCGATGCCGGAAATGAGGCCGCCGAACAGGCTGCTAACGCCGTTGATTTGGACCAAATCCTGCACCCGACCCAGCAAATACGCGCTGTTCGCTTGGCCTGATCCCGAGAGGTCGAACGCGGCCAGGTCCTCGTCGAGCCAGCGCGT
>CAYMHW010000118.1:0-4565 GCA_964390365.1 uncultured Comamonadaceae bacterium | reverse complement strand
GTAGGCCTTGCCACACACGTTCGCATTGAATTCGATGCGGAAGACGTGCATTCCATTGAACTGCAAAGGCAAGGCTGGATGGCCATCCTCAACCGATTCAAAGCTTACGCGGAGGAATCCTCATTCGGTGGATGAGGAGCCCCTGCGTGAACCGTTGCTTTGGCCACCGGGACCGTCCATCTCGTTTTACATTTGGCAGATGAAGCGATGCATCGGATTGTTGGGTTTGTTGGCCTGTTCGGTTGGGGCAACGGCCCAATGGACGGACGGCGAATCCGCGAGGGCGGCAGCCTTGTTTGAGGAAGCCTTGGGCAATGGCCAGTCCTACGAACGGTTGCGGGAATTGACGAAGGGCATTGGGCACCGCCTGAGTGGATCCCCGGAAGCGGACGCGGCCATGGTTTGGGGAAGTGAAGTGCTCGAGGCGCATGGAGCGGACTCGGTTTTCGTGATGCCTGTGGTGGTGCCCGCCTGGACGCGCGGTTCGGTTTGCACGGCTTCTGCGGAAGGCGCCGCACTCCGGGTGACGGCGTTGGGAGGATCCGTACCGACGCCGAATGATGCACCGCTGACGGCACCCTGCTTGGTCGTTCGCGGCATTGAGGAATTGGCAGAGATGCCGCGCGAATCCACCGAAGGGCGCATCATCCTGTTCAATCGGCCGATGGATCCGTTGCTCATCAACACCGGCGCGGCCTACGGCGGAGCGGTCGATCAACGCGGCCAAGGGGCGATTGCGGCGGCCAAGGCGGGCGGTGTGGCGGCTTTGGTCCGCAGCATGACCCACGCGTACGACACCATCCCGCATACCGGTGCGATGTACTACGAGGACGGCATCCCACGGGTGCCGGCTGCTGCCATTTCCACCGTGGATGCGCGTGAACTCGCACATTCCGTGGAAGCGAATCCGGATTTGGAAGTCACCCTGACCATGAATTGCAGGGATCTTGGCGAACGTGAACAAGGCAACGTCATCGGTGTGTTGCGTGGCAACGAAGTTCCCGATCGGATCATCGCGCTCGGTGGCCACCTGGATTCCTGGGACATTGGCGAAGGAGCGCACGATGACGGGGCGGGAGTGGTTCATACGCTCGAGGCCCTGCGGCTGCTCAAGGCCATCGGCTACACCCCACGCCACACCTTTCATTTCGTCTTGTTCATCAACGAAGAAAACGGCAACCGAGGAGGCAAGGCTTACGCAGCTTGGGCCGCGGAGAACGATGAGGGACTGCGCGTCGTGGGAGCCATGGAGTCGGATGCGGGAGGCTTGGTGCCCCGAGGGTTCAGTGTAGATGCCGCACCAGAACACGTGCAGTGGTTGCAGGAACAACTCCCCTACCTCGAACCCTATGGCCTCAATGCTTCTCGCAATGGTTGGGCGGGCGTGGACATTTCGCCCTTGAAAACCCAAGACCCCCGGCCGTTGCTCATCGGATTGTTGCCGGATGGCCAGCGCTATTTCGACTACCACCACAGCGCCCGGGACGTTTTCGAAAACGTACACAAACGCGAACTGGAGTTGGGGGCCGCCTCGTGCGCGCTGATGTTGGTCATGATGGATCAATACCTGGACTGAAACAAACTCAGGTTGTTCACGTTGACGGCGCCCAGGTAAATTCGAGGCTTCGCGTCAGCCCCAAAAGTGAGCGGCCAACCGAAACGTTTCCACGTGCGCGTCGACGATGTGGCGAATTTCCTGCGAATAGCCGCCCCCCATGGTGCACACCACCGGAATGCTATTCCGCCAACACCGTTCGAGGACTTCGCGGTCGCGGTCGCGGCAGCCTTCGCGGGTTAAGCCGAGGCGACCGAGTTTGTCCGTGGCGAGAACATCGACGCCGCATTGGTACAGCACGAGATCCGGCTGGACCTCGTCGATCAGGCGCGGCAGGTGGTGGCGCAGCAGCCCGAGGTAGTGCGCGTCGTCGCAGCCGTCGGGCAAGGGCACGTCAAAGTCGCTCTGTTCCTTGTGCAGCGGGTAGTTCGAGGCCCCGTGCATGGAGAAGGTGAACGCGCGGGGCTCGTGGGCGCACAGGGCCGCGGTTCCATTGCCTTGGTGAACGTCGAGGTCGATGATGAGGATTTGGCCTACAAGCCCTTCATTCAAAAGCAGTTGCGAGGTCAAGGCCAAATCATTCAACAGGCAAAACCCCTCGCCCCGATCCCGGTAAGCGTGGTGCGTCCCCCCCGCCACGTTCAACGCCACGCTCCCCTGCTGCAAGGCGTACCGCGCACATTCCAAGGTGCCTCCCGCAATGAGCACCTCCCGCTCCACGAGCTTCCGCGACCACGGAAACCCCATCCGGCGCTCCTCCGCTCGGGACAGCTCCCCGGCCTGCAAGCGCGCCCAGTAACCGGCATCGTGCACCGCGATGACTTGCGCATCGGTCAACGGCTCCGGCGCAAAGAACGCCTCCTCCCCTGCGATGCCTTCATGGCGCAGTTGCTGCGGAATCAGCTCGTATTTCGCCATCGGAAATCGGTGCCCGGGCGGCAACGCGTGGGCGTAAGACGGGTTCCAAGAAATGCGCATCACATCCAGGGTTCGGAGGAGGTTTCGATGGCGTGGAGCAGGCGATCGGCGAAGGCACGGGCCTCGCGCTCGGGCAAGAACGAGAGGCGGATCGAGCCGGCGGCTGTGTGCAAAATGAGGTGGGCGATTCCGCGGTGGGCATGCCAAAACGCTTGCCGCACTTCCACCCGCTGGATCTGGTGAAACTGCGTCATCGTGGTGGTCCGCTTCCACCAGCCGCGCTCGGCCGCCAGGGCCTTGTCGGAGAGGCGCACCTTGCGGCTCGCCAGGTGGCGGTGGGCATCGTAGCCGCCCCACACCACGAGGCCTACTGCCACCACTCCGCTCGCAAAGGACCACGAAGCCATCCCCAGCCAAGCAGCCGCAGCGATGCACCACGGCGCCCACCGAACCCAGCGCAATGCCGGGACCGGCCGGAGCACGGGTGGCGCGTCGTTTTTCCAGCCTGGAAAGAGCAGTCCGTCGAGGACGCGCCGCTGATCCGGTTCCACCCCTGGGATGGAGAGCCGCTGTTCCCGCGCGGGTTCAGAAGAGCCAGCACGCGCTTGCGACCACAGCAGCGATTCGAATCCGAGCCACCGACTCAGGGGCGTGTCGGACCACGTGGCGGTTTGGATTTTTGGCCGCTCGATGATGAAGGCGATGCGGCGCAGCAGGCCGGCTTGAACGTGGAAGCTGCGTTGGGATTTGGCCTTCAAGGTCAAACCGAAGTACTTCAAAAGGACCACGGGGAACGACGCCAACATGCCAACCAGCGCCAGGAACACGAGCGCGGGCAACCAAAGGATGAACCCGAGGAGCGTCACGAGTACCGGCAGCCACCAGGGAATCTCATCCATCAACCAATCCAGGCCGTCGGGCACTTGGCTGAACAGCGCGAACGGCGCAGTAAGCAGGAGCAATCCATTGCGCAAGTGGTTCTGCGCCAACGCAATGCGCATCAGTTGCCGCCAATCGAGTTGCAGGATTTCTTCCTTCAACTCCCCTTCAGCGGGTTGCCCCCCCGGAGCGATGGCCTGGCGCAAGGCCTCCGCATCGGCCCACCTCAGTGCGCGGAATTCGAGTTCGTGCCCCTTGGTGCCTGCGGTGTCGATGGTCAACCTGGTCAACCCCAAGAGCCGAGACAAGGCGCCTTGACTCAGTTGAACCGCTTGAATGCGGTCGAAGGGAACGACGGTCCGCTTGCGCAGGAACACCCCGGATTTGACGTGCAAGGCACCCGGTCGCAAGCGAAATTTGAACCGCATGTGCTCGACCAAGGTGTACACCAAAAGCGAGATGCCAACTCCTGCCATGGCCAAAACACCGAAGCGTGGAAGCGCCTCTCCGCGCAGCCACAAGGGCAGCAACAGCGGCCAGAAGGACTTCGCAACCCGCACCGCGTTTCGGAGCGTCAGCAGGATGATGCCCAAATCGTGCTGGCGGTTCCACCGCTGAAAATCAATCCGCTGCGCCATCTTGCAAGATCGCCGAGCGCAGGGCGTTGGCGGTTTCCGCTTTCAAGCCCGGGATGCTGAGGTTGGCGCCGGAACTTCCGGCCGTGTAAATGCGCAGCGTGCTCAGTCCGAGCCAGCGGTCCAGCGGATTGCGGTGCACTTCGCTGTGCTGAATGCGCGCCAAGGGCACCGTCACCTGGGTTCGAAACAGCCACCCTTTTTGGAACGTCAAGTCGTGCTCGCGCAACAAGAACCCCATCCTTCGGTACCCCCGATCCGCCACCAGCGCCCCCCAGGCCAACACCAACAGCGCCATCAGCCCCGCCACAAACCCCGCCCAAACGGGCAACACCGCCTCCCAAAGACTCAAGTACCCCACCGCCCCTGCCGCGATCATCCCCCCAAATGCCGCGAACGCCGCGATCAACATGCGCAGCTTCCAATACGCTCGAGGCAGGGACTCGAAGGCCCCCAATGGAATCCGAGGAACGGCGGCTGCAGGACGAATCTCGTTGGAAAACATGCTGCAAGATAAACCCGAGGAACCTCCAACTCAATCCGTACGAGTTCCGTCAGCCCCTCATCGGCGACGCATT
>CAYMHW010000117.1:3173-4668 GCA_964390365.1 uncultured Comamonadaceae bacterium | reverse complement strand
CTCGAAATGCTTGAGCTCGTCACGCTTGCCGAGGGGGCTCGTAAGGCGGACCAGGCTGCGCTCTTGTTGGTCCAAGGCGGTGGCGAGGGGATCGAGGAGGAATTGGATTTGGACGGGTTGTTGGCGGCCGTTGGGGAGGCGGCAGTCGAGGAGGAAGGCGGATGGGGTTTGGCCGGGTAAGGCGAGGACACCCTGGATCCATGGGTGGCCGGTCAAGGTGTTCAAGAGGACGTCCATGCGCTGGGCGAACGGCTTTTGGGCAGGCAAAAGCGCGGGAGCTGTGATGCCTTTGAAAGCCGCAGCGTGCACCGGATACGGGTCGGCAAAGGCGTGGCGGTCGGCGGCGGGTCGGTTGAGGAACTCGCGCCAGTTTTCCCATCCGGAATCGTGGGCGAACGAGTCCGACTCCGAGGCGAGCACGGCCCCTTTGTCGATGAGGCGCTCGGCAGCGCGCTTCCGCTTCACAAACCGGCCAAGGTGCTCCTCGTCCACCGTGCCGAGCAAGACGGGGTAGCGCACGTCCAGTTCGCCTCCGCCCGCGTTCAAGTCGCGCTCCACGCGGCTGAACATGCGGTCGATGCGGCCGATGCGTTGCTCGTTGTCGCCCGCCGTCCACGCTGCTCCGTAGTGGATGACCCGCCGGCAGAAGTACTGCAGGTTGACGCCCTCCTGAAGAACCGAAGTTGCCACTAGCACGTCCGGGTAGAACGGGGTGTTGAAGCACTTCAAGGCGTGCTTCGAACCGACGCCACCGCGAAAGGGGTAGCAAGGGCGGGCGTGGCGGAAGTGCTCTTCCCATTTGTGGCGGAAGATGCTGGCGTTTGAGGAGAGCTCGAACACCTTGCTTGCGAGGGTCTCGAAGTGGAGGATGCTCTCGATGATTTGGCCCCATATCCGACGCTTGCGGAATCCTTTCTCGAACTTTTTGCAAAAGTCCATGTACCCCTTAACCCCCTCGCGTTCCTCGAGGCCGCGGTACAGCTCGAACATCCACACTACGTCCGCCGAGGCGAGCAGCACGGCTTTCTCGACGAATTGAGCAAGGGACTCCTTGACCTCCGGTGCCATGTTCTTGTAACAATGCAGCGCATCACTTTCGGGCTCGTCCTCTTGCAACTTCGTGATCAGCATTGTCCACAACGTCAGCAAGCCTGACTCCCTCACATCAGAGCGCTCGAACTCCACCGATCTGTAGGGGTAATCCGTAAGCCACTCCGATCCCTCACCGAACCGGTGAAAGGCCGCGGACTGAAAGTAGCGCTTCGTACGTTTGCCGCTGCCGACTGCGTAATAAATGGCCAAGTCATCGTAAGGCGCAGCCATGAAATCCGCAGCCGGCGAAAAGAACATCGCAAAGACGCCCGGCTTCGAATTCGCGAAGAGTTGCCGAAAGTTTGACGCGGGGGTCGTGGTATGGGGGTCGCCTTTCTTGATCTTGAACCAAGAAAGCACCTCGCTGTCGGGAATGTGGTCGTCCTCCTCGTCGTTGGTGTCG
>CAYMHW010000117.1:0-3073 GCA_964390365.1 uncultured Comamonadaceae bacterium | reverse complement strand
CCAAGAAAGCACCTCGCTGTCGGGAATGTGGTCGTCCTCCTCGTCGTTGGTGTCGTCCTCGTCGTCCGGCAGTTCCAGCCCGCTGCCTTGGACGAACCGCTCCCGCGACCAGTCGCGCACATTCCCTTCCAACCCGAGCTCGTCGAGCAACGACCGATCCACCTGCTCCATGAGGCGGCGGGTGATTTCGTAGACCGAGGCGATGCGCCGGACGAAAACGAGCGCCTTCGGATCGCGCTCATCGAGCCCGTGCAGTTGATTCAGCAAGGCCTCGTACTTCGGATGGCGCGGGCTCTCGTTGAAAATGCTCTCGAATTTCTCGCCCAAATCCTGAAGCAGACCGGTATCGAATCCTTTGTGAAAGTCGGGGCCACGGTTCTCCTTGTCGTCGTCCTCGTCGGTAGGCTGCCCGCCGGGCTTGGGCAGAAATTCCACCCCTTCGAGGTACCGGATCATGCCCGAGACGCCGGAGTGGTGGCCTTTCTCTTCGAGTTTTTCGGCGACTTGCTGGGCCAACAGCGCTTGGTAAGCGCCGAAGAACGACTCCGCCAAGGGATCGTCCTTAAAGTTCGAAGCGTCCGCGACTTCGTGCCGGTACTCGTATTTGTTCGCACCCCGCTCGCCCAGCCGACGCAACCGGCGAATGCACAAGCGGTCCAGCACCTCCTTCGAACTTCCGGGGTCAGGCTGGAAATAGCGCAGCACGTTCCGCACGTCCTCGTTCGAACTGTGGTTCGGCGTGGCCGTCAAGAGGAGCACCCCGTCCGCCATGGGCGGCGCCACGCCTTCGCCGAAAAAGCACCGGGCCGCTTCCGCACGGTACGAACCGCCATCGAAATGCCGCAGGTAATGCGCCTCGTCGATGATGATCAGGTCGAACGGCGGTTGCCCTTGCGCCATCAAGCGCTCCCGAATGAGCGACGCCATCCGTCCGTTCAGCCGGTCCTCATCGCCGCTCCATTCCGCCACCAAATTCTCCTGGCCCCACGCTTGCAACCGCTCCTTCCAACGCTCGCCCTGAATCAGCCCCGAAAACGACGTGATTTTCCCCACGAGAAACCGCGGCCATTGCGCCTCAACCTGTTCCACCAATTCGAACAAGTTGCCCACCTTCACCGCCGGCTTCACCGCCTCGCCGTGCCACCGCAACACCGCATCATCCCGCCGCACATGCCGCTGGATGAAGGCCGTGTACTCCGAAATCCAGTTCTCGGCCACCACCTCCCTCGGCGTCAAGACGAGGATGCGTGCGTGCGGTTTTTGTTGCCACAGCGCCGCGCACACCGCCAGCGACTGGATCGTCTTCCCCATGCCCACCTCATCGGCGATCAAGGCCACCCGGTGCTCGGAAATCAAGTTGAAGGCGTGCGCCGCGCCTTCGACCTGCTTGTTGGGCATGCGGTTGTCCTCGGCGGAGGTAACGTACTGCCAGTCATCGTCCGCAAGCCAAAAATTGACCAACCGCCCCAAATACTCCGGAGTAATGCGATTCCAATCCATCACGAAATGAGCTGTTCAATTTCCACGAGCCACCGTTTCCACGAATCGCCCGCCACCCCTTCTGGTCGCGGCTGCTCCGGGAGGGGGATGGCCTCGATTTGCTGTGCGGCTTCGACTTTCGAGTTGAAGGAGGCGATGATGGCGTTTGTTTTTTGGCATACCAACCACGCGTAAACGCCCTCGAGCAACTCCGTCGAGACCAAATCGCGCAACTCCACCACGCTGCCCGGCTGCTGATAGCCCAAGCGCAAGCATTCCACCTTCGCGTCCGCCTTCAGCGCGTCCACCTGCTGCTTCATGTAGGCCAACGCGAGGAAGGTCGAAAACCACTCGTGGTGGCTCTGATTCACCGAAACCGGCGACCACTCCCCCGTCACCGCATCCACGTTGCGCGGGGTCGAAATGGGGCGCACCAAGTCCGTCCGGCTGCCCGGATCGCGGGTCAGCCAAGCTTGAAACATGTGGCTCAGGTTGTCGAACCGGCGCGAAGGCCGCAACTCCAGCCCGGTTTCGAGGAGGTACCCGGAAAATAACAGTTCGTCTTCGCGGTACACGTGGAACTGGCGATTCAACGTCAACGTGCGGTTCGATGCGCCCAGCGGAATCCCGGCCTTCAACGCTGAGTGGCTCACCCGCTCGCCGCTGGGCAACTCGAATTCGAGTGCCCCGTCGTGCTCAGCGGACTCGGGGGCAATCCGTGTCAACCGCATGGTCCTACGGATCCAATCCAATTGAATTTCCGCGGCCAGTGCGTAGTTCGGCAGCGACTTCATGTCCTCGTCCTCGTGCTCGTCCGGATCCGTGCTGACTGCCGGATTACGCGAAGTCAGTGCGGCGCTTTGTCGGATTTGGTCGGCCTCAGCCGCGCTCAACGTGAAGACCAATCCGGCTTCCACGTTGTTGCGCCCGTTCGTCGCCCAGCCGAGCGCGGAATCCGTGAAATTCCAGGAGCCGACCGCCAAACGGTTTGGACTGAGCCACAGCTTCGCGTGCGTCAGGGCGTGCTCGTTTTCGTTCGCCTGCCCTTGGTGAAACTGGACGCGCTCCATCGCCAGCAACGCCTCGACCGACTCGCCATCGAGCCGGATTTTGCCTTCATTGCTGAGGTCCGGAACGAGGATGAGCTGCTTGATCCGCGCCATTCGTTCGCGGATTTTCTCCACCATGCCTTGGGAAAAGTAGGGGCTCCAGACCGCCATCCAGGCCAAATCCGAATTCCCCCACCCCATCGCCTCCTCGAACGTCTCCTCCGCCCCGGTGTACCCCAGCCGCCACGTCGCCGTTCCCGTCAGCGGCGGCGACTTCGGCAGTTCCCCTCCATGGAATCCCTGGAAAAACGCCCTCAAATCCGCCACCTGCTCGGCGGTCTCCACGCGGGTCAACACGACGGACTCCCGGTTCCGCGCGTACCCCCCGTACGTAAGGTTCGCCGACCCCGCCATCACAAACCACTCCCCCGCCGCCGTCTCAAACCACGCCACCTTCGGATGGAACACCCCGTGCGCACAGTCGCCGGCCACGTCCCCAGGGTGCACGGGGTGCGCGGAGAAGGTGGTTTGCTTGGGGCGGCCGG
>CAYMHW010000116.1:0-4984 GCA_964390365.1 uncultured Comamonadaceae bacterium | reverse complement strand
CTCCGTTTCTTCCATGGGCTGGTCCTTCAGGCCCCTCAGGAGCTGATTCCATGGAGCGCGTGGCAGGGAAGTGGGGCGAGAGGCCTTGAGTCGCAGCATCAAGATGCCAAACACCAGCCCGACCGAGGAGATGACCCAAAACGCGATCTTCCAGCCAAGTTTCGAAGGGAATTCTTCGGCTGAAGCCACCTGTTTCGTTGTTTTTGCACTCCGGAGAGCGAAATTTGGCCGCAGTTGGCTCCACGCCTCCCGCAACCCGATGGCGTCCACGAAGGGCGCGGCCTCCATCGTAAAGAGAAACACCAACGGATCTTCCAGGTAGGTAATCTGGTCGATCCGTCCGCTTTCTTGAAACCCGATGATCCGCTTCCTCAGCGGCTCGCCATACAGGTCCAACAAGGCCGGCTGGTCGGTCAGGCGTGCGAACATGGAAAGCAATTCCGCGAGTTGGATGGGGTAGGCGTTCAAGTTCTTGAAGTCCAACCGTTCCCAGTGGCTGGTCGCTTCTTGAACGTTTTGAAGCGTGGTGTACGCCACGAACAAATTGAAATGGACGTATTGAAGAAATTCCGGCCCCACTCCGGCATCGATGTCGTTCTGAAATGCCGCGTGCCGAGCGAGGGCGAGCTCTCCCCAGCGAATGCAGTCCTCTGGCCTGTCGAGGCTCAGGGAGATGGCGCTGAGGTTATTGAGGAGCATCGGGGCCGCGTTCATGCTGTCCAGTTGATACGCCTCGATGAATCGATTCAGGGCGACTTCTACGCGTTGGTCTTCGTAAGCCACAGCGCCCGCCGCCGTCGTCCAAACGGCCTTCCGTTCCTTATGGACCAGTTCCGCTCCGATCAGGAAATGCCGTTCGGCTTCCTGAAGCCTCCCTTGCCTCCACGCGAGCATGCCGAGGTTGTAGCGGAGTTGGCTGAATGATGTGTCGCACCCCGCGAGTTTCGTCAATCCGCTCAACCGCTGCACGTCTTCAGGTGTCCGGTTGAACAAGAGGAGCGCGGATCGCTGCATGGCGGTCCCACAATCCTCCTCGTTCGATACGGGGAACAGCCTGAGGGCCTCGAGTTCCAGGCAGGAGCTTGAAGATTGGCACTTTTTAAGCGCGGATTCGTAGGTGCGCGTCCATTGCTCCTCTTCGCTTGCTTGGGCGTGCGTCTGTTGGGCACCCAAAAGCGCAAAGGCAAAGGCCAAATGAAAGCGAATGAAAATTGAGTTGGACACGGACAGGTTTTGTGTCAAAGGTGCAATCGAGGCCCGAGATTTAAGGTTTATGATATGTGAAATTTCATAATGCGGCAAACATGAATGAATCACGAACATTAAATAACTGCTCCTTAGTTGGTTGATTGTGATTGATTTGTGTTGGTTGGGGGAGGTGCTTGTTTGAATGCGGCGAAAGGGCGGGAAAGGAAATATGGGAGGTGGGAGTGAGGGTTTTTGGCGGACAAGGTGGAACTTTGCACAAATGCTTGTACATGGCACATTTTCGTAGCCCGCGCGAGACCTACGCGTCGACCACCCGCATTGTGATGCCCAACGACACGAACACGCTGGGCAACCTGATGGGCGGCAACCTGCTCAACTGGATGGACGAAACGGCGGCGATCAGTGCGATGCGGCACAGTCGTCGGGTGTGCGTGACGGCGGCGGTGAACAACGTGAGCTTCCAGCGGCCGATTGCGCTGGCGGATGTGGTGACGGTGCACGCGGAGGTGTCGCGGGCGTTCAGGTCGTCGATGGAGGTGTACCTGCGCGTGAGCGTGGAGAATCCGGTGAACGGGGAGTCGTGCCTGTGCAACGAGGCGATGTACACCTTCGTGGCGGTGGACCAATTCAACGCGCCGATCCACATTCCGGAGCTGAAGCCGGAAACGCCGGAGGAGCAGGAGCGGTTCGAGGGGGCGTTGCGTCGTCGGCAGTTGCGGCTCATCCTCGCGGGCAAGATGCAGCCCTCCGAAGCGACCGAGCTCAAGGCGCTGTTCAGTTGAGCGCTGCGCGCCAAGCGGCAAGGACGTCTTCGGTCCGCACGTGGTGGCTGCAGCCCGGATCGCGCCGATAGCGGCACCGGTCTCCGAGCTTCGAGCACGGGCGGTCGCCCCCGCGGTTCAGGGGCAGGACGTCTGCCGATCCCGGCGCGGGCCGCCAAGCCGCCATGCCCAGTGACGGGCGGGTGCACCCCCAAACCGTGACGACGGGCCTCCCGATCGCTGCCGCGAGGTGCATCATTCCCGTGTCGCCCGCCAGCACCGCCCTCGCCCCCCGCAACAGGGCGGCCGACTCCGCCACCGAAGTCCGCCCCGCCCACGACTCCGCGCCCAGCCCCTCGCCCAACGCCCGCTCCGCCTCGCCGCCCACCAGCACCACCCGCCCCGGCGTCGCCGCGATCGCAGCCTCCAGCACCGCCCGGTCCACGGCCTTCCCCCCATGCGCCGCCCCGAGCGCAATCACGCTCCACGGCGACCCGCCATCGAAACCCGGCGGCAGGTCCGCCCCCTCGAACAAGGCCGGCCACGCCGACGGCACCGCCGCCCCCGCAAAAGCCGGCGCGAACGCACCCACGTACCGCTCCACAATCGGCGAAACCCCCGTTCGGCGGAAGCCGTGGACGAGCGCCCATTTGGCCCCATTCCGCTTATCCACCCGAAACGTCGAGAGCAAGCCCAGCCCGCGCGTCACCGCGCGCGACCGCACGTTCGACTGCAAGTCCACCACGTGATCGAAGCCCGCCGCCTTCAACGCCGGCACCGCCTCCGAGCCCGAACGTTCCACCGTGTGGACCACGTCGACCAACGCGCCGAAGCCGGCTACGACGGGGGCGAAAGCGGTTTTGGTCAGGAAATGCACCTCCACCGGTCCGTCCACCGCCGCGCGAAAAGCCGCCACCGCCGGCGCGGTCAACACCAAATCCCCAATGGAACTGAAGCGAATGAACAGGACGCGGGTCATGCCACAAAGCTACGGCGACCACCTTACCTTCGCGCGGCCATGCGACTCATCGACACCCACACGCACCTCTACCAGCCCAAGTTCGACGGCGACCGCGCCGAAGCGATCGACCGCTGCCTCGAAGCCGGCGTGGACACGCTCCTGCTGCCCAACATCGACGCGGAGAGCATTCCGCGCGTGCGGTCGATGATGGCGGAGTGGCCGGCGATGTGCCTCGGGATGATGGGATTGCATCCGTGCCACGTGGCGGGGGATTCGCTGGAGGCCGAGCTCGGGGCGATCGAGGCGGAGTTGCGGGCGCGTCCGGACGAGTACGTGGCGGTGGGGGAGATCGGGGTGGATTTGTACTGGGACAAGTCGACGTTGGGGCTGCAGCAAGAGGCGTTTCGGCGGCAGGTGGCGTGGGCGAAGGCGTACGACTTGCCGGTGGTGATCCACGTGCGGGAGGCGTTTCCGGAGTTGTTCGCGTTGCTCGACGAGGTGAACGATGACGCGCTGCGGGGCGTGGTCCATTGCTTCACGGGGACGCTGGCGGATGCGGAGCGCATCGTCGAGTACGGGGACTTTTACCTGGGCATCGGGGGCGTGGCGACGTACAAAAACGGGGGATTGGAGCCGACGTTGCGTGGGGTTCGGCGGGATCGGGTGGTGCTGGAGACGGACAGCCCGTATTTGGCGCCGGTGCCGTTCCGGGGGAAGCGGAACGAGAGCGCGTACGTGGCGCACGTGGCGCAGCAGGTGGCGGATTGGTGGGAGGTGCCGGTGGCGGAAGTGGCGGAGGTGACGACGGCGAACGCGGAACGGTTGTTCAGGTTGAAAACGAAGGGAGCATGGTAACGACGTCGGACTCGAGCGTACTCATCATTTACACGGGCGGCACCATCGGGAGTGCTCAGGATGCCGTCACGGGGGGCTTGGTGCCCATCGACTTCAGCGAAATTCACCGGCACGTGCCGGAGTTGGATCAGCCGGGGCGGGTCATCGATGCGCACAGCTTCGATCCGCCGATCGATTCTTCGAACATGGGGCCGGCGCATTGGCGGCGGCTCGTGGCCATCATTGCGGCGCGCTACGACGAGTTCGATGGGTTCGTCATTTTGCACGGGACGGATACGCTGGCCTACACGGCGAGTGCGCTGAGTTTCATGCTGCGGGGGTTGCACAAACCGGTGATCCTGACGGGAAGCCAACTGCCGATCGGGCTGCCGCGGACGGACGGGCGGGAGAACCTGCTCGCGTCGGTGGAAATCGCGGCGGCGAAGCGGTTTGGCGAGCCGTTGATCCAGGAGGTGGCGGTGTACTTCGGCTCGTCGTTGTTCCGGGGCAACCGGACGCACAAGGAGAGCGCGGAGTCGTTGCAGGCCATCGTCAGTCCGAATTATCCGGCGTTGGCGGAGGCGGGGGTGGACATTTTGTACAACGTGCCGATGTGTTGGCGAGATGAAGCGCCGGCGTTGACGACGTGGAACGACTTGGAGGAGCGCGTGGCGTGGTTGCCGATTTTTCCGGGGATGTCGATGGAGGTGTTGGAGCGGGTGCTGGCGTGGGAGGAGTTGAAGGGCTTGGTGCTGGCGACGTATGGCTCAGGGAATGCGCCCAATGACAGCCGCCTGCGCTCAGCCCTCACCGCGGCGAGCGACCGGGGGGTGACGGTGGTGAACGTTTCGCAGTGCGGGCATGGAGCGGTGCACCCGGAACGCTACGCGACGGCGCACCTGCTGCGCGATTGCGGGGTCATTCCCGGGGGCGACATGACGACGGAGGCGGCGCTCACGAAGATGATGCACGTGCTGGCCGTTCATGGGGACAAACGCGCCGATGTGCGGGCGGCGTTGGCGGCGAACTTGCGTGGCGAGCGTTCCGATTTCAGTTCGTTGATTTGATGCGGGGCGGGGGTTGGATGGCGCGGGGTTTGTGCTTAATTTCGCAGCCCTTCGTACGAAGGCATTGGAGAGGTGGCCGAGCGGCTTAAGGCGCACGCCTGGAAAGCGTGTTGGGGGCAACCCCTCCGGGGTTCGAATCCCCGTCTCTCCGC
>CAYMHW010000115.1:0-4987 GCA_964390365.1 uncultured Comamonadaceae bacterium | reverse complement strand
AGTCCATGGAATACTTGTGCGCAGCGGGATCTGTGGCGGCCATCCATTCAGCGTTGGTCAAATCGGCCGGAATTGCATCGCCGGTATTGTACTGCTCGGCCTGCAAGTTCTCCGCGAACCAACAGAGCGAGCCGATGGCGACCGTCGGGTAATCGTAGCCTTGGTAGGTGACGTTGTCGCCGCAAGTTGTGAAGCCTGCACTCGCGGCCGTCGTTGCGAAGCTCAGTGTATCGCCATATGCGGTGCCTTCCGCGTTCGTCGCGAAGGCCGTGAAGTATTAGGTGGTGCCGGCAGTCAGGCCCGTCAGGCTGCCCGTGAAGGCTCCGCTGGTTCCGCTTCCGGCCAAATCCTGCGCGTCGCTCAAGTCCGCCATCGCCCCCCAACGGTAGCCCGTCGCGGTCACCGCGTCACCGCCATCGCTGGTGATCGAACCGTTCAACGTCGCGGCATCCTCTGAAACGCCCTGATCGGCCACCTG
Organism: uncultured Comamonadaceae bacterium; assembly: GCA_964390365.1. Lineage (GTDB taxonomy): Bacteria > Bacteroidota > Bacteroidia > Flavobacteriales_D > Sanyastnellaceae > JALQTD01. The sequence goes on along the minus strand of CAYMHW010000115.1, from coordinate 4,509 downwards.
GTACAGCTTGTCCACCACCGCACTCCGCGCCGCCACCACTTCGGGAATGTCCGAGTATTTCGACGACGACACGAGGCCAAAATTCGGCAACGAATCCTGGGCCAAACTCAGCAACAGCGCATCGTGATGGTAGGGCGACAAGACCGCATTCCCGAGGAAACTGCGCGAATACACCACCGGATTCCAGTCCCACCCGCTCAAATCCTGATCGAAGTCCAACGCCCCGCAGAACTGCTGCGCAAGCAGGGACATCGGCGCCACTGAATGGGAAGAAGCGGTCGGAACAGGGCGCCATGCACCGTGCTCCGACCGCGCAAGGCTCATTCCACCTCCACGTGGAAGGAGGTTACGCAGACATTGCCCGCTGCGTCCGTGGCTTCCAATTCCACTTCGAGCTCGCTTCCCGCTGTGTCACTCGGTACGGAGAAGGTGACCGAGGACAGGTCCGCGCTGACGTCCCCTTCGGTGAGGCCGATTTCCACTTCGGTCAGGAGGAGTTCGTCCTCGGTCAAGAGCCGTGCGAAGGCTGAAATCAACCCCTCCGGGTCGGAGACGGTTCCCGCCAACGCCTGCTCCGTTCCCGCCGCCCAGACGGGTTCTGCAGTGTACGGAACTTCGAACAAGGGGATGATGTCATTCTCGACATGAACCTCCATGTACGCGGTGGTGGCTTCGTTTCCCGTCGCATCCGTCGCGTCGAGCAGGAGGTGCCAGTGGCCGCGGATGTGATCGGGGATGGCATAACTGTGGGTGATTTGGGCTTCAACGCCCGCGGCTTCCGCCACTTCGAGGGCGGCCCAGTCGTCGCCCCCTGAGGTGAGGACGAACTCCGCGTCCGCGCCTTCATGGCTGTGACCACCTGCGCCGTGCAGGTCGAGCCGGTAGGCGCCCAAGGCTTCGTCGTCGGATAACTGGAGGACCACTTCGAGGGTGCCGCCGGCTTGGGCTTCCGCTTCAGCGGGGGCGGTGACGCCGTTGGCGGTGAGCACCGCAGTCGGTGCCGTTTCGTCGGATTTGCCGCAGGCGGCGAGGGCTACGAGGGCCGAGAGGTAAAGGATGTTCTTCATTGGATTTGAATTGAGATTTCGATGGTTCGGCCTTGTTCCGCGAGGCCGAGGACGCGGTAGGGGTTGATGTGTTGGAGGTAACTGGTGTTGAGGAGGTTGCGCGCGGTGAGCCGGAGGTGGCCGCGGGAGAAGGGGGCGCTGAAGCCCGCGTCGAGGAGGGCGAAGCCGGGGGTGTGGGATTCGTTGCGGGCGAGGATGAGGGAGGGGGATTGGGTTTGGACTGCAGACCAAATCCGCATTCCACGCACCGCGCGCCCCACCTCCACCCGCGCATCCGCAGGCGGCGTGAACGGCAGCCCCATCCCATCGTCGAGCCGCCAAGCGCCGAGCACAGAAGCGCGCACATCCGCGTACCACGCCACGCCCCAAGTCCGGGCGAACTCCGCGCCCGTCCGGAAAACCGGCGCTTGCTCGAACGCCATCACCTGCCCCGCATGCGCAATCGGCGCAAACGACGCCGTCGGCCCCAAGTAAATGAAGTCCGGCGCCGCAGCCGCCCAAACCCGCCACGCCCCCCGCTCCCACTCGACCAGCAGCTCATGCTCGGCGCGGAGTTCCGGCGCCCCCCGCTCAAACCGCGCCGTCCCATGGTGAATCCCATTCGCCGTGAGTTCATACGGATCCGGAGCCCGGGAAGTCAACGCAACCCGCCACCCCGGCCGCGTCGCCTCCCCCGTCACGCCCACGAAGCCCCGCGTCAACTCCACCGCCCGCTCATCCACGCCCACGACCTCCCCCGTGATCGCGTACAACGGCCCCACGAAGCCCTCCGAAACGTGCCCCCAGAGGTCGATGCGTCCCGCCACCTGCCAAACCGGCAAGTCCCACCCCACCAACGCCGCCACCCGCCCCCGCCGATGGCTCGGGAGCAGGAACTCCCACCCCGCGGTCGCGCCCACCAGCCCCTCGGCCTGCAGCCCCCACGTCACCCCGTCCCGCACCGGGCGTTCAACGGCCGCGAACGCCCCGACCTCCCGCAGCCGGAAACTCAGGTCGTCGCTCGGGAGCGGCCCCCAACCGTGCGCGTGCGGCGGAGCCAGTTCGGACCGCTCGTTCCATTGCAGCCCGACGTTCACGTGCGTTCCGTCGGCGCGCCAGGTTTGGGCGGTCAAGGCGAGGCGGTCCGCGATTTGGCGCGGCAATTCCGTGTCGCGGGGCGCGGCGTCCCCGACGAGATCAGCTTCCAAGGGAAAGCCGATGAAGCCCGGGAACAGGCCCTGTTCAAAGCGCCCGCCTGAAGCACCGAGCTCCCACTGGTGAGTCGAAGCGTGGCGCCAACTGGCCGCGAAATTCAACGAGCGGCCTGAGGTGTTCACGAGGCGGCCGCCGACGATGGGCAGGGTGCGGTCGAGGTAGGTGAACCCGGAGTCGGGGACGTTGCGGTCGGCGAAGGCGCGGAGGCCGAGCTCGAGGGCGGTTTGGGAAGGGCCACGGCGGTGGGTCCAACGGGCCTCGATCGCGCCCAAACCGTCGCCGTGGCGCATGCGCGTGGCGGCTTCGACGGCGGTGGAGTCGAGGGCGGGGAGCCACGGAACGCCCTCGACGGCGAGCGCGCCACCGGCCAGGAGGCGGTTCAGGCCGGTCGCGGGTTGGATGGTTTGGGACAACAGCGAATGCCACGGGAGCACGAGGCCATGGTCGCTGCCCCATCGCCCGCCTTGCATCGGCATCCCGCGCTCGAGCACGGCGACGCGGGAGCCTTGGAGGCCCCGGAGCACGGGCTGAATGAGCCCTTCCCCGAGCGCGGCAAGGCGCACCGCGGGCAAGGCGACGAGTTGGTCGGACGCGGAGAGCGACGAGGCAAGCTGCCGCGATGCGCCCCAAGGGCCGGCAACGGTGATGGCTGCGGACGGCAGTTCGATGGACCAGGCTGGGGACGAGAGGCTATCTGCGTCCGGGGTTTGGCCTGACACCCAAAGCGTCGAGCAGGCAGCACCCGCCAGCAAGAGCAGGTGTTTCATGGAATGGATTCTAGGATGAAGTCAACGGTGGACTCATCCCACAGGCGGAGCGCGGCCATGCGCGCGACCGGCTAAACATTGCGCCGCGATCTGGTCGTTGCACGGAGCGGGGCGCCATGCCTTCGACCAAGCGACCACCAAGAAAGGCACCTCCGTCGCCGGCGCCCATTCGGAAACCACCGCCCAATCCCATGCACACACATCACAGGCTTCCTCTTCGGAATGGGCGTGGTGATCGGACAGAGCATGCCCCAACTCGTGAGCGACGTCCAAGGTGAACACCCCCACGAACAGCATCCACAGCCCCCAAGCCAGTGCGCGCGTCATGGGCGCAAAAGTAGGCGCGTAGCGATTTCTTAACATTGCAATATTGCGATGCTTAACGAACTTTGGCCGCATGAAAACGCTTTTACTTCTTTTGATGAGCATGAATGCCCCGATGACCTTGAATGAAACCCTGACCGCGCTGAGCGAGCGCGCGGAATCGTTGCCGCAGGAGGTGACGGCGGAGCGCCTCGCGGAGTTGGACGCAATGGCGGCTTGGGTGGCGGAACAGCCGGCGGAGGGGACCACGGATTTGGTCTTCATTTGCACGCACAACAGCCGGCGGAGTCACATGGGCCAAATCCTGGCGCAAGCCGCCGCCCACCACCACGGACTGCGCGACGTGCGCACCCACAGCGGCGGCACCGAAGCGACGGCCTTCAACCCGCGAGCCGTCCGTGCCTTGCAGGAGCTCGGCGTGGGGCTCTCGTGCGCCGATCCCAACGCAGCGAACCCGGTGTACGAGGTGGCACTGCAAGCTGGGGCATCGGCCGCGGCGGCGTTCAGCAAGGTGTATTCGGACGCGGCGAATCCGCAGGACGGCTTTGCTGCGGTGATGACGTGCAGCGATGCGGATGAGGCGTGTCCGTTGGTCTTCGGGGCGGCCGCGCGGTTTGCGACGCCGTACGTGGACCCGAAGGTGAGCGATGGAACGGATGCTGAGGCGGAAACGTACCGGGAACGCGCCCTGCAAATCGGGACGGAAATGATGTACGTGATGGCCCGGGCGGCCGCGCTGCGGAGGGGATGAAGCGGCTCGACCGGTACTTGACGGTTTGGATCTTCGCGGCCATGGCGGTGGGGGTGGCCATCGGGGCCGTCGCACCAGAACGAGCCGCTGAACAAACCGACCTCCCAATCGCCATCGGGCTCATCGTCATGATGTTCCCACCGCTCGTGAAGGTCGATTACCGGAAGCTCCCGGCCGTTTTCAAAAACACGCGGCTGCTGTTGCTTTCGCTCGGGCTGAACTGGATCGTGGGCCCCGTGCTCATGTTCGCCCTTGCAGTGCTGTTCCTGCGGGATGCGCCGGACTACATGGCGGGGGTCATCTTGATCGGGCTTGCGCGGTGCATTGCCATGGTGTTGGTTTGGAATGACTTGGCGGATGGGAGCCGCGAGGTGGCCGCGGGGTTGGTGGCGCTGAACAGCGTGTT
>CAYMHW010000114.1:0-4996 GCA_964390365.1 uncultured Comamonadaceae bacterium | reverse complement strand
TGGGTGCAGATGTACTTCGAGCGGCTGCTGGCGCACACGGGCAAGGCGACGGTGAAGGAGGTGTTTCCGCGCTTCGAGCTGTTCGTTTACGGCGGCGTGGCGTTTGAGCCGTACCGCGAGCGCTTCCGCCAGCTCATCGGGGCGGACGTGCCGGTCGTGGAGCTCTACCCGGCGTCGGAGGGCTTCCTCGCTTTTCAGGATAGCCAAACCGCGCCCGGCCTCTTACTCAACACCGCCGACGGCATCTTTTTCGAGTTCATTCCGGCGGACCGGTACTTCGACGAAACCCCGCCCCGCCTCGGCATCGACGAGGTGGAGCTGGACACGCAGTACGCGGTGGTGCTGAGCAACAACGCGGGGCTTTGGGCCTACGACATCGGCGACACCGTGCGCTTCGTTTCGCTCGACCCGCCGCGCATCGTCGTCACAGGCCGAATCAAGCACTTCACGAGCGCCTTCGGCGAACACGTCATCGCCGAAGAGGTCGAGGGCGCGATGCAGGAGGCGGTCGCCGCCCACGGGGGCGTGGTCCGCGAATTCCACGTCGCGCCCCAAGTCACGCCGCCCGCCGGCGACCTGCCCTTCCACGAATGGCTCGTCGAGTTCGACGTGCAACCCGCCGACCTCGCCGCCTTCAGCGCCGCCCTCGACGCGGCCCTGCAACGGCGCAACCCGTACTACCGCGACCTCATCACGGGCTCGGTGTTGCAGCCCGCCCGCCTCACCCCGTTGCCCGCCGGCGCCTTCCACGAAGCGATGCGCCGCAAAGGCAAGCTCGGTGGCCAAAACAAAATCCCCCGCCTCGCGAACGACCGCGCGATGGCCGAACTCCTCACCCCATGAACATCGCTGTCCTGATCGGAGGAAGCGGAAGCGGCAAATCGACCGTGCTCCGCGGATTGCGCTCCCATTTCGATGAGCGCGTGGCCGTCCTGTCGTTGGACGACTACTACAAACCCAAGGACCAACTTCCGGTGGACGACGCCGGGGAAACGAATTTCGATTTGCCGGAGGTCATCGACCACGAGGCGCTGCTGGCCGATGTGGACCGGTTGGCGCGAGGGGAGTCGGTGCGGCTGGCGACGTACACGTACAACCGGGACGTGATGCAGTCGGAGGAGATCGTCATCGAGCCGGCGGAGTGGTTGGTCGTGGAGGGGCTGTTTGCCATGGCGTACGACGGGATGCGGGAACGGGCGGATTTGGTGGGGTACATCGATGCGCCGGAGGACGTGCGGTTGCAGCGGCGGATTCGGCGGGATGGGGCGGAGCGCGGGTACTCGGAGGACGAGGTGTTGTACCAGTGGCGTCGGCATGTGCGGCCTGCGGATTTGGCCTACATCGAGCCGTGGAAAGCGGAGGCCCACGTGGTCATCGACAACCACCACCACTGGCAAGACGGCCTGAATGAGCTCATCGATCGCATGGAAAATCACACGAAATGAAGAAGGCGTTTACCCTCCCCACGTGCACGACGTGCAAGCGGATTTTTGACGAATTGCAGCCGGCGGCGCACGGGTGCGAGGTGGTGGACATCAAGTCGGAGGGCATCGCGCCGGAGGACCTCGACGCGATGGCGGCCCACGCCGGTTCGTACGAGGCGCTGTTTTCGCGGCGGGCGATGAAGTTTCGGAGCATGGGCTTGGCGGATCAGGAGCTGACGGAGGCGGATTATCGGCGGCTCATCCTCGAGGAGTACACGTTCTTGAAGCGGCCGGTATTCCTGTTCGATGACGCGGTGACGGCGGGGTCGGCGAAGGCCGCAGTGGCCGAAGCGCGGGAACGGCTGAACGGCTGACTATGCCGCGCTTGCTGGCGCACGTTGCGCTGCTCCTCGTGGCGTTCACGTATGGGGCGAACTACTTGGTGGCGAAGGGTTTGATGCCGGATTTGATCGGGCCCAGCGGGTTCATCGTGTTGCGCGTGGTCGGCGGTGGGGGGCTGTTTTGGGTGGTGCGCGGGGTGCTGCGGGCGACGAGCGGCCGGTGGGAGCGGGTGGAGCGGTCGGATTTGCCACGGCTCGCGTTGGCGGGGCTGACGGGGGTGGCGATGAACCAGTTGCTGTTCTTCAACGGGCTGAATTTGACAAGTCCCGTGAATGCGAGCCTCATCATGACGGTGAATCCGGTGCTGGTGCTGCTGATTTCGGCGGCGATGCTGGGGACGGAGGTGACACGGCGCAAGGTGGCGGGCGTGGCGCTGGGCATGGCGGGCGCGGTGGCGCTGCTGCTGCTGGGCGCGCGGTCGCAGGCGCTGCATGCGAGTTGGCAGGGCGATTTGATGGTGCTCGTGAACGCGGCGAGTTACGGGGTTTACCTCGTGGTCGTCAAGCCCTTGATGGCCAAATACCGCCCCCTCACCGTCATCTCCTGGGTCTTCCTGATGGGCGCGCTCTTCGTCCTGCCCATCGGCGCCTCCCAAGCCGCCGCCATCGACTGGTCGGCCTTCTCGTCGGTCCACTGGCAAGGCCTCGCGTTCGTGGTCCTCTGCACGACCTTCCTGGTCTACCTGCTGAACATCTACGCGCTCCAAATCGTCCAACCCACGGTCGTGAGCATCTACATCTACCTGCAACCCCTGCTCGCCACGGGCCTGAGCTGGTGGATGGCGCAGCGGGGCGGCGTGGACTACACGGCGGAACTGGACGGCTGGACGGCGGCGTGCGCGGCGGCGATCTTCGCGGGCGTGGCGCTGGTGAGCGTGCCGGCGCGGAAGGCGGCGTGACTACACCCCATCGGGTATAGTCCAAGGCTTTGCCCAACGAATCATACCTGAACGGGTATAAATTCAAGGGTTTTGCTTACCTTTATACCCGAACGGGACGAACCAAGCGATGAACGCACTGAGTCAATTTGTCAAGGAGCGGCGGAAGCTGCTGGGGATGACGCAGGAGGACCTGGCCTTTAAGGCGGGCGTGGGGTTGCGGTTTGTTCGGGATTTGGAGCAAGGAAAGCCCACGCTGCGGATGGACAAGGTCAATGTGGTGCTGGCGCTCTTCGGTAAGGAATTGGGTCCTGTTGAAATGCCGCGTCATGAAGCAAGCTGAAGTGTATGTGCACGAGCGGTTGGCGGGGGTGCTGACGGAAGGCGAGGATGGATTTCGGTTCGTTTACGATGCGGATTACCTCCGTTCGGATGCGCCTGAAGCGGTGAGTCTGACCCTCCCGTTGCAGGAGGAGGCGTTCGAGAGCCGCACGATGTTCCCGTTTTTTGACGGCCTCATTCCCGAGGGGTGGCTGCTGGACGTGGCGCAACGGAATTGGAAGTTGAATCCACGGGATCGCATGGAATTGCTGCTGCACACCTGCCAGGATTGCATCGGAGCCGTTTCCATCGTCAAGGCCAAATCCCATGACTGACCGCTGCCTCTTTTGCTACGAACCCCTCTCAGCGGCCTCCACTCCGGCGGAACAGCAGGGATTTCATGTCGGGTGCAGCAAGCGGATGTTCGGGCAGACGGTGCCGCCCGTTTTGGACATCGCCCAAAGCGAATTGCAGGCCTTGGCCGAGCAGATCGTTCAGTCGCAGGTCTCGGTCACCGGCGTGCAACCGAAGCTTTCCCTGAGCATTTCGGACGCCGACGCGCCCCCCAGCCGCTTCACCATCGTCGGCTTGTGGGGAGCGTACATCCTGAAGCCCCAAACCGAGCAATTCCCACACTTGCCGGAGAACGAGGACTTGACGATGCATTTGGCCCAATCCTGCGGCATTCCGACGGTGCCCCACGCGCTCATTCGGATGGCGAGCGGTGAATTGGCCTACCTCACGCGCCGCATCGATCGCGTCCAAGGGAGGAAAATTGCGATGGAAGACTTTTGCCAACTGACGGAGCGGCTGACGGAGCACAAGTACCGCGGATCGCACGAGCAAGTGGCGCGGGTGCTGCAACGCCATTCCAGCAACCCCGGTTTCGATGTGGTCAGTTTTTATGAGCGGGTGCTCTTTTGCTTCCTGACGGGCAACAGCGACATGCACCTGAAGAACTTCTCGCTCATCCGCACGCGCATGGGATACGGCTTGAGTCCGGCGTACGATTTGGTGGCTTCCGCCCTCGTGGTGGAGGGGGATGATGAGGAACTCGCTTTGACGTTGAATGGCAAAAAGCGGCGGCTCACGCGGGCGGATTTTACGGCGGCGATGAAGCGGGCGGGCATGCAAGAGAAGGCCATTGAGAACGTGCTGAACAAGTACTTGGATGCGAGCCAAACTTGGCCTCCCCTCATCGCCCAAAGCTTCCTGCCCCCCGACACCCAAAGTGCCTACCTGGCCCTCATCCAGCGCCGAATCAGCCAGCTAGCCTAACCCCGCGCTGCATTCCGCCGTAACTTGCTGTTGATGAAATGGTTCTTACTGATGTGCTTCGCTTGGCCAGCTGCCTTGTCGGCCCAAAGTTGGTCGTGCCAAAACGTGGCCAACGTCGACTTCGGCGATTGCGGGATGCCGCTGGGCTTCGCGAACGTGAACGGGCAGTGCGCGCTGGTGCACGGCTGCATGTCCTACGCGGGCGGCATCGACTACGCGGCGGCCATTCACGGAACGTTGATCGAATGCGTGCGGGCGTGTGAGCCGGACGCGTGCGTTTCGGATGCGTTGCTGGCAACGGGCATCATCGTGGAATGCGAGGCGGTGTTGGACCCCGTGTGCGGCTGCGACGGCGTGACGTACGACAACGCGTGCATGGCGGAGTGGTGGTTTGGCGTGCTGGACTGGGAGGCGGGTCCGTGCCCGGTGCCAGGCTGCACCTATACCATGAGTTCGAACTACAATCCGGCAGCGACCGTGGACGACGGTGCGTGCGACGGGATGTGCTTCAACGTGTCGTGCTTGGGGGACCTCAACGAGGACGGGGCGCGATCGACGGCGGATTTGGTGCTGTTCTTGTCGGTGTTCGGCGAGGCGTGCGAGTAACCGGGTGCCGCCGCCTTCTGTAATTGGATTCTATTTGAAGGTGGGTGTGGGTCAAAGGCTCAGGTGAATCGGGCGTTGCAGAGCAAGA
>CAYMHW010000113.1:0-5058 GCA_964390365.1 uncultured Comamonadaceae bacterium | reverse complement strand
GTCGAAAAGTCATCGAAAAAGGGCAAGGCGATGAGTCCTCCGCCGCGCTCAACCGCCGCTTCGGGCCGGGGCTGTGGAACGACCCGCAAGTCGTGTTCCCACTCCCCTTGAGCGCAAGCCGTGGCCACGAGCATCAGGACCGAGGCTGCAAGGCCCACCGTCCGCATCGCATGGTGCATACAATTCTTCATTCCATCGGATCTTTTAAGGTGCATCCACCGCCGGGGCCCGCCGCGAAGCATCGGACGACAAGCCCATGTAAACGTCGATTTCAGTGCCTGCGAGGACCACGGCTTCTTCCGTGGGCGGCAGGTGTTGGTCGATGACAAGCGCCTCCGCGCTGTCGTCCGCATCCTCGCACGACTCGCTGTACTCGACGAGCCCAAGGCTCAACCGGCCCCGAATCAGCTCTGCCCGCACCGAATCCAAGGACAGTCCCACGAGGTTCGGCATCGGCACGCGCTCGTTCGTGGTGCGGCCGATGACGAGGCGAACCGTCGTTCCACGGGGCAGCCGGGCGTCCGGCTGAAGCACCTTTCGGCGCGCAGATTCCACGCGAACCACCCGCCCGACCAGAGCGATGTTGGCCTCTTCCAGCTCTACGATTTCGAAGCCCTTGTTTTCCAATCGGATGCGCGCGACCCGAGCGTCCATGCCCTCCTCGACGCCCAGCAATTCGTTGGGGGGCAGGGAACGGTAGGTGGTCAGGTAGACGTTCCGATCCGGTTTGATGGGACTCGCGGGAGGGGGCAGCTGCTCGACCACCTCGAAGGGCCGACCGTTGCGGCTGTAAACGCTGTCCAAATGAACGGCTTGAAGTCCCACTTCGGCCAACAGCGCCTGCGCCTCTTGCAAGGTGACCCCACGCAGATCGGGTAACTCCACCACCTCGCCCCGGCGGCTGAACGCAGTCAAGAAAATCCATGCACTCCCCAGCACGACCGCCCAAACCACCGCGATGGCGAGGAGGTGACGGCGAAACGAACGGCTCAGCACGAATTGCAACCAGGTCTTCATTGTTCAGGCGGTGTAACGCGAAAGTACCGCATTTGTTGCGGAACGGGGGCTGGGATTTGGCCTAAGGCGGGAGCTTACGCCTCCATCTCCTCCGCCAACACGTTGTCGAAGGTATTCCGGAACTCCTCCACGTAGCCGAAAACGTGCCCATCCACCTGCATCTTGCCCTTCGTAACGTGGCCCAACAAAACCACCGGCACCCCGTGCGCCTCCACAAGATCGAGGAAGGCATCCTGCTGTTCCTCGGTGCAGCTCACCGCCACGCGTCCTTGCCCCTCCCCGAACAGGAAGGCGTCCAACCGAATGTCTGAATCCGTCACGATGTCGAAGCCGAGCCCACGCGGCATGCCCATCTCCAGCAGCGTCACGAACAAGCCCCCATCGGCCACATCGTGCACCGCCCGCACCGTCTCCGCCTCAATGACCGCGCGCACCGCCTCGTGCAATTTCGCCTCGGCCTCGAGGTCAAAGTGCGGCGCCGGCGACCGCTTCACCCCCCGCAAGTTCGAGAGGTACTCCGACGAATGGATGCAGTTCGTGATCTCCCCGAGCAAGAAAATGAGCTCGCCTTTCTCCTTGAAATCGAGGGACATGTGCTTCGACCGGTCGTTCATCACCCCGACCATGCCGATGGTGGGTGTGGGGAAGACGGATTTGGTCGTGCCGTCCTCGAGGGTGCTTTGGTTGTAGAAGCTGACGTTGCCGCCGGTGACCGGGGTTTGGAACCGTTCGCACGCGGCGCTCATGCCTTTGATGGCGTGGACAAATTGCCAGTAAACCTCCTTGTTGTAGGGGTTGCCAAAATTCAAACAGTTCGTGATGGCGCTCGGCACGGCCCCCGTGCAGCTGATGTTCCGAGCCGCTTCAGCGACCGCAATTGCGGTGCCCGTGAACGGATCGGCGTCCACGTATCGCGCGTTGCAATCCACCGTCAACGCCAGCGCTTTGTTCGTGCCCCGCACGTTCACCACGCCCGCATCGGACGGGCGGTTCGCTCCGCGGTGCACGGTGCCTACGGTGGAATCGTATTGGTCCGTGACCCACTGCTTGGACGCGATGTTGGGCTGCTCGATGAGGGACTCGGCGTAGGCCGCGGCCTCCTCGAGAGAAGGCACCGAAATGGTCGATGCATCAAACTGCTGCACCTCCTTGAACCACGCCGGCTCCTCGTACTCCCGCTCGTAAACCGGCGCCCCACCGCCGAGCACGAGGTTGTGGGCCTCCACTTCGGCCACCAACGCGCCGCCGACGAAATAGCGCAAATGCGGGCCTTCCGTCACTTCGCCAATGGCCACCGCATGCAGGTCCCACTTCTCGAAAATGCGCTCCACTTCCGCTTCGTGGCCTTTCTTCACGACCACGAGCATGCGCTCTTGCGACTCGCTGAGCAGGATTTCGAACGGCTCCATGTCGTCCTGACGCAACGGCACGCGGTCGAGGTGGATGTCCATGCCGACCTCACCGGCCGCTGACATTTCCGAGGTCGAGCAGGTGATGCCCGCCGCGCCCATGTCCTGCATGCCCACCACCGCCTCGGTGCCTGCGAGCTCGAGCGTGGCTTCGAGGAGCAGCTTCTCTTGGAACGGATCGCCGACCTGCACCGCTGGCAAATCCTCCGCGCTCTCGGCCGTCATGTCCTTCGAAGCGAAGGAGGCGCCTTGGATGCCGTCCTTGCCCGTGGCCGAGCCGACGATGTACACCGGATTGCCCACGCCCGCCGCCGTGGCGGAAATGATGCGGTCGGTCTTCAGGATGCCGACTGACATCGCGTTGACGAGCGGGTTTTGGTGATAGCTCTCGTCGAAAAACACCTCGCCGCCCACCACGGGAATCCCGAAGCTGTTGCCGTAATCCCCAATGCCCTTCACCACGCCTTCGAGCAACCACTTCGTGCGCGCCTCTTCCAACGCCCCGAAGCGCAGGCTGTTCAATTGCGCGATGGGCCGAGCGCCCATGGTGAAGATGTCGCGGTTGATGCCGCCCACCCCCGTGGCCGCGCCCTGGTAGGGTTCGAGCGCCGACGGGTGGTTGTGGCTTTCGATCTTGAACGCGCAGCCGAGGCCGTCGCCGATGTCCACGATGCCTGCGTTTTCCTCCCCCGCCTTGACGAGCATGTGGGGCCCGTCCTTCGGCAGCGTTTTCAGCCACTTGATGCTGTTCTTGTACGAACAGTGCTCGCTCCACATCACGTTGTAGCTGTACATTTCCGTGAAGTTGGCCGTGCGTCCGATGTGGCCTGCGATGGCTTCAAATTCCTCCGGGCGGAGGCCCATTTCGATGGCTTGGTCGAGGGTAGCGGGTTGGGTGGCTGCTGACATGCGGATCGTTTTCAAAGGCCAAAAATAACCCAGCCCACCGCGCGCCCCTCCCCCTTCGCCTCGAAGTTTGTCCTCACTTTTCCACGCTCACCCCCGGTTCATCCAAGGTTGCCTATTTTCGTCGCCAAATCTTAAACCCAACTGCTATGAAACGCATTGCATTTGCACTCGTCGCAGCCGCCACCTTGATGTTCGCGGGCTGCGCAAAGGAAGGACCTGCTGGACCCGCTGGATCGGACGGCGCGGACGGCGTGAACGGTGTGGACGGAGCCGACGCTGGCTTCGAATTGTACGAAACCACCATCGCGGTCGCGGACTGGGCAGGCGGAACCTACACGGAATTCCCTGCTCCGAACGTCACGGAAAGCATCTACAACCAGGGCATGGTGATGGTGTACATCCAAGACGAATACGGCTACTGGAACCAAATCCCCAGCGCCTGGACCGACTTCGTCGGCTTCGCCTTCTTCTGGGCGGCGGACGCGGGCGGCATCGTGGGCTTGGACTACGACCCGACCTTGACGGTGGACACGGACTACAACGTCCGCGTCGTGACCATGGAATTGCGCGACTACGAATTGCTCGACGAGGAGGACCTCGTGACGTTCGAGGCGTTGACCGACGCGCTCGCGAAATAAGCTTCGGTTTCGCACCGACTTGGAGGGCCGCTTCTTCGGAGGCGGCCCTTTTTCGTGCCTAACTTGGCCGGCATGCGAGCTGTGATCCAACGGGCGGCCCGAGCGGCGGTCCACATCGACGGCGCCGTGCACGGCGCGATTGACAAGGGGCTGGTCGTGTTGCTGGGCGTCGAGCCGCGCGACACCGAGGCCGATGCCGAATGGCTGGCCGCCAAGGTGGTGGGCATGCGGTTGTTTTCGGATGATGGGGGGAAGATGAATTTGGATTTGGCCCAAGCAGGCGGCAAGCTGCTGGTGATCAGCCAATTCACGCTGCATGCCTCGTACAAAAAAGGCAACCGCCCGGGCTTCACCGGCGCCGCTCGCCCCGACCACGCCATCCCGCTGTACGAGCATTTCCTCAGCGCGTGCGAACGCCTGACCGGCGAGCCGCCTCAACGCGGTCGCTTCGGCGCGGACATGCAGGTGGACCTCATCAACGACGGCCCCGTCACCCTTTGCCTCGACACATGGAACAAGGAATGAACACGCGCCCCTTCGAGCGCGGCGCGACCCCCGAAACGAGCCTTCGCGCGGCCCAAGCCCAAGTGGACGATTGGATCACCACGGTCGGCGTTCGGTACTTTTCGGAACTCACGAACCTCGCGGTGCTGACCGAGGAAGTCGGTGAACTGGCTCGGCTGTTCGCCCGCCGCTTCGGCGACCAGAGCAGCAAGCCGTCCGACACCGGGCGCGAAATCGCGGACGAATTGGCGGACATCCTGTGGGTGGTCTGCGCGTTGGCGAACCAAACCGGCGTCGACCTGACCGACGCGCTCGCCGCCAATGTGGCGAAGAAAACGGCGCGTGACGCGGACCGGCATCGGAACAACCCGAAACTGCAGCAACCGTGAGGTGCGCTCTGATCTTCCTCGGTTGCGCGGCGCTCGGTTGGGCGAACGCGCAAACCGGCATGCCGTTCGAACTGGAGCGCAGGCCGGCCTCGCCGATGGCGTCCGTGACGACGCGGGAGGCGCTGGACGCGGCGAGCTGGACGGCGGGGATGCCCATTCGGGACCTCGGGCCGCGGGTGATGAGCGGGCGCG
>CAYMHW010000112.1:0-5125 GCA_964390365.1 uncultured Comamonadaceae bacterium | reverse complement strand
CCTCAGCTGCAACTAGGGTCCATGTGTCACCAGGCGTAGCATCTCTGGGTGCAGACGCAGCGCCCGCACCACCATCTCCGGTCCCAAGTCGGAGCCGCCGATGCCGATGTTCACCACGTCGGTGATGGCCGCATCGGCGCGCACGGCCTCCGCGAATCGCAGCATGCGCTCCCGAACCGCCAGCACGTCCGGCATGACCGAAACGCCGCCGACCTTGAAGTCATCCCCGGGCTCCCCCCGAAGCGCCATGTGCAAGACCGCCCGGCCTTCGGTCGCGTTGATGGACTCGCCGGAGAATTGGGCGTCGCGGGCTTCGGCTACGCCTGCGGTTTGAGCCCACTCCACGAGCGCGTTCATCACTTCGTTGTCGACCCGTTGCTTCGAGTAATCGAACAACAGCCCAGGGAGCTCGATGTGCAGGCGATTGAAACGATCGGCATCCGCCTTGAATGCTCCCGCCAACGTCTGGCCTTCCCACGCCGACTTCAGGTCACGGAGGCGCTCCACGGCCGGCAGGGCCATGGGGTTCATTTTCGTCAACATGGGTTCAATTGTTCCGGCCGATGCAGTTCAAGTCGTCGAAGGCCTGCTCCAAACGGTTCACGAACGAAACCTCGCCCGACCGCAACCACACGCGCGGGTCATAGTGCTTTTTGTTCGGCTTCTCGGGACCTTCGGGGTTTCCGATTTGGCTTTGCAAATAGGCCGACTTCTCCGTGAAGTAATCGCGAATGCCTGCGGCAAACGCCCACTGCATGTCGGTGTCGATGTTCATCTTGATGGCGCCGTAGCCGATGGCCTCGCGGATTTCCTCGGTCGACGAACCGCTGCCGCCGTGGAACACGAAATCGACCGGACGCGGCTCGGTGCCGAATTTTTCTTCGATGTGACGCTGGCTGGCGTCGAGGATTTTCGGTTGCAGGCTCACGTTGCCGGGTTTGTAGACCCCGTGCACGTTACCGAATGCCGCCGCAATGGTGAAATTGTCGCTCACCCGCTTCAATCGCTCATAGGCGTAGGCGACCTCCTCGGGTTGGGTGTAGAGCTTGCTGCTGTCCACGTCGGTGTTGTCCACGCCATCCTCTTCACCGCCGGTGACACCGAGCTCGATCTCGAGGAACATGCCCAACTTGTCCATCCGCTCCATGTAGCTCACGCAGGTGTCGAGGTTTTCCTCGATTGACTCTTCGCTCAGGTCGATCATGTGGGAGCTGAACAGCGGTTGCCCGGTGCGCTCAAAGTGTGCCTCGCCCGCGTCGAGGAGCCCGTCAATCCAAGGCAGCAAATTGCGCGCGCAGTGGTCGGTGTGCAAAATCACCGGCACCCCATAAGCCTGTGCCAAGGTGTGCACGTGCATCGCTCCGCTGACCGAACCCAACACCGCAGCGCGCTGGTCTTCCAATTTCAGCCCCTTGCCTGCGTAGAACGAAGCCCCGCCATTCGAGAATTGAACGATGACCGGGGAGTTCACTTTTGCCGCCGTCTCAAGCACGGCATTGATGGAATTGGTGCCGATGACATTGACCGCCGGAAGCGCGTAATTGTTGGCCTGCGCGTCTTGCAAGACTTGGCGGACTTCTTCGCCCCAGAGGACGCCTGCACGAAATTTGCTCATGGTTGGGTTGAATTTTGGGCCAAATTTACCACGCAATCCAACGCGCCCCGCCCCCGTTTACCCCCCCATTGCCCTCCAACCGCCGCAACCGCGGATGCACCACCGCGAAATACAACGGGGGCAACCAACTCAACACCATCATGCCCGGATAGCCCGTCGGCAGTTGAGGCGCATCGGGCAAGTGGTCCAACTGCGGATAGGGCTTCGCAGGGGCTGCGTGGTGGTCCGAATGCCGACTCAGTTCGAACAGCACCACCCGGCCCAACGGGTGATTCGAATTCCAGCTGTGAACCGCGCGCACCCGCTCATACCGGTGCTCATTCACCCGCGAACGGCTCAACCCGTAGTGCTCGATGTAGTTGACGGTCTCCAACAGCAAGCCTCCCAGCACCCCAGCCACCGCCCAAGCCCCAGCGACCTTCCACCCGAACGCGCCGCCCACGGCCACCAAAGCGCCCCACTGAATGAGCTGCCAACGAAGCACCTCGTTCTCTGCACTCAAAAAGGGCTTGCCCGCACGCCTCAACCGCTCGCCCTCGAGCTGCCAAGCGTGCAACCATCCGCCCCACCACGACTTCACCCAAAAAAACCACACCCACTCCCCGCGCCGCGCTGTGGCGGGATCTTCGTCGGTGGCCACGTTGCGGTGGTGTCCGCGGTTGTGCTCAACTTGAAAGTGCGTATAAAGCGACGTCATCAACAACGCATACGAACCCAAGGAAGCCGAACGCTGAGGACGGTGTCCCAATTCGTGCGCGACGTTGATGCCGAGGACGCCACAAAGGAGCCCCATGGCCGTCACCCGCCCCCACCACGTGGCCCCGGTGGGCTCCGCCTCCGCCATCATCACCCAGAACCAAATCAACATCCCCCACTGGACGGCTACCATGCACCACAGCCAGGCATCGAACCGAAAATCCGCCTTCACTGCGTCGGCTGCGTCGGCAGACAGGTTCTCCCCTTTGGGCTGCAGCATCAACTCCAGCAAAGGCAGCAGCACAAAGGCGTAACCGATGGCAAAAAAGGACCACGTGCCCTCCAACAAAAACGAAGCCGCGGCTGAAAGCGGAATGGTCAACGAAAACGCGTACCGCAACCAGCGCCAACGAAGTTCATTCGATGTGTTCATTGCGTTGGAAATTACGCAGCAATTCGTCTGCGCGCAAGTCCAACTGTTCCAACGAGATGCGGGCCCATTCGGCCTCTTCCGACTCCGGGTGCACTTCGAGCACTTGGCGGTAGGTCAAGCGCGCCTGCTCCCGGTCGCCCAGCTCCGTCTCCGCGATGTACCCCACCAAAAATGCGCAGCGCGCTCGATGGGGATACGCCGGAAAGTGATCGTGCACGTCACGCAACTGCGTCATGGCCTCCTCGAACGCGCCCTTCGACCGCAGCAGGTCGGCACGACGAAAGAGCATTTCGGGGGCATTCGCATCCCCGTTGCACGCGTTGGCAAACGCCGCGTAATCCCTGAGCAACCGGTCGCGCACCTCGCCGTCAGGCTCATCCCCGCCCCCAAACAGCCGCTCCTCCAGCCCCTCGATGGCCTGCAACCGCTGCGCACAATCCACCTCCGGCTCGCGGGCAGGGCTTCCGCAAGCCACCAGCACCACCGCCGCCCAAACCCACCTGCTCATCGCCCGCGCACTCCAGGGAACCGCATCCGATAATCCACGGACACCTTACCGTTCGTAATGTCCCGCAACTTCCCGTGCAGCAACCGGCGCCGCATCGGGTTCAGGTGATCCGTGATGAGGACCCCTTCGATGTGGTCGTATTCGTGCTGAACGACCCGCGCAGGAATGCCCTCGAGGCGCTCTTCCACGAGTTCCCATTGCTCGTTGTAGTACTCGACCGCAATGCCCGTCGGACGCATCACTTTTTCTCGAATGCCTGGAATGCTCAGGCACCCTTCTTCCATTTCGTCTTGCGCCTCGCTTTCTTCAAAAATGACGGGGTTGATCATGACCCGCTTGAAATCCTTGCAGGCCAAATCCCCGCCATCCCCCTCTGCAAACGGGCTCGCATCGACGATGAACAGCCGCACCGACTCGCCGACTTGCGGCGCCGCCAAGCCCACCCCCTCCGAGGCGTACATGGTCTCCCACATGTTCGCGATGAGCGCGCTCAATCCCTCCGCACCTTGTTCAATTTCCTGCGCCTCTGCCTTCAGCACGGGGTCTCCGTAAGCCACAACTGGTAAAATCATGGCGCAAATTTACCACGATTCAGTGAACGCTTGGAAGGGACGGCGGGCGGAATGGGGGTGGGTTTTGGCCTACCTTCGCGCCATGAGCGTGCTCGACCCCATTTCAGAGGCCATTGAAGCCATTCGCAACGGTGAAATCATCATCGTCGTGGACGACGAAGACCGCGAGAACGAAGGCGATTTCCTGACGGCGGCGCGGAACGTGACCCCGGAAGTGATCAACTTCATGGCCACCCACGGCCGCGGCCTGATTTGCGCCCCGCTCATCGAAGACCGGTGCGACGAATTGGGGCTGGACCTGATGGTCAACTCGAACAACGCGGCCTACGAAACCCCGTTTACGGTCTCCGTGGACTTGCTCGGACACGGGTGCACCACGGGCATCTCCGCCAGCGACCGGTCGAAAACGGTGGCGGCCCTGATCGATCCGGAAACCCGCCCAGAGGAGTTGGGGAAACCGGGCCATATCTTCCCGTTGCGCGCAAAGCGAGGCGGGGTCCTTCGGAGGGCCGGTCATACCGAGGCCGCCATCGACTTTGCGCGGTTAGCGGGATTCGAACCCGCAGGGGTGATCGTGGAAATCATGAACGAGGACGGCACGATGGCGCGGCTCCCTGCTTGCCGGGAATTGGCGGATCGGTTTGGCCTGAAACTCGTCAGCATCGCCGACCTGATTGCCTACCGACTCGAGCACGACACCCTCATTAAAAAGGAGACCACGCGGGAGGTTCCGACGGAATTTGGCACCTTCCGAGCCACGGCCTACCGCCAAACCACGAACGACGTGGTGCACTTGGCCATGTGCCTCGGCGAGTGGGACGCCGATGAACCCGTGCCGGTCCGCGTCCACCACACCGATGTCATCTCCGACCTGTTCATGACCTTGGACAGCGGGCGGGGACGTGAATTGCGGGCCTCCCTCGATTACATGGCACGAAAAGGAAAGGGCGTCGTGGTGCTCATCAACAAGCTCCCCGCTGACGGAGGCCTCCTCGCGGGATTGCTGAACCACCAAACCGGAACCCCGCCGCCCGCATCGCCAATGGACTCCAAGGACTACGGCATCGGAGCACAAATCCTCCGAGATTGTGGCGTGCGAAAACTGGAGGTTCTCTCCGACCGCCCTCGCAAACGAGGCATCATCGGCTACGGCTTGGAAATCGTCGACACCATCGCCATTGCCCCGATGCTCGCCACCGAGCCCCATCGTTGAGGCGCTCGCGCCCTGTTCAAAAAAACCTGGACGAAAAAAAAGCCGCACTCCCGGAGGAGCGCGGCTTGGTCTCATTCAAAGAATCCGC
>CAYMHW010000111.1:0-5139 GCA_964390365.1 uncultured Comamonadaceae bacterium | reverse complement strand
ATGGCCAGCAGCACCAACGGGGGCAGCACATACCACCACGATAACGTGGGGAAGGGGTTGCCCTCGGGAAACAGCTTCGTGAATTTGCCAAACGTGAGGTCATCGGCCGCAGCACCTCCGAGGTAACTGCCCATCCCCATGTACCCCATGATCAGGGTAATGGCCATGATGCTCCCCGCGAACAGCCACAACTGCCACCACGGGCGGTGGTTGTTGGACGAGAGGAAGGTTCCCAACGTTTGGATGCAGTCGTTTCCAACCACCGCGTATGCAGCAAGAGAAAAGCCGATGATGGCGATGGCGAACTCCATGGGACGAACCTGGGTTGAGATTGCGGGCGCAAGATGGCACGTGCATCCCGCACGACCAAAGATTTGATGTTACGTCTTTCAGGAATTTTCCTCAACGGAGCGCCCGATGTTGAAAACCTTACGGGGCCACCATCAAATTGCACCCGCGAACCTCCGCCGCGTCGAAACGGCCGAGGACTTCGAACGAGCCATCGGGGTGAGCGCGGCCGACGTCGCCGGTGGCGAGGAAGGCGCAGCTGTGAACGTTCGCGAGGTCCACGAGGTGAATGCGGCCGCGCCGCCCCGTGCCGAGCCACGCCCCGGGGTCGCCGGGGTCGCCGATGACCACCCGCAGCCACGGTGGGCACCGGAAGCGGCCGTTTTCCATGGCGTAGGCCTGGGAAAGGAGTTCCGTCATGCCGTATTCGCTGTGCACGTTGGGCACGCCCGTCGTCCGGCGGAGGTGATCGTGGAGGGCTGCGCGGGTCCATTCTTCGCGGGTGCCCTTCATGCCGCCGGTTTCCATGAGGGTGAGGCGGGTGAGGTCGCCGTGGATGGGGGTTTGGCCCAACTGGTCGGCCCAATCCAACAGCGCGTACGTCACGCCCACCACCAGCACCCGCTTGCCCGACGCGAGCCCGGCCTCCACCGCCGCGCGCAAGCCCGCCAAATCCCGCAAGTAGAACCCCGCCTCCACGTCCGCCGCCCCCGACGCCCGCCGGAACGCCGCCACCATGTGCACAAGCGACGACTGGCCGCGCTCGAGGTAACCCGGCAGCAACGCGAGCACCTCCCACTCGCGGATGTCGCCGTAGAACCACTCGAAGCCCGCCAAGGCCATCGCGTCGTACCACGCCACGTCGTCGAGGGCATGGACCGCGGTGGGCGCACCGGGCGTGGTGCCCGAGCTCCGGAACTCCACTTCGGAGGGGAGGCCGTCCACGAGCACTTCGCGGTGCTTGAAGGCCTCTACCGGCATGAAGCGCCCGCTCCAAGCCGCGCGCCACTCCCCATACACGGGATTGTGGGCCCGCTGCCAGCCCTCCAAGGTCGCCTCGAAATCCGCCGGCCACTGCACCGCCCCCGCTTCCAACCAGTCCGCCAAGGCCGCGCGGTGGGCGGCCGCTTGCGAATCGGCGGGCGTCGGTTGCCAACGCGACCGAAAGGACGTTAAATGAACGGGAGGCGGCTGCATGATTCGGGGACACGAAGGTGCAAATGCGTTAGCTTTGAATCACCATGCGCGCACGACATTTTTCCTTGGCCTTGGGGGCACTTGCGTTAGCGGCGGCGGGCTGTTTGCCCGAGCCTGCGTATCCCGATGAGCCCACGCTCGCGTTCGTTTCCTTTGACGATCAAGCAGATGGAGGGCGTGAATTGGTCATTGCGTTCACGGATGGCGATGGGGATTTGGGGCTGGACCAAGGCGATACGCTTGCGCCTGATTTTTGTGCGACGTGTCCTTATCACCAAAACCTGCACTGCGAATACGAAGAGCTGCGCAACGGGGTTTGGACGTGGATCCCCCTCGATCCGGCCGCGGGGCAAGTGCCGTTTTACTACCGCATCCCGCGCGTGACGCCCAGCGGAGCGAACCCCGCACTCAACGGAACCATCGCGGTCGACATGCCCACGTGGCACCTCGCTTCGGAACACGACACGATGCGGTTTCGGATGACGATTTGGGACCGGGCGCTGAACGCCTCGAACGAGGTGCTGACCCCCGCCTTCGTCAAGCCCTGACTCAATCTTCCGAGGCGAACTGGCTGCTCACATGAGCCACGCGGTCGCCAATTTCTTCGAGCGAAGTGACCACCTCGTGGTACAGCAGGCCGCTGACCTGCGGGTAGCGTCCGCGGTCGGTATCCTTCAAGTGCTTTTCCCGCAACACGTCGCGGTAACCGTTGATTCGGCTCTCCACCTCGGCCACCGCATCGCTCTTGACCTCCTGGGAGGAATCGAGGGATCGCACCATCAAGTCGTTCGCTTCCTCGACCAAATCAAACATGCGGTTCAAGCGCTCCCGCTGCTTGGGAATGAAGTAACTGAACGCCACCTCCCGCTGGCCCAACTTCCGGGCGAGGGACTTGTACACGTCCCCGATGCGTTCGATGTCGGTGTTCGCGTTCATGCACGACTGGATGCGCTCGCTGAGTTCGGCGCTGAGCTCGAGCTGCGTGATGTGGTGGAGTGAATCGCCGATGCGCCCCTCGCCTTCGTCGAGGCGAATTTCCGAGCGCAGAATGAGGCTCAAAAGGTCCTCCCGCTCCAGCTCATCGATGGGCGCGAGCATTTTTCGGACCAACCCGTTCATGCGGGAAGCCAAGCGAGCCGACCGAAGCAATTCCTGTTGAACCCGCTCGATGGCGATTTCCGGAGGCAATTGGCGCACCGACTCCGCATCGAGTTCGGCTTGCACGGGGTCGACTTGGACCCCATCGCGCACGAGGGCATCGCTCCATTTGACCAGTCGATCCGTGATGAGGCTGAGCAGCAGGGCGTTCGTCACATTGAACAGCGTGTGGAAACTGGCCAAAACCAATCCATCGTGGTTCGACTCGTCCACCCCCGACCACATCCACGACAGGCCGTCCACGATGACGGGCAACCACCAAACGACCCAAAACGCCCCGATGAAATTGAACAGGAAGTGAATGCGGGCCGTGCGACGAGCGTCGCGGTTGCCCACGGCCGCAGCGAGGTTCGCCGTCACGGTCGTGCCGATGTTCTCTCCGAGGATCATGGCCGCCCCGTTTTCCAAGCTCATCACGCCGGAAAGGACGGCAGCGAGGGTGAGGGCGGTGGCTGCACTGGAGGACTGGATGAGGGCCGTCAGCAGCGCCCCGAAGCACAGCAGGAACACGTTCATGCCCAACGTACCAACGGAATTGAAATTCCACTGCCCCATCACTTGGGCGGCATCGAGGGCTTGGAATTCATCGCGGAGGACCCCAAGGCCGATGAAGAGCAGGGCGAAGCCGATGACGATTTGGCCGATGTTGCGGGTTTTGGTCCCCTCCATGAGGAAGAACGGCAGCGCCAGCCCCACGAGCGGAAGGGCGAGGTCTCCGAATGACAGGCCGCCCACCGACAACACCACGAGCCAAGCGGTGATGGTCGTGCCAATGTTCGCCCCCAGCAAGACCCCAACGGATTCGCGCACGGTGATCATGCCCGCGTTCACCAAACTCACCAGCGTCACCGTCACCGCCGAACTCGACTGCAGCACCACGGTCACGAACGTCCCCGTCAGCGCGCCGAGCCCCGTGCTCCGCGTCAACCGGCCGAGCAGCGTGCGCATGTTGGTCCCACTCCCCCTCCGAATGCCATCGCTCATCGTGCGCATGCCAAACAGGAACAGGCCCAGGCCACCTAAGAGGGTGAGTATGAAATGGAGTGCGCTCATGCAGCGTCAAAAGTAGGGCGGCAAAAGTAGAAGAAGGGCACCCCGCAAGGTGCCCTTCCCAAATCAACAAATTGTAAAGTCTTGAGGCCTCGGAGATTACTCCGGGCAGTCGATGCCGAACGCCGCCAAGAACTGGAGCAAGTCAACCGCTGAGACGAATCCGTCATCGTTCAAGTCAGCCGGGCACGGATCGACGAGGTCGAAGGTGCACGTGCCGTCATCGAACGTGGCGTTCAAATCGAAGTTGGTCGCGGCCGCGTACGTGCAGCCGTGGCACGAGTAGTCGCAGCTGCCGTCGTCGAAGTACGCCGTGGCGGAGTAGTTGCAAGCCGTCGGCTCCGAGCAACCGAACGCAGACGAGTTCGCCGCACCCGGGGTGCCGTTGTCCACGAAGCTGCCCTGCCAGTTGTCCGGATCGTCGTTGTTCAAGTTCGTCGCAATCAACTCGAGGGTTGAGCAGTCGCCGTTGGGGCTTTGGACGAGGGTGTTGCCCAAAATGCTCACCGTCGTGCTCGGCCACTGACCGCTCGAAGCGTACACCACTTCGTCGATGATGTTGCCGTAGCTGTCCTGAAGGCTGATGGCTTCGCCACCATTGCCGAGGTTGCCCGTGAACATTTGGAAGATTTGTGCGCCCGTGTATGCGTAGTTGGCCGTGCCGGCGTCGCTCACCGTCAAGATGGCGTATTCACCCGCAGCGAGCATGTCGTCTGCTCCGAATTCGTAGGCCAATTCCGGCAGGCCGTCTGACGTGTTGTAGAACACGAATCCAGCGAGGCTGACCGCCATGTCCTCTGCGTTGTAAATCTCAACGAACTCGTAGTCGAAGTCACCACCCTGTGCCGAGCACGGGTTGTAGTGGATTTCGTTGATGATGAGGTTCGGGAGCGTGTAGTAGCAGTCCTCGTTGGTGGGGTTGTTCACCGCCTCGTCGAAGTTGAGCGCATTCGCATCGCCGCAACCGGAAATGAGGCAAGAACCGTCATCGGCCACCGCCGTCGAATCGTAGTTGTCGGCGTCGGGGTTCATGCAACCCGTGACGCTCGAGCAGGTGCCGTCGTCTTCTTGGGCCAACTCGTCGTAGTTCAAGAAGCTCGGATCGGTGCAACCCAACCGCACCACGTCCGCCGCATCGCGGATCATCATCTTGTACGAACCGTACGAGAAGAAGTTGGGGCCGGTCACGCGGTAGTTCGCTCCCTGCTCGAGGACGGGGTACCACACGCCGTTCACCAACACGCTGTCGTCTTGAGCGATGTAGGCGTGGTCCTTCGCGCGGATCATGCCCGAACCGTCGTTCAACTGCCACTCGCCATAGCTGCCGACGGCGTTCGTGAGTTCAGCTTCCACGCGGACGAGGACGCTTTCCCACTGCTGGTCAGAAACCGCGCCCGTGGTCAAGAGCTCCGCTGCCGGGAGGGCGTTTCCTGAGGTGAGGACTTC
>CAYMHW010000110.1:0-5208 GCA_964390365.1 uncultured Comamonadaceae bacterium | reverse complement strand
CCGTGGAGACCAAATCTTCGATGACCACCACATTCGACAGCACGCTCAAATCGCCCTCGATTTGGTTGCCCATGCCGTGGGATTTCGCCTCCGAACGAACGTAAATGAACGGCAAACCGAGCTCCTGGGCGACCAACGCCCCGATGGCGATGCCGCCCGTCGCAACGCCGGCGATGGCATCCGGACGGCCGTACGCTTCATCCACCAAATCCGCGAGCGCTTGCCGCAGATATGTCCGTACATTTGGATGGCTAAGGGTCTTGCGGTTATCGCAATAAATCGGAGACTTGCGGCCGCTGGCCCACGTGAACGGATCCTCCGGTCGAAGCTGAATGGCTTTGATGCGTAGGAGAAATTCCGCTACTTTACGACGACGATCCAAGGACATTGACATGGCGCAAAGCTACGAAGTATACATCCTGAACCGGCCGGTTATTTTCAACACCAACGCCCCCCACGAGGTGGATGGATTGGTGCTGAATGAGCCGTCTGAAGCGGCGCTGAAGTCGATCCCTGGCTTGCTGCGACAGCGGCCGGACCTCCCGGCGATTTGGCTCGTGGCTGCGGACGTGGAGGCGATGTGGATCCGGTTTTGCATGGGCTACCACGAGGTGTTGGCGGCCGGGTGCATCGTGGAGAATGAGCACGGCGAGGTGCTGTGGATGAAGCGCAACGGGCGGTGGGATTTGCCGAAGGGGAAAGTGGAGCGGGGCGAGCGGATCGAGGATGCTGCCTTGCGCGAGGTGACGGAGGAAACGGGGATTTCGGATTTGGTCTTGCGCGAGCCGTTGGGCCAAACCTACCACACCTACGAGATGCACGGCAACGTCGAACTGAAGACCACGTTTTGGTTCCGGGCGCATCACACAGGCGGGCGAACGGCGGGCACGCCTCAACAAGAAGAGGGCATCTCCGCCATCGAATGGATTCCGCAACCGATTCCGGAAGAAATCCTCGGTTCGACCTTCGCGAGCTTGAGGCGCTTGATTTCAGCGCGCGCTTAACGCGGCCACCGTTCGATGTCGGCAGCGAGCCCCTCGCTCGGTAGGCGTTGACGCGCCAACGCATCGCCGTCGGGCCCCAGCACGACGACTTGGGGCACGGTGCTGATGTTCCAAGCCTCCAGCGCCCGCGGGTCGTTGCCCACCCACCGGATGGATTCGTGGCGGGAAGCCCGACTGGCCTGCACCGCCTTCCACCCCGCTTCGGTGCCATCGATGGACACGACCACGAACTCCACGTCCCGGCGGGAATTCGATTCGGCCATTTGGGCAAAAAGCTGGCGCTCCCGCAAAGCCGCCGTCGAACCGTCTTTCACCACCAACAGCACGGTGCGCCGGCCCTCGCAGAAATCGCGGATGGACTCCAGCTCGCCCGAGCGCGTGGTCCACTGCTCCGGCGGCACCGGGACCGGCGGCACGATGAGTTCGCGGTGCGACTCGAGGAAGCAATCGGGCGCCACCCCTTGGGCAAGCGCTCGGGCAACGATGCGCGACCGGGGTTGGGCCTGCGCGAGCACCCACCAGGCCCACGGCCTCAGGGCTTCGAATTTACCGACTGCCCCCATCTCCGGGACTTCCCCTGAAACGAGGGCGGCTTCCAATTCGGCCTCGTCGAGGTCTTCCCACCAGAGTTGAAGCGCGATTTCCACCGCGTCGACGAAGTTCGGAGAGGTCAGCAATTCGCAAGCGTGCCGCGGAGTTGCCGCCAGGTGCTCGGCAACGAGGGCGAAAAGCAACGAATCCGGCTGCCCCGTGGCCACCGCCCAGCTCACCCGTTCGCGAAACACGGCATCCCGCACCCACAGCGACTCCGACTGCACCGACGCAAACCGCTCTTCCATTCGGCGATTCGCGCCTTCCCAGACCGAATCCTCATCCAACTGGGCCCGCTGGCCCACCGCGCCCGTGGCCGAGAGCAGGTCATACTCCATGGTGCGCAATTCCTGAAAATGCGCGTCCTTGATCGCCTCAATGGCCGGCTGCGGATGGTCCGAGGCTCCGCCAGCAGCGTCCTCCCAGGTGACCGAACCGTAGACCTTGCGCAGCCTCATGGGCACGCCGGAGGGACACGACAACACCGCCCGATCCCGTTCGTTCCGGCGGGTCGTCAGTTCCCACATCCATGGAGGCGACTCCAAGGCCCAAACCTCACCATCGCGAACCGCCACGTCGAAGGACGCCGACCCGTCTTCCACCACTGCGAGGTCAACCCACATTCGGTGCCCCGTGATCGGGTCCACGCGGTGGGCGTGAAGCAGGGACACGTCCGGACACCCGTCAAGCCGCACTTCCAAGGACTGCGCGGAAGCGAATGCACCGGTCAGCCCGATCAGCAAAGCGAGGAACGTTCCCTTCATAGGCTGTTGGCGATAGCGGCAGGGACGAAGGCCGAGACGTCGCCGCGGTTGCGCAAGATTTCGCGCACCACGGTCGAGTGGATGGGGGCGTGCTCCGGGTCGGTGAACAGGATGACCGTTTCGAGGGTGGGCTGGAGCTGGCGCGTCATCTGGGCGATGGTGCGCTCGTATTCGAAGTCGCCGCCGTTGCGCACGCCCCGGATGAGCCAGTGGGCGTTCACTTTTTGGCAAAAATCCGCCGTCAAGCCCTCGTACGCCTGAGCGCTCACCTTGGGCTCATCGGCGAAGACCTCCTCGAGCCACGCGAGCCGGCGCTCCAGGGGAAACATCGACTGCTTGGCCGCGTTCACGCCGATGCCGATGATGACCTCATCGAACAGCGGCAAGGCGCGCCGGAGGATGTTCTCGTGCCCCTTCGTCAGTGGGTCGAATGAACCGGGAAAAACCGCTCGTTTCATGGGAAAGTTTGGGTGCAAATTACAAAACGCACCGACGGTGGCGGCATTGTGCACTCAAGCTTCAGGATGCTTGAAAAAGCTGAAATGCACTTGGCCGTAATTCCGGTGTTCGATGAATCCGGGCTCTTCCTCGAAGTGGGTGCGCTCGCCGTGCTCGAGGATGAGCAGGCCGTTTGGCTGCAGCAAGGGGCTGGCCAAAATCGCCGCCGGCAATTCCGGCAGCCGCTCCAAATTGTACGGCGGATCCGCGAACACGATGTCGAAACTCGTGATGGGCCGCGTGATGAACTGCCAAACGTCGCCCCGCAACGCCCGGCAATGCCCCAAGTCGAATTGGTCATACGCCGAGGCCAAATGACGCACCGCCTTCGCATCCTGCTCAATCGACGTCACCGAAGCCGCTCCTCGGCTGGCGAATTCCAACGAAACCATCCCGCTCCCCGAAAACAAGTCGAGCACATCCGCCCCATCGATGTCCACCCGGCTCCTCAACAGGTTGAACAAACTCTCCCGACCAAAATCGGTGGTGGGCCGCCCGGTCCACCCCTTCACCGGCGCCAAGCGCCGCCCTTTCAACGTCCCTCCTATGATGCGCATGCTTCCAAATTCCAAAGCACGGCCCAACGGCCCGGCTTCAATTGCAATTCCGCCCCCTCCCATTTGCGAAACGGTTCCACCACCGTCACCTCCTTGAAGAACCGTTCGAACAGCGCGCGAAGTGCGGGCTCCTCTTCGCCGCTGAGGTGCACCCGAACGGTGGCGGGGTCCACCTGGTCGCGGTGCAACGCGTTCGCGATTTGGTAGAGCAGGTTTTCCGGCAAGCGTTCCGCGGAAGTCATCGCCCCGCGAAACGCGCCGCCTGACCAGCGCGACCAGAACGAGCGAGCGGGGGAAACGTCCAAGTAAAGTGCGGAATCGGTTTGGCCTTGCTCCCGTCGGAGGATGGCCTCCAGCCACGCCAAATTCCCACTGACCACCCGCGCCATGGGCCAAGCTTTCAGCACCGCTTGCTCCACCGCCTCCTCCTGCGCCTCCCAACACGTGAAGCCGTTTTCAAAACGATCCGATCGCGTGGCGCGCAACGTCGGTGCAAACCCATGCTCCAAGGCAAAGGCAGCAGCTCCATCCAACGGTTCCGGCACAAAGGCACACGCCGCATGGCGCCAGGACCACAACACCTCATCGGCCTGAAGGCCCTTTCCCCGCAACTGCGCGATGACCTCGACGGCGTGCTCGGCTCCGTCCGCCACCTCTTCGCCTGCGCTCAAGCACACACCCTCCCGGCCCACAGCCCATTGCAGCCGCGCACCGTCCCAATGCATCAACAGGATCGACGCCTCAGTTGCGCCAGTTTCCATCGGTGTGCGCTTCGGTCAGCGAGCCGAACTGCAGCGTGTCCTTCTTCACCTTGTCGCGGCCGAACGGCGTCATGTCCTTCACCAACACCGTGGACTGCATCAAACCGCCGACTTCTACGCTGTCCGTCGCGATGAGGAACTTCACGCCGGTCAACGGGTTGTACCAAAGGCTGTCCAAGCTCACCGCCGGCAAGCGCTTTTCTCGACGCTTCTCAGGCGCGAAATTTTCCGCCCAGAACGACGTGTAAATGGTGTCGCGCACCTTGTAGGGTGTCATGTCGTTGACGATGTCGTCAAGGAGCGTGGCCTCCTCCACCCCCAGTTTCTCTGCCACAGCGCCCACGTCATCCCGACGCAACACGTAGCCTTCCTCCAACGAAGTGGCTTCTGGGAGGGTATCGTGGAACGACCCCATGCTGTACTTAACGGGCAACACCGGCTCGTTCACGAACGCCGCGAGTGAATCGAAGCTGGACGCGTAGTGACCGTGCACATCGTGGTAGGCCTCTTGCGCATCGCGAATGTCCTTCAACCGCTGGATGGTCACCGCTTGCACTTCCTTCTTCGTCTCCTGGAATTGAATTTCCTCATCGACGCTGTAGAACACTGCCCAGGCCAAATACAACGCCGCAACCGACCCCACCGCACCCAATCCGAAATACACCATGCGGTTCAACCGCTCCAGCACCACCGGCATGGCCAGCAAGCCCACCACGATCAAGGCAACCGAAGCCCACAACATGGCTACGGGTTGGCTCTCCAACTCATCCCCCGAGAGGAATTTGTTCAGGAACACGAGGCCAAACACCACCAAAATCAAGGTGATGACGTACTTATTGATTTCGCGGAAAAACTTGTCCATGAGGTGGAATTCAGGTTTGCAGGTGCGAATCTACGACATCCCTTTAGCATTGCACAACGCATTGATGTGAAGAATCGGAGGCGGCGGCTACAAAGTACCTTTGGGCTCGTGAGTTCAGCCGTCGAAGCGTTCGAGCAGCATTTGTTGCATTCCTTTCCGCACTCCCCCACT
>CAYMHW010000109.1:0-5233 GCA_964390365.1 uncultured Comamonadaceae bacterium | reverse complement strand
TCGTCGTACCGCCAGGCGCTGTCGCATTGGAGCGTGGCGTCGCGGTGGGCGAGCACCACGTGGCCCACGAGGCGCTGGGCACCGGGGACGGTGGGATCGCGGAGGATGGCTTCGGCTTGGACGATGCGCACGCGGTGGCGGGTGCTGTCGGGTGCCGCGCCGCGCACGGTGCCGAACATCACCGCAAACGCTGCGCCCAACACCAGGGCCTTGACCAAACTGAAACACCGCATCGGCGCGCAAGTTCGAGCCCGATTGGGGTTCCCGCATCGCACAGCCGTTAAAAATTCAGCAAACGGCGTGTGCGCGTCGGGGATTCCGTCCCGCAAAGGTTCAGATTCAGCGATTTCCTGCGTACCTTCGCGCGCCTTTCGGGGACTGCGGGTGTGGTGAAATTGGTATACACGCCAGACTTAGGATCTGGTGCCGCAAGGCGTGGGGGTTCGAGTCCCTTCACCCGCACTTGGGAGCTGATTCGCATGCCGGCGGGCATGGGTTTTGGCCTGAAAGCTTTGAACAACCAAATCGCAATCCATGCAGATTGAACGCGAAACCTCAGGCGAATTGACCGCCCGTGTGAAAGTGAAGCTCGAACCCGGCGATTACCAGCCGCGCGTGGAGCAAGTGCTCAATGACTACCGCAAATCCGCGACCATTCCCGGATTTCGGAAGGGCAAAGTGCCCATGGCCTTGATCAAAAAGCAGTACGGAACGCCCGTGCTCGTGGACGAAATCAACAAGTTGCTGCAGGAGTCGCTCGGCAAGTACCTCGACGAGGAGCAGCTGAACGTGTTGGGCCAACCCATTCCGGCGCACGACGAGGAGGACAGCGGCAATTTCGACCAGCCCGGGGACTTCCAGTTCGCGTATGACATCGGTTTGGCTCCAGAGATTTCACTCGACTTCGGCAAGAAAGCGGTCTTCACGCGCCACTCCATTAAGGTGGACAAAAAAGCCATCGAAGCGGCCATCGAGGACCACCGCCGCCGCCACGGCCAACTCACCGACGAGGAGGTTTCGGGCGACAAGGACTTGCTCGTGGGGCACATGGCCCAACTCGACGACGCCGGCGCGGTGCTCGAAGGGGGCATTGCGAACGATGCGAACATCTCGATCGAGCACATTTCCGACAAGAAGACGAAGAAGGCGTTGCAGGGATTGAAGGTGGGCGATGTGGTGACGGTGGATCCACATTTGGTGAGCCACGGGCACGACGATTTGGGCAAAATGCTCAACATCACCCACGCCCAAGTGCACGACTTGAAGGGTTCATTTCAATTTGAAGTGAAGGAAATCAAGCGCATGCACCTCCACGAGAACAACCAGGAATTGTGGGACAAGGTGGTCGGCAAGGACGTGGTGACGGATGAAAAGGCGTTCGAAGCCAAGGTCAAAGAGGAACTCGAAGCGCAATTCGATCGCGATGCGGAATGGGTGTTCCGCCGCCGGTTCGTGGTGGATTTGTTGGAGCACCTCCAGCTGCCGATGCCCGATGACTTCATGAAGCGTTGGATCCAAGTGGCCAACGAGCAAGAAATCACCGAGGAGCAAGTCAACCAGGAATACCCGGCTTATGCCGAATCGCTCCGTTGGCAGCTCATCCAATCCGCGGTGATGAAGGCAACGGAAATGCGCGTGACCCAAGAGGAACTGCTCAACGAGGCCAAGCGCATGATCGGCGCGCAGTACGCGCAATACGGCATGCCCATCGAAGGCGAATACCTCGAATCGTTCGCCCAGAATGCTTTGGCCAACGAAGAAGAACGTCGCCGCATCGCCGACGTCCTCATCGAACGCAAGGTGGTCGACGACTTGAAGACGCGCGTGACCATCAAGGACAAAGCTGTTTCGTACGAAGAATTTGCAAAGCTCGCTGCCGAAGTGCGCTGAGCGCGAAAGCCTTGAGAAGAAAACGCCCGGTTGACGCCGGGCGTTTTTCGTCTCGCAGTTCTTCAATGTCCACCGTTCACAAATTCCCGTCCTGCATTCACAAACCTTGTAGGACGGTGGAGGATTTACACTGTAATTTTATCCCATGACCGAACGCAAAGAATTCCTCAAGTACGCCGTCAAGGACCGCGGCTTGAGCAGCAATACCGTCGAAAGCTACATCTCGGCTGCGTATGGCCCGGAGAACATGACCCGCACGGTCATCGAAGAGCGTCCCATGCCCTTCCGTGAGGTGGATGTGTTCTCGCGGTTGATGGTGGACCGCATCATCTTCCTGGGAACGGGCATCGACGACTACGTCGCGAACATCATCCAAGCCCAGCTGTTGTTCTTGGAATCCACCGACCCCGCGAAGGACATCCAGATTTACATCAACTCGCCGGGTGGCGGGGTCTACGCGGGATTGGGCATCTACGACACGATGCAGTACATCCGCCCGGACGTGAGCACGATTTGCACGGGCATGGCGGCGTCGATGGGCGCGGTGCTCTTGTGCGCCGGTGCGGCGGGCAAGCGGACGGCGTTGAAGCACAGCCGCGTCATGATCCACCAGCCCTTGGGCGGTGCAAGCGGACAGGCTTCGGACATCGAAATCACCGCGCGCGAGATCCAGAAGTTGAAAAAGGAGTTGTACGAAATCATCGCGCACCACAGCGGCAAGCCCTACGATGAAGTTTGGGCCGACGCCGACCGCGACCACTGGATGATCGCCGCCGAAGCCAAGGAGTACGGCATGATCGACGAAGTGCTCGAGCGCAAATAATTCCCGGCGATTCCCCTCATGAGTTCAAAGAAAAACATCACCTGCTCCTTTTGCGGTCGGAGCAAGGACGAGGTGAACGTGTTCATCGCGGGCATCACGGGCCACATCTGCGACTTGTGCGTTGCGCAAGCGGAGAACATCATCGAGGAGGAACAAAAGCAACACGCGAAGTCCAGCCTTTCGAAGCAGCTCAAGTTGCTGAAGCCTGCTGAAATCAAGGCCAAACTCGACGAGTACATCATCGGTCAAGAAGACGCCAAGCGGACAGTCAGCGTAGCGGTATACAACCACTACAAGCGCCTCTTGCACCCGGCAAAAGAGAACGAATCGGTCGAAATCGAAAAGTCGAACGTCATCCTGACCGGAGAAACTGGAACGGGGAAAACGCTCATCGCCCGGACCATCGCGCGCATGCTCGATGTGCCGTTCTGCATCGCCGATGCCACGGTCTTGACCGAAGCGGGGTACGTAGGTGAAGACGTGGAAAGCGTCCTTTCTCGCTTGCTTCAAGCCGCGGACTATGACGTGGAGGCGGCTGAACGCGGCATTGTCTTCATCGACGAAATCGACAAGATTGCTCGCAAAAACGACAACCCGAGCATCACCCGGGACGTCAGCGGCGAGGGGGTGCAACAGGCCCTGTTGAAACTGCTCGAAGGCGCAGAGGTGCACGTTCCGCCACAAGGTGGACGCAAGCACCCCGAACAGAAGCTCGTCAACATCAACACGAAGAACATCCTGTTCGTTTGTGGTGGCGCGTTCGCCGGCATCGAACAAATCATCGAACGGCGCATCAACCGGTCGGCCATCGGCTACCAAAAGGGCGCGACGGCTGCGCGCCAAGACGAAGACCTGTTGTCGTACGTCAGCGCCGCAGACCTCCGGACCTTCGGACTCATCCCCGAACTCATCGGCCGCTTCCCGGTGTTGACGCACTTGAAGCCGTTGGATGCCGATGCACTGCGTCAGATCCTGACCGAACCCAAGAACGCCTTGATCAAGCAGTACGTGCGGCTCTTTGAATTGGACGGGATTGCCTTGAAATTCGATGCGAGCGGGTTGGACTACATGGTGGAGAAGGCCATCAACCTCAAACTCGGAGCCCGTGGCCTGCGCAGCATTTGCGAAGCCATCCTCCGCGACGCGATGTTCGAACTGCCGGGATCCAAGACGAAGGAATTGATGGTCACCCGGGAATACGCCGCGAAACAATTCGATGGTGAAGACGCCAAGAACT
Organism: uncultured Comamonadaceae bacterium; assembly: GCA_964390365.1. Lineage (GTDB taxonomy): Bacteria > Bacteroidota > Bacteroidia > Flavobacteriales_D > Sanyastnellaceae > JALQTD01. The sequence goes on along the minus strand of CAYMHW010000109.1, from coordinate 1,283 downwards.
TGCGCGTGGCATGATGTGAACGCCTTGTGAAAAACACACCGCCCTCGGCCCTGTGCCGGGGGCGTTTTGCTTGGTACTTTCGAGGGTTCCCGACGAATCAGTGAAGCGCATGGCACGAGCCTCCACCCCTTTGATGCAACAGTACGATCAGGCGAAGCGGCAGCATCCCGATGCCATCCTGCTGTTTCGCGTGGGGGACTTCTACGAAACGTTTGGGGAAGACGCCATCCGGGCTGCGAAGGTGTTGGAAATCACCTTGACCAAACGCGGAAACGGCAGCGCCTCCGAAATCGAGCTCGCCGGGTTTCCTCACCATGCGCTGGACAACTACTTGCCGCGTTTGGTGCGAGCCGGACATCGGGTGGCCATTTGCGACCAGCTCGAGGACCCGAAGGCCGCGAAGGGACTCGTAAAGCGGGGCGTTACGGAGGTGGTGACCCCCGGGGTCACGCTCCACGACGATGTGCTGAAGGCAAAATCGAACAACTTCCTGTGTGCGGTCCACTGGACGCGCAAGGCGCTCGGCATCGCGTTCCTTGACGTGAGCACCGGGGATTTCCAGGCAGGCCAAGGCGACAGCGATTTCATCGAGCGCGTCATTCGGACGTTCTCGCCGTCGGAAATCGTCTACCAACGAGGGCATGAAAACGACGTGTTCGGGTTGGTGAAAACCGAGGCGCACCGGAGCCGGCTCGAGGACTGGGTGTTCACCGAGGAGTGGGCGAAGGAGGCGATGGAGAAGCAGTTTGGGGTGGCTTCAATGAAGGGGTTTGGGCTGGCCGATGCGCCGCTCGCGGGGGTGGCCATCGGGGCCATCTTGCACTACCTCGACACGACGCAGCACGCGCGCCGCGGGCATTTGCGGCAGGTGGGGCGCATTGCGGAGGAGGGCGTGTTGTGGATGGACCGGTTCACGTTCCGGAATTTGGAGGTGCTGCAGCCGACGGCGGCGGACGGGCGCGCGCTGGTGGAGGTGTTGGATCGGACGGCGTCGCCGATGGGCGCGCGGATGATGCGCCGGTGGTTGATGATGCCGTCCACGGATTTGGGCCAAATCCAACAGCGGCACAACGCGATCGACGCCCTGCTCGAAGCGCCCGAAACGCTCGCGACCCTTCGGGGCTTGTTCGGCCGCGTCGGGGACATGGAGCGACTGGCTTCGAAAGCGAGCACCGGCCGGATCACCCCGCGCGAACTGGCGCAGTTGCGGGTCGGGCTTCGGTGCGTGCACGAATTAGCGGCCGCGGTCGAGGGGATGGATCCGCTGCTCCCCTTCTTGGCGC
>CAYMHW010000108.1:0-5310 GCA_964390365.1 uncultured Comamonadaceae bacterium | reverse complement strand
AACCGCTCGGATGTGCGTTCCTCTGAATTGCGCGACGCGGATTGGACCTCCCTCCTTGAGCTGTTGGAGTTGTCGTTGGCGGCGGACAGCGTGACCTTGACGGGGTGCCGCATCGAGGCCTATGCTTCGCCCGAAGGGGAGATTTCGTTGAACGAAAACCTGGCGTCGGATCGTGCAGAAACGGCATCGGAGGCATTGACCCGGGAGTTCTCGCGTCGGAAAACCGACCTCGTGGAGAACTTCTTCCAGTTGGTTCCGAAAGGAGAAGACTGGGATGGATTCAAGTCGCTCGTGAGTGCTTCGTCGATTGCAGACAAGGACTTGATTTTGCGCGTCCTGAGCATGTACACGGACAAGAACAAGCGCGAGGAGGAAATCCGGAACATTGCCAAGACGTACAAGGAAATCGAGGAGACCATCCTCCCGGAACTGCGTCGTTCGCGCTTGGTCGTGAGCTATGACGTGGAAGGGTACACGGACGAAGAACTCATGGACCTCTGCAAGTCCAACCCGGACATCTTGACCGTGGAGGAGTTGCTCTTCGCTGCGACCTTGTTCGAGGAGCTGAACGACAAGTTGGTCGTTTACCAAAACGCCTCCCGCGTCCACAGCGACGACTTCCGTGGATTCAACAACGCGGGCTGGTGCCTGATGGAAATGGGTCGCATGAACCAAGCGAAGGAGCAGTTCAATGCCGCCTTGTCCGTTGAGCGCAACAAAGCCGTGTTGAACAACCTCGGCGCCATCAAGCGTTTGGAGGGCGACATCGACGGCGCCATGGCGTTGTTGAACGAAGCAGCAGGTGCCGGCGCTGAAGTGAACTTCAACAAGGGCATCATCCTGATCCAAAAAGGCGACTACGGTTCTGCACTCAGCAACATGGGCCGCGAAAACACGGTGAACGTGGCACTCGCGAAGTTGCTCAACGGCGATGCGGCAGGAGCGAAGACGGTCCTCGAAAATGCAGAAGAAGACAGCGCGGTCGCGAGCTACGTCATGGCCATTGCCTGCGCTCGCCTCAACGACGGTGCCGGCGTGAAGACCCACCTCACGGCCGCCCTCTCGAAGGACGGCTCACTGCGTGCGAAAGCGGAGAAAGACCTGGAGTTCCGGGACTTCCGTGAGCAGTTGGGATTCTGATTCCCCTCCCGATTTGATTGCTCAAAAAGTCCTTGCGGAAGCAGGGACTTTTTTTTGTCCATGCGCTAAGTTGCGCTTTCTAACGAATCAACCATGATGAAGCATGTGATCCTGAGCGTGGCGCTCTTTTGGGTAGGGGGCAATTCGGTTTTCGCACAACTCGATGCGACCGAGTTGGAAGGCTACTTGTTCGATTTGCCGGGCGTGCGGTTTGAAGCGTTGCCGACCTTGGATGGATTCGAGGCGTGCTATGCCTTGGAAATCACCCAGCCCGTGGACCACGAAAACCCGAACAATGGCGAGTCGTTCCGCCAGCGGGTCTACCTGGCCCAGGTGGACGCGAGTCGGCCCACCGTGCTCGTCACGGAGGGCTACAGTCGAGGCTTCCAATACCCGGCGGAGTTGACCACGGCCATCGGTGCAAACCAGCTCATCGTGGAGCACCGGTACTATGGAGAGAGCATTCCTTCCGATCCGGACTACGGTTTCCTGGGCATTGAACAAGCGGCGGCGGATTTGCACCGCATTCGCACCTTGTTCGCGGACTGGTTTACGGGACCTTGGCTCGCTTCGGGCATCAGCAAAGGCGGCCAAACCACCACCTTCTACCGCTACTTGTATCCCGACGATGTGGCGGTCAGCGTTCCGTACGTTGCCCCCATTAACCTTTCCTTGGAAGACGAGCGCATTTACGAATTCTTACGTTCGCACGGCGATGAGTCCTGCCGTGCGGGCATCGAAGCGGTGCAGCGGCGCTTGTTGGAAGAGCGCGAGGCGAGCTTGCTGCGGTTGAAGTGGTACGCGAAGGGCGAGGGGTCGGAATTCGGGGACTACCTGACCTTTGAAGAAGCGTTCGAGTACGCTGTGTTGGAATACCCGTTCTCGTTTTGGCAGTGGGGGACGTCATGCGATGATTTGCCTGCTGCGGATGCCCCCTTCGATGAGGTTGTGGATCACTTTTTGGAGGTGAGCGGCATGGCGTTTTTCTCGGACGCCAGCATGGTGGACTATGCGTCGCATTATTATCAATGTGCGCGCGAATTCGGATACTACGGGTACGAAACGGAACCTTTTGGCGATTTGATTGTCGCGTTGAAGGGACCCCAAAACCCGTCCGCCATCTTCGCTCCACAGGACGAGCCCGTTCAGTATGACGGCGGCGTCTTGTCCCAACAGGTCTGGGATTGGGCCGCCGATCATGCCGACCAGTTCGTGGTCATCAACGGCGGCGACGACACGTGGAGCGCGACCGGCCTCACGGAAGAACACCTCGCCGAACGCGACGCGCTCGTCTACCTGATGGAAGGCCAACACCACGGCTCCGCGCGCATCAAAAACCTGTCCGACCGCGAAAAGAAAGCGCTCGTCAAGGCGATGGAACGGTGGTTGGGGATGCCGGTTACCGGCTGGTTGCTGGAGGACTAAGGCCGTCCGATGCGGTGAACAGCGTGCCACAGCACGATGCCGCCGCACACGCTCACGTTCAAGCTTTGCTTGACGCCGTATTGCGGCAATTCCAACACCACATCCGCCGCTTCGCACGTGCCTGGGCGCACACCGCGCACTTCATTCCCAAAGACGATGGCCCACCGCTCGCCAGGCTCAGGGGTCCACGCGTCCAAGTCCACGCTGCCTGCGGTTTGTTCCACCGCTGCGATGCGGTAGCCTTCAGCGCGCAACGCTTCAATGGCCGCAGCCGCATCGGGAAAGGCCCTCCACGGCACGTGGTCCGAAGCTCCGAGTGCCGTCTTCAGGATGTCCTTGTGCGGTGGGTGAGCGGTGTAGCCGCACAGGGCGAGCTCCGCAAGGCGCATGGCGTCGGCGGTGCGAAAAAACGAGCCCACGTTCACGCCGGAACGGATGTCCTCGAGTACGACGACGATGGGGGCCACCGACGAACCGGCGTAGTCTTCTGGGCGTTCAAGCCGTTCTCCTAAAGGGGGCATCAGCGGGTCTTGATGAGTTCATCGAGGGCAAAGTACTCGTCGCGCAGCCGAGCAGCTTCCATGAATTCCATTTCTTTCGCGGCCTTTTCCATGGCGCGCTTCGTGGAGGCGGCGAGCTTTTCGAGTTCGGCCTTTGTCATGCTTGCCACGACCGGGTCGGTCGCCGTGAGGGCCTGCGGGGCCGGTTCAGCGGCGTAATTTTTGGGGCGGTCGTCGATGAGGTCCGACTGCTCGAACAGGGTGCGCCGCTTCTTGATGATCTGCTTCGGCTCGAGCCCGTGTTGCGCGTTGTAGGCCTCTTGTTTGGCTCGGCGGCGTTGGGTTTCTTCGATGGTTTGGGCCATGCTGTCGGTGATGGTGTCCGCGTACATGATGACGCGGCCGTTCACGTTGCGGGCGGCGCGTCCTGCGGTTTGGGTCAACGAACGGTTGCTTCGGAGGAAGCCCTCCTTGTCCGCGTCCATGATGGCCACGAGGGAGACCTCGGGCAGGTCGAGCCCCTCCCGCAGCAAGTTCACGCCCACGAGCACGTCGAAGGCCCCGTCGCGCAGTTGCCGCAGGATTTCCACCCGATCGAGCGTCTTGACGTCGCTGTGGATGTACCGCGTCGGGATGTTGAGTTGCTCGAGGTACTTGGTCAGCTCTTCCGCCATGCGTTTGGTCAACGTCGTGACCAAAACCCGCTCCTCCGCCGCAATTGTTTTCCGGATTTCGCCCACCAGGTCGTCCACTTGGTGCTCACACGGCCGCACTTCGATCGGTGGGTCGAGCAAGCCCGTCGGCCGAATGACTTGCTCCACGATGACCCCTTCGCTTTGCTCGAGTTCGTAGTCCGCGGGGGTGGCGGAGACGAACACGGTTTGGTTCAGCAAGCTGTTGAACTCGTCAAACTTGAGCGGCCGGTTGTCCAATGCCGAGGGCAGCCGGAAGCCGTATTCGACCAGCGATTCCTTGCGCGACCGGTCGCCGCCAAACATGGCCCCGATCTGCGGCACCGTCACGTGGCTCTCGTCCACGACCAACAGGAAGTCCTTCGCGAAGTAGTCCAGCAAGCAGAACGGTCGTTCCCCCGGTTGCCGGCGATCGAAGTACCGCGAATAGTTCTCGATGCCGTTGCAGAAGCCGATTTCCTTGATCATTTCCAGGTCGTACTCCGTGCGCTCCTTCAACCGCTTGCCTTCGATGTGCCGCCCGGCGCTGTGGAAGAAATTCGTTTGCCGCTCGAGGTCTTGTTGGATTTCCCAAACCGCGTCCTTTGTGTTCTCCTTGCTGGAAACGAACAGGTTAGCGGGGTAGATGGTGATCTCGTCGAAGGTGTGCAGGGTTTGGCCTGTTTCCACGTCAATCGTCGAAAGCGCTTCGATCTCGTCGCCCCAAAACGCGACCCGCAACGCATGGTCCGCATACGCGAGGAACACGTCCACGGTATCGCCTTGAACCCGGAACGTGCCCCGCTTGAACTCGGCCCGCGTGCGGTGGTACAGGCTTTCCGTGAGCGTGTAGAGCAGGGCGTCGCGTCGGATGCTTTGGCCCACCTTCAACGGAATCACGGTTTTGTGGAACTCCACCGGGTTGCCGATGCCGTAAATGCAGCTGATGCTCGCGACCACGATGACATCACGCCGACCGCTCAACAGCGCGCTCGTCGTGCTCAACCGCAACTTTTCGATCTCCTCGTTGATGGCGAGGTCCTTCTCGATGTACGTATTCGTGGCAGCAATGAAGGCCTCCGGCTGGTAGTAGTCGTAATAACTGACGAAGTACTCGACGAGGTTGTTCGGAAAGAACTCCTTGAACTCGCTGTAGAGCTGCGCGGCGAGCGTTTTGTTGTGGCTCAAAATGAGCGTCGGTCGCTGCGTGCGTTCGATGACGTTGGCCACGGTAAACGTCTTGCCGGAGCCCGTGACACCCAACAGCGTTTGCGCCGCCGTGCCCCGTTCGATGCCCTCGACGAGTTCGGCGATGGCCTGCGGTTGATCGCCGGTGGGTTGAAATTCGCTGTGGAGTTCGAAGCGCATGGAGCGAGCGGTTGTGCAGGCCAAATTTACGGATGAAAAAAAGCCACCCGGAATCCCAGGTGGCTTTCGTTCAATGCGTGTTGTGCGGCTCAGTCAGCGACCACTTCGAACTTCACAGTCGATTTGATGTCGCGGTACACCTTGACGGTGGCCTCGTACGATCCGAGCTCCTTCACCGCGTCCTCAGCGAGGGCGATTTGCTTGCG
>CAYMHW010000107.1:0-5416 GCA_964390365.1 uncultured Comamonadaceae bacterium | reverse complement strand
CCGCGGATGTCGAGGTCGCGCATGGCGATTTGGATGCCGCTTCCGAGGTCGCTGAACTGCTCGATGGCCTGCAAGCGCTTGCGGCTTTCGTCCGGTAAGGCGTGCAATGGGGGCGCGAGCAGGTAGCAGAAGGCCTTTTTGTTCGAGCGTCCCACCCGGCCGCGCAGCTGGTGCAAGTCGCTGAGCCCGAAGTGCTGGGCGTCGTTGATGATGATGGTGTTCGCGTTCGAAATGTCGATGCCCGATTCGATGATGGTGGTGGCGACGAGGACGTCGTAGGAGCCGTCGATGAAACGGGCCATGACTTCTTCGAGCTGCTTGCCTTCCATTTGGCCATGGCCGATGCCCACCCGCACATCCGGAACGAGGCGCTGGATCATCCCCGCGACTTCCTTGATGTTGCTGACGCGGTTGTTCACGAAGAAGACCTGGCCGCCGCGTGAAACCTCGTAGGCCACCGCATCGCGCACCACTTCTTCGTTGAATGGCGCGAGGACCGTATCGACGGGTTGCCGGTTCGGCGGCGGGGTCGAAATGATGCTCAAATCGCGCGCGCCCATCAGGCTGAATTGCAGCGTTCGCGGGATGGGCGTCGCGGTCAGCGTCAGGGTGTCCACGTTGGCCTTCAGCGTTTTCAACTTGTCCTTGACCGACACGCCAAATTTCTGCTCCTCGTCGATGATGAGCAGTCCCAAGTCCTTGAATTTCACTCGCTTGCCCACGATGGCGTGCGTGCCGACGAGGATGTCGATCTCGCCCGCTTCGAGGCGCTTGAGCGTGTCCGTGAGCTCCTTGCCGGTCTTGAAGCGGTTGATGTAGTCGACGGTGACGGGGAAGTCGTGGAGGCGGCGTGCGAAGCTGCGGTGGTGCTGCATCGACAGGATGGTCGTGGGCACGAGGACCGCCACTTGCTTGCCGTCCGTGGCCGCTTTGAAGGCCGCGCGGATGGCCACTTCCGTCTTGCCAAACCCGACATCGCCGCACACGAGCCGGTCCATCGGCGCCGACTTCTCCATGTCCCGCTTGACGGCCTCGCAGGCCGCGTGCTGATCGGGCGTGTCCTCGAACATGAAGCTCGCTTCGAGCTCGTGCTGGAGGTAGCTGTCGGGTGCGAAGGCGTGGCCGGGGGCTTGCATCCGCTTCGCGTAGAGTTGGAGGAGGTCGAAGGCGAGCTCTTTGACGCGGGATTTGGTCTTCGACTTCGTGGCCTGCCAAGCGCCCGACCCGAGCTTCGAGATCTTCGGTGCCGTGCCCTCCTTGCTCGTGTATTTCGCGATGCGGTGCAGCGAATGGATGCTCACGTACAGCACGTCTCCGCCCTTGTACGTCAACCGAATGGCCTCCTGCTCCTTCCCGTTGACATCGATCTTCTGCAACCCGCTGAATTCCCCGATGCCGTGGTCCACGTGCACCACAAAATCCCCCGGCTCGAGCGCCATCAACTCCTTGAGCGTCAAGGCTTGCTTGTTCTGGCGGAAGCTCTCCTTCAGGCGGAAACGGTGGTAGCGTTCGAACAGCTGGTGGTCCGTGTAGACGAGCAGCCGCAGTTCTTTGTCCACGAATCCCGCCGTGAGTTCCATCGGCAGCGCGTGGTAGGGCACCTCTTCCTCGCGGTCGGCGAAGATGTCGTAGAGGCGCTCGAGTTGCGTCGCTTGACCGGCCACAATGACGTTCGTGTAGCCTTGTTTCGCGTTGGCGCGCAAGTTGGCGCCGATGAGGTCGAAATTCTTGTTGAAGCTGGGCTGCGGCTGGATGTCGTAGGCCAAAACCGATCGCTCCGCAAACGTCGTTCCCCCATCGAATTCCACGACCCGGAACGGCTCGAGCAGCCCATCGAGCCGGTCGGGCGCGATGTAGAGCTCGTCGGGTGGGGTGAATTGGATTTGGCCTGAAGTCCGCGCGAACGCCTCCTCGGCCCGAACCAGCTCCTTCGCCAGCTGCTTCCGCATCCGCTCCACGTCCGTGGCCCAAATCACGGTGTCCGCCGGCAGGAAATTGAAAAACGGCTCCACGCTCTCGTGCAAGGTGCTGTTCCCGATGTTCGGTACGATGACGGCTTTCGTCATCTTATTGACGCTCAACTGATTGACGGGGTCAAACTTCCGAATCGACTCCACGTCGTCTCCGAAAAACTCAATCCGATACGGGTAATCGAAGCTGAACGAGAAGATGTCGACGATGCCCCCGCGGATGGCGTACTGCCCCGGTTCGTACACGAAATCCACCTTGTGGAAGCCGTACGTGATGAACACGTCGTCGAGGAAGTCCATCGTGTAGCGCTCGTTGAGCGAAATGGTGAAGGTCTGGTCGTTCAGTTCCTTCCGGCTGATGACGCGTTCGGCCAGGGCCTCCGGGAAGCTGACCACCACCAACCCCGTGCCCCGCACTCGAATTTCGTTGAGCACCTCCGCCCGCATTGCAATGTTCGCGTTTTCAGTGACCTCCTCTTGGTACGGCGTGCGCGCCGATCGCGGAAAGAACAGCGGCACGTCCTTGCCCAGCAGCTGCTCCAAATCGTTCAAAAAATAGGCCGCTTGCTCCTTGTCGTCGAGGATGAACAAATGCGATCCGCCGGCCGTAACCGACTGAGCAGCAGCAATCAACGGTACTGCTGAGGCGCACGCTCCCCGCATTTCGACCTTGGCGGCTTCGGGCGCCAGGACTTGGGTCAACGTTGCGGTGCGGGGGTCTCGCTGGTAATGAACGAGCAGGTCCGCGGGGCGCATCGGGCTTTGCATGCCCCAAAGTTAACCCTATGAACCGGCTTGGCGGCACGCATTGAGCGCATGCAGCAGGTGCCGGCTGCCGACGTAGAACGGGACGCGCTCGTGGAGTTGATCCGGCTTGCGGTCGAGGATGCGTCCTGCATCGTCCTCGGCCAACCCGCCTGCCTGCTCGGCAATGAACGCGAGCGGTGCGCATTCATAGAGGAGTCGGAGTTTGCCCTCGGGCTTGTTCACCAGGGAAGGGTAGAGGTAGATCCCCCCGTGAATGAGGTTGCGGTGGAAGTCGGAAACGAGCGAACCGATGTACCGAGCTCGGAAGGCGGGCTCGGTCGCCTCGCGGCAGCCTTCGATGAAGGACTTCACGGCGGGATTTGCCCGAGCGAGCAGCGCATCGTTGATGCTGTAGGTGAATCCATGGTCCGGGAAGGACATGCCCGGGTGGCTGAGGAAGAATTCGCCCACCGCGGGGTCGAGGGTGAATCCGTTGACGCCCGTGCCCGTGGTGTAGACGAGCATGGTGGATGACCCGTAGAGGATGTAGCCAGCGGCCACTTGGTGGGAACCGGGCTGGAGGAAGTCCTCGGCGGTCAGCGGCTCGCCGAGCGGGGTGGTCCGCTTGTGGATGCTGAAGATGGTGCCGATGGACACGTTCACGTCGATGTTCGAACTTCCATCGAGCGGGTCGATGAGGACCACGTACTTCCCGTTTTTGCCTTCATCTCCGCACAGGACAAAATCCTCCCGCTCCTCCGACCCAATGCCCGCCACCGATTTGCCCGCGGACAAGATCCGAAGGAACGTGCGATCGGCGAAGACGTCGAGTTTCTGTTGTTGTTCGTCCTGGACGTTCACTTGGTCCGTGGAGCCGAGGATGCCCGCGAGGCCGGCGCGGTTGACTTGGTGGTTCACGATTTTGGCCCCAATCGCCAAATCGGTGAGCAGTCGAGTCAACTGACCCGACACGAAAGGAAAGGCCGCCTGGCCGTCCATGATGAATTCTTGCAGCGTCACGGTCTTGTTCATTTCAAAACCTTTTGCTTCAAAGGTAGGGCCTTTGCCACAGGAGGTTGGTGGGGATACCTATATATATGTCATCGGGAGGGCACCAAACGGGCGAGCGCCGCGAATTCCTCAGGACTGAGCTGTTCTGCCCTGAGGCCGAGCGTGGATTCGGGCACGGCGCTCACGTCGAAGCCACCTGACCGCAGGGCGTTGCGCAGCGTTTTCCGCCGTTGGTTGAACGCGGCCTTCACCACCGCTTTGAGGTGGCCGTAGTCGAGTTGTTCTGGCGGGCTGGCTTTTCGGGCCAAACGGATCACGCCGCTCTGCACCTTCGGCGGCGGGTTGAAGGCCCCCGGCGGAACCGTGAACAAATACGTCCCGTCGTAGTGCAGTTGGATGAGCACGCTCAGGATGCCATACGTCTTCGATCCGTGGGCGGCGACGACGCGTTCGGCGACTTCCTTTTGAAACATGCCGACGAGTTCCGGGATTTGGCCTCGGTGGTCCAAGGTCCAAAAAAGGATCTGCGAAGAAATATTATACGGGAAGTTGCCCACGAGCGCGAACGGCTCGTCGCGGAACGCCGGATGATCCGCCGGCGACCACTTCAGCAGGTCCTGCTCAAGGACATGATCCGCGGGCAGCGTCTTCGATTCCACGAGGAACGCGACGCTTTCCCGGTCGAGTTCGAGGCCGTAGGGCGGTTCTTCGAGTCGTTCGAGCAGCGGGCGTGTGAGGGCGCCGGTGCCCGGTCCGATTTCGAGCACACGCCCCGAACAGGCCGATGGGCTCAGGGCTTCAGCGATGCGCGCAGCAAACGAAGCGTCCTTAAGGAAGTGCTGTCCGAGGTGCTTTTTCGCCCGAACGTCCGATTCTTGAAACATTGTCTAATTTAGTCCCGTTTATGGCGCTGATGAACCCTCGTCTAAAATCGACAAAATTGTCCGAAACGCCGCTGTATGCTTTCCAAAGCGTTCCGTGTGATCCTGCCTCAAGGCTGGAGCGTGGTGCTGGAAGTAATGCTCCAACGCGTTGCCATCGTGGGCGACGTATTGGACGGAAAAGGCCTCTCCGCCTTCTTCTTCGGCGTGAATTCGGCAAATTTTCCAATCGCGGAACGCGCCCGTTGCCATCACTTCCGGGATGTGTTGAGTCCGCATGTAATGCAGCCAATCCCCCGATTTTTCGGGGCTCACACTCACTGTAACGTTGTATAGAACCATCTTTGACCGATGCTTAATAGAAATTTGTCGCGAGACATTCGTTGTTTGTCGAGAATTTTCTCGTATATTCGAGTTCTGAAATCTTAACCAAGATAAAAGTGATGCGTACACTTTTCCTCTCCCTGCTCTGTTTATTCGGAGCATTAACAATTCTGCAAGCGCAGGATTCGAGCTACGGGATCGCCTACCAGGCGGTAGCCCGTGATGCCGACGGTGATCCACTGGCGGACACCGAACTTGCCGTGCGAGTCACGTTGAAAGACGGGGCAACCACAGTTTGGCAAGAAGAGCATGCCAGCGTATTAACCAACCAGTTCGGTAACCTGGCCTTGTCCATCGGTTCCGGCGCGCTCACTGCGGGCACGTCGTTAGCTGATGTGGATTGGTCTGCGGCCGGCCTGCACTTCGAAATCGAAGTCGACGCCGGAACCGGAACGTATGCTTCCTTCGGGGACGTTGCTGTTC
>CAYMHW010000106.1:0-5448 GCA_964390365.1 uncultured Comamonadaceae bacterium | reverse complement strand
TTTGTTCGCATGGAACCACTCGCGGTCGTTGTTCGCCGCGAGTTCTTCGAGGAAAGTGAGGGCCGCAGCGGTCACCATGCCCAGACCAGCGCCAATCCCGCCATGTCGCTTGCCGCACGCACCTCAGGAGCCCAACCAAATCCTTCGTCGCTGCCTCCACCGACCAGGGCGTTGTGGGCGTTGATGGCGTTGTTGAAGGCGATGCCGGCCACGATCGCGGTCGCGTAGGCCGACGCGCCGAAAATGAGCGGTCCGCGGTACTGGCTGTACCACTTTTCGTCCGGGTATTCGTCGGCTCGGTTGAGTGCAAAGGGCAGGGACACAAGGGTGGCCACACCCGTGCCGATTTGCAGAGCCGAAAACGCGCGGAAGGTGCCAAATCGCTTCTGCACTTCGGGGGCTTCGTTCAGGTAGGGGCGAATGCGCTTGCCCAGGAATCCAATGGTTTGGGGTTCAACGCCTTCGGTGCTCCAGAGCATCTTCGCGCTTTGCTTCGTGGAGCCGTCGGTGTAGTACCGGGTGGAGGTTTGGACGTCCAAGGTGATGGGCGTGTTTTGGCCCCAAATCCCAGAGGCCAAAACGCACAAAAGTGCAGCGGTAAACCATTTCATGGCGCCAAAAATATACCTTCGAAGGAAACTCCGCACCTCATGACTCCCGAATTGCTCGCTGGCCTCCTCGCTGTGGCCGTTGTCGTCCTGTTTTTTCGGCTCATCACCCTCGAACGCCGGCTCAACGACCGCCTGCGCGAATTCCAATCCGCCATCACCGACGGGCTCGATCGTTCCTCCGCCTTGAACAAGGAGCGCATGGACGCCATCACTTCCGGCCAGCGGGATTGGGCCCAGCGCACCGAGGAGCAGCTTGAAAAAATGCGGGAGACCGTGGACGAGAAGTTGCACAAAACCCTCGAAGAGCGCCTCGGCCGCAGCTTCAAACTGGTGTCCGATCGCCTCGAAGCGGTCCAAAAAGGCCTCGTCGAAATGCAAGCCGTAGCCGGTGACGTGGGCGACCTGAAGAAAGTCTTGAGCAACGTGAAAACCAGCGGCATCCTCGGCGAAGTCCAGCTCGCCAACCTGCTCGAGCAGCTCCTCACTCCGGACCAGTACGAGGTGAACGCACGGACGAAGCCCGGATCTTCCGCCCACGTCGAGTTCGCCATCAAGATGCCGGGACGCGACGGCATCTCGGGTGCTCCCGTGCTGCTGCCCATCGACGCGAAGTTCCCCCAAACCGACTACCACAACCTCCAACTCGCGCTCGATGCGGGGGACAAACCCGCCGCCGAAGCCGCCCGCAAGGCCCTGGTCAGCGCCATCAAGAACTTCGCGAAGGACATCAGCTCGAAGTACCTCGCCCCGCCTCACACCACGGACTTCGGCATCATGTTCCTCCCGGTGGAAGGGCTGTTCGCCGAGGTCGTCCGCCAACCCGGCCTCATCGAAGTCTTACAGCGGGATTTCAAGGTCATCGTCACCGGTCCCACCACGCTGTCCGCCATTTTGCATTCCCTCCAAATGGGCTTCCGCACCCTCGCCATCCAACAGCGCAGCAGCGAAGTGTGGGACGTCCTCGGAGCGGTCAAGACCGAGTTCAAGCGGTTCGGCGACGTCCTGGGCAAAACGCAAAGGAAGCTCAGCGATGCCCACGACGAGTTGGAAAAGCTCATCGGCACCCGCACCCGCATGATGCTCTCCAAGCTCCGGTCCGTCGAGGAACTGCCCGCCGATGAGGCCACCGCGCTCCTCGACGCAGCGCCGGAAGACGAGTCGGATGCGTAAATTGGGGGCAAGAATCCCGCCCCATGGAAACGTTGTTCGCATTCGTTGAGCAGATGCCTTCGTGGCAGAAATTGGTTTGGATCGTGGCCTGCATGTCGTTTGGAGCGGTCCTTGAGGCGTTCGCACCGAGGGCGGAGCGCACGGGCAGCTGGTGGTACCACGCCCGGGTGAACCTGGTGTTCTTGGCCACGACCATCGCCATCAACGCGGGGGTGGGAGCGGCGACCTTGGGGGTGTTCGAGTGGATACAAGCGAGTAAATTCGGGTTGTTGCACCTATGGGAGGGGCCAGTTTGGGCGGAGCTCCTCGTGGCGCTCGTTTTGTTCGATTTGATCGGGCAGTACACCGTGCACTACCTCCTGCACCAAATCCCGTTGCTCTGGCGCCTGCACCAAGTCCACCACAGCGATCCCCACGTGGACATCACCACCGGGACGCGCCACCACCCGCTGGATTTCATCGTCCGCGAAGCGTTCGCGCTGCTCGCCGTCGTGGTGGTGGGGGCACCGCTGGCCTTCTACCTCGTCTACCGCCTGCTGACCGTGTTCTTCACCTACTTCACCCACGCGAACGTTTCGCTGCCCCGCCCCGTGGAACGGGTGCTCGGTTGGGTGTTTGTCACGCCCGACCTGCACAAAATCCACCACCACGACGAAGTGCCGTGGACGGACCGCAACTACGGCAACATGCTGTCCATTTGGGATCGCCTATTCGGCACCATGGCCCAAGGCGATGTCCGTCAAGTCCGCTACGGACTGGACATCACGGACCCCAACCGCGGAAGCGAGCTGAAGTACCAAATGCTCCTGCCGTTTCGGCGCCACATGCGGCGCTGAAGACCGTCACAGGCAGCTCGTCCCAAACAACCCCAGCAACACCAACATGTCGGCGGTCGACGTGGTGTCGTCGCCGTTCATGTCGGCCACGCAGGTGCCTGAACAGCCAAAGTCGCCGAGGAAAATCAAGAAGTCGGACATGGCCACGGTGCCGTCGCCGTTGAAGTCACCCGGGCAAACCGTTTCGGCCACCTCGTCGCCTTCGATGTTTCCGTTGCAATCGTTGTCAAGCCCGGCCATCGTTCCTTGCGCTCCGGGGTAGATGTCCGCGTTGGTGTCGTCGCAGTCGCCATTACCGGGCACAAACTGCGTCCCTGTGTAGGAGCAGCTGCTCAACGCGGGACCCGCACCGAAGCCGTCCCCGTCCGCGTCGAGGTAGACCGTAGTTGCGGCGATGCAGGAACCGTCATTGATTGTTGCGGAAGGATTGTAGTTGCAGGCCGCGGCATCCGTGCATCCTTCCACACCCGGGCTCGTGTAGCATACCTCGTGCTCGGCTTGGCTGCCGAAGTTGCCGCCGCTCACCATGGCAGCGACTTCCGAGCCATCGGGCGCCACGAGGGTGTAGTCGCCTACGACGCCGTTGTATTGCAGCCCGTCGCCATAGGAATCGAAGACGGTGAACGTGTAGCAGCCCGGGGACAGGCAGAACGTTTCCGTGTAGGTGGTTTGGGTACCGGAGTAGGGGCCGCCCTCAACCCAGACTTCGCCGTTGGCGTCGAGCACTTCCCAAGTGGTCTCGCTCGGATAGTTGTCCGTCAGCAACGTGAGGGTGAAGTTGCCCCCGTCGAGGGCGCACGAGCCGTCGTCCACGTAGGCCGTGGGGTCGTAGTTGCAGGCGGTTTCATCCGTGCAGCCCGTGCAGGCGCTGCCATCACCACCGCACACGCCGCACACGTCGTTGTACAAGCAGTTCCCGTCATCGGTGGTGGCCGTTGCGCTGTAATTGCAAGCAGTGGGGTCGGTGCAGCCCACGCTGGGGTCGGCGGAGGGGTAGCCGTCGAGGACGAGCGTGCCCGTTCCGTTGGGGTCGAGCCAGTCGATGAGGCGGGTGCTGGCTGAACTTCCTGCATCCCAAGAGACATCGAACTTGCCGTAGTAGTCGTAGGCGCCGTTGTTCACGGTTCCGCTGCAAGCCGCCGCGCCTCCGAAGAGCTGACCGACGATGCGGTGGTTTTGGTCGAACAGGGGAGAGCCCGATGAGCCGGGTTCCGTGACGCCCAGTTCCCAATCGTCGATCCACCAAACCGCTGCGCCGGACGCGGTGGAGGAGGTGGGGGCGTTGTCTTGGAAGCAGATTTTCTTAACGTCACCGGACGGGTGGTGAATGCCCACCGCCGAACTTGGGGTGACCCCGGTGGCGTCCCATCCCGCGTAGTGCACGTCATAGCTTGCAGGCGGCGTGGAGCTCAGTTCGACCAAGGCGACATCGGAACCGGCGTTGTTCGCCTTGAGGCTTGCGCCGCTGATGCTTTGGTTCGTCGGCCCCGTGGAACCGCTGCAGGTGGTGCTCTCGTGGTTGAAGTAGAACACCCAATTCGAAGGGTTGCCCAAGCAGTGGTTCGCGGTCAGAAAATAGGGGGTGCCGTCGGCTTCCACGTTGTTGACCAGGGCGCCCGTGCAGGAAGCGAAGCCGCCGGAAGCGATGAGGGCCACGGCTTTCTTTTCCGTCTGCCAGTCCGCGCCTTCGGGGCAATTGACGTTGATGTTGCACGCACCGGAGTTGCCGAAGGGGCCGAGGGCCGCTGTGCCAGGCGCGGGCGCGTCGGGATGCGCCATCAGGCTGCGGTAGCCGTGGATGATTTGGCCGATGGAAAGCTGGCTCAAACCCGCTGCGGCGAGCGGTTCATGCAGTTCCAGGACCACCGAATCGCCTTCGAGCAGTCCGATGGCGAACCCGCCCCAAGGCTTCTCATTGGCTTCTGTGAAGGCCCCGAGGAACTCCGTTCGATCGGCCTTCCAAACGTACAGCGCCCCGCCCTTCGCCAAATCGAACGCATCGAGGTAAAAGCTCACGTTCACCCCTTCCGGGCAATGCACGCCCAAGCGCCACACCCGCTCACCGCCCTCAACGCTCCAGCTCCCGCTGTTGCTGAGGGTGAAATTCACTTCGCGCTCCATTCCAAACCGCCAAGGCGCTTCCTTATACTGATCGGTCACGCTGTCCGCCGCCTGAATCGCGGCCCAATCCAACGCCTCGGTCACCACGTATTCCACTTCGGGCATCCAAGGCGTCCCCCAACCGGATGGGGAGCCTTCGTGAGCAATTTGGGCGGTGCCCATCAAGGCGGTGGCGCAAGCGGCCACCAACGGTACAATTCGGTTCAACATGGCAACGGGTTCTATCTTCTTGACGAAAATAGAACCCGTTCGTTGCCGCGCCGCATGGACTTCATGAATGGCGCATGGGAGTTTGTGAGCGCGTTATTCGATGACGAGGCGCGTCGGAAGGCCTTCCGTACCGATGGAAACGGTGTAGATGCCCGCGGGCAAGTGGGCCAAATCCAAGCGCGTGATGCCGTTCGTGAGCGGGGTTTGGTCCACCACACGGCCCATCATGTCGCGCAAGATCAAATCGCCCGGAGCACCGGCCCCCTTCCAATCCACCGCCAGCTCGCCCGCCGTCGGATTCGGGAACAAGCGCGCGATGACCGCCGAGCCGTTCACGTCCTCCACGCCCACGCCCATCGCACCGAGCAAGCCCATGTACTCCTGGTAGAACAAGTTCGCAATCCGCGCGTCGTGCACGATGACGGTGTTCTCATCGTTCGTGGTTTCCGCCGTGGTCGACCAGTTGTGCGAGCCCGTGATGACGCGCGGGTCAGAACCGG
>CAYMHW010000105.1:0-5495 GCA_964390365.1 uncultured Comamonadaceae bacterium | reverse complement strand
CGGGTCGTTCGGGTAGGCGGGAAGGGGGTAGCCGGCCGCTTGCAGTTCCGCGATGACCGCGGTGAGCTGCGGGATCGACGCGCTGATGTTCGGCAGCTTGATGATGTTCGCTTCGGGCGTGAGCGCCAGTTGGCCCAGCTCGCTCAGGGCATCGCCCACACGCTGCTCATCGTTCAGCAAATCAGGGAATTGGGCCAAAATCCGACCCGCCAGCGAAATGTCCCGCGTCTCCAATTCAATCCCCGCCTTGCCCGCAAACGCCTGCACAATTGGCAAAAAGGAATACGTGGCCAACATGGGCGCTTCATCGGTCAAGGTGTAGATGATCTTCGACATGGCGGTGGTTTTTTTAGGGGTGCAAAGTTCGCCCAGAATTTCGAAATGACCAGCGCGGGCGGGGGGAAGTTTGCTTCGCTTAGGTTTGTGGGATGCATTGGAAACAACTTGTTTGGGTGGTTGCGGTGGCGTGTGGGTGCGGCATTTCGGTGGAGCAGAACCAACCCACCGCGGAGCCGGCTCCCGTGCCGGACTACGCCGCGCTGGTGAACCCGTTCGTGGGGACAAGCAAAATGGGCCACACCTACCCGGGCGCCACGGTGCCCTTCGGCTCGGTGCAGCTGTCGCCCCAAACCGGCTACGAGCCGGTCATCGGCCCCGACGGGAAGTACAACCCCGAGGCGTACGGGTATTGCGCGGGCTACCAGCACCGCGATTCCACGATCCTCGGCTTTGCGCACACGGCGTTCAGCGGGACGGGGCACAGCGATTTGGGCGACGTGCTGCTGATGCCGGTGACGGGGAGCGTGGCGTGGCCGGCGGAGGCGCCGACCGACTGGGCGAGCCGGTTTGCGCACGACCGGGAGGAGGCGAGTCCGGGAGTCTATGCGGTGCACCTCGATCGGTATGGGGTGGACGCGCGGCTGACGGCGACCGAACGGGTGGGGGTGCACGAGTATGCGTTTCCGGCGGGGAGTCGGGCGCAGGTGGTGGTGGATTTGGCCTACAACATTTACGACCACGAGGGGAAAAATGTGTGGACGACGCTGCGGGTGGAGAACGATTCCACGATTACCGGGATGCGGATGACGCATGGGTGGGCGCGGTCGCGGGTGGTGCACTTTGCGCTCCGGCTGTCGGAGCCGCTGGTGGCATTCCAAACCTCGCGCCGCAACGACTTCTCCTACAACGGCTTCTACCGCCGGTTCGACGAGTTCAACGACTTTCCGGAGTTCGCAGGGCGCGACGTGCGGATGCTGCTCGACCTGGGCGATCTCGACGCGCCGCTGACGGTGCACGTGGCGTTGTCCGGCGTGAGCCGGGCGGGGGCGCTGGCGAACCTGGAGGCGGAGGGGCAGCCGTTCGAGGCGACGGCGACTGAGGCCCGCGCGGCTTGGAACCGCGAGTTGAGCCGGGTGGACGTGACGGGCTCGAACGAGCGGACTTTCTACACGGCGCTGTACCACAGCATGCTCGCTCCGACCGTTTACGAGGACGTGGACGGCCGGTACCGGGGCCTCGACGGGGACGTGCACGAATCGGACGGCTTCGTGAACCACACGACGTTCTCGCTGTGGGACACGTACCGCGCGTTGCACCCGTGGATGAACCTCACGCAGCCCGCGCGCAGCCGGGACTTCGTGGCGTCGATGCTGGCCCATGCGGACGAGAGCGTGCACGGGATGCTGCCGATTTGGAGCCATTACGCGAACGAGAACTGGTGCATGATCGGGTACCACGCGGTGTCGGTGCTGGCAGATGCGCACGCGAAGGGCGTTTGGGAAGATGCGACGGCGGCTTTCGATGCGGCATCGCGGACGGCGAACGTGCGCTACTTCGATGGCCTCGGGAGCTACCTCGACCACGGGTATGCGGCCGATGACGAGACGCACTCGTCGGTTTCGAAAACGTTGGAGTTGGCCTACGACGATTGGTGCATTGCGATGTTGGCCAGCGCACGGGGCGACGAGCCGTCCGAGTCCGAGTACTACTCGCGGTCGTTTGCCTTCGAGCGGATTTGGGACCCCACCACGCGGTTCATGCGGCCCAAGCGCGCCGATGGCACCTTCCGGCCGGACTTCGACCCGCTCGACACCCACGCGCAGGGCTACATCGAGGGCAATGCCTGGACGTACAGCCTTTACGTGCCGCAGGATCCAGCGTGGCTCGTCAGGGCGTACGGCGGGCCCGAAGCGTTCACGACCCACCTCGACTCGCTCTTCACAATGGAATTGCCGGACCGGTATTTCGAGCACACCGAGGACATCACGCGCGACGGCATTGTGGGGAATTACGTGCACGGGAACGAGCCGGGGCATCACATTCCGTATTTGTACAATTGGGCTGGCCGGCCGGATCGGACGCAGGAGCGCGTGCGCATGCTGTGCCGTGAGATGTACAGCGATGGGGTGGACGGCTTGTGCGGCAACGACGATGCAGGCCAAATGTCCGCCTGGTACCTCTTCAGTAGCCTGGGATTTTACCCCGTTTGTCCCGGTTCCACGACCTACGCCCTCGGCAGCCCCTCCGTCGAAGCGGCCACCCTCCACCTCGAAAACGGTCGCGACCTGCGCATCACGACCTCCGGCCAATCCCCGGAAGCGGTCTTCGTCGCCTCCGTCACCTGGAACGGCGAACCGCTCACTGGGCCGTTCATCGATCACGCCCAACTCGCCGCCGGTGGCACCCTGCACTTCGAGTTGACGCCGAAGCGGCCTGCGTGAGGCGGTTCGTGTAAATTGCCGCATGCAAAAGACCGCCCTCATTCTGGCGATCGCCACAGCCTGGATCGGCTGCAGCGAGCCGACTTCTCCTGAACCCGCCGCTGAGGCACCTGCCGAACCGACGTCGTACGCGATGGCGTTCACGCCCGAGCAGCAGGCCGAGCGCGAGGCCAAATGGAGCGAGCCCGGCGCCCGCCTCATCGAGCTCTCGAACGGCTATCGGGTGTTCACCCAGCGGTTTGGCGAGAGCCCGGACGTGGGGATCCTCGTGCTGCACGGGGGACCGGCGGCCACGCATGAGTACATGCTGAGTTTGGCCTATGACCTCCCGGGCGAAGGCTTCGAAGTGGTGATGTACGACCAACTCGGGAGCTTCTTCAGCGATCAGCCGACGGAAGACCTGTGGAACATTCCGCGGTGGGTGGAGGAAGTCGAGGAGGTGCGCCAAGCGCTCGGCTACACGCGCGACAACTTCTACCTGCTGGGCAACAGCTGGGGCGGCATCCTGGCGATGGAGTATGCGCTGAAGTACCAAGAGCACCTGAACGGGCTCATCGTCTGCAACATGCACGCGAGCATTCCGGATTATGCGGCGTACAACAAGGAGGTGCTGCGTCCGCAGATGCGGCCGGGGCTGCTCGACACGTTGGACGCGTACGAGGCGGCGGGGGATTACTTGAATCCGACGTACGTGGCGCTCGTGGAGGCGGAGTTTTACACGAAGCACTTGTGCCGGTTGCCGGTTTGGCCGGAGGAGGTGGTGACGTCGTTCAGCCGACTGAACTATCCGCTCTACGATTTGATGCAGGGGCCGTCGGAGTTCAAAGTGGGCGGGCGGCTCATCGATTGGGACATCAAGGACCGGTTGCCGGAGATCGGCGTGCCGACGCTGATGGTGGGGGCGACTTACGATACGATGGATCCGGAGGCGATGCGGGAGCAGGCCGAGGCCGTGCAGGACGGGAAGTTCCTGCTGTGTCCCAACGGCTCGCATCTCTGCATGTGGGATGACCGGGAGGTGTTCATGACGGGCGTGGCGGGCTTCATTCACCAAGTGGAGGCGCGCTGAGAAAAACGCCGTTTCTTTGCGGTCGCTTTTCGGTCCCGTAGCTCAACCGGATAGAGCATCTGCCTTCTAAGCAGACGGTTTTGGGTTCGAGTCCCAACGGGATCACTGATTTTTTAGGAAGGAGGTGGGTTTTGCCCGAAATTGGTGAATGCTCTCCGCGGCCTTCAATGTGATTGCTCGAACTGCCGAGCGCACGCCTCTCCTCCGTTCAGCTTTTTCAATGGGCTACCGTTGGGCGCGGAAGCGAACGGATTTGGCCCCGCTTTATCGGGCGCTTGAGCAGCGCTTCGCAGGGCGGAAGGAGTGGGTGATTTATGACATCGGGGCGAACGACGCGGGGAGTGGCATTGCGTATGCGCGCGCTTTTCCGAACTGCCGGGTGGAGTTGTTCGAGGCCCATCCCGAGGTGGCCCAAATCGCCCGCGACCGCCTCGCCGCCGCCCGCCTCGGCAACCGCATACAACTCCATGAGTTCGCGGCTTCGAACGCCGACGGGGTGGCCCAGTTCCACGTTTCGTCCCAACCGGCTGCGACCGGGTGGCGGAAACGCGTGTCCGACAGCAGTTCCCTCTTGGAGCCGGCGAAGCACATCGAATTGCATCCCCACATTGCCTTCGCTGAGACCATTGAGGTGCCCACGCGGCGGCTCGACGGCTGGCTTGAGGAGTCAAACGCGTCGCTGCCGCATTTCCTGCACATGGACGTACAAGGCGCCGAATTGATGGTGCTCGAAGGCCTCGGTTCAGCGTTGGCGCACGTCGAGGCGATTTGGCTCGAAGTGGAGCGCGTTGAGCTGTACAAAGGCCAGCCGTTGGTCGACGACGTTCACCGAGTTCTTCACGAAAACGGCTTCGAACTCGCCATCGATGCCGTGGGCGCCAACTTCGACAACCAGCTGTGGTTGAGGGGCGCGAGCAACGCGCTCAACGCGGACGGCATTGAGCAGGTCGTGGCGTAAGGTCAGGCTTACTTCCCTTCCGCGAAGGCGGTGATGGTGGCGTCGTCGGGGTTGACGGCGCTGCGGAGGGAGGCGACGAGTTGGCCGTTCTCGTTGACGAGGAACTTGTGGAAGTTCCACTTGACGGAGTGGTCGCCGACTCCGTTTTGGTCTGCATTGCACAGCCAAGCGTACACCGGGTGCTGCTCATCGCCTTTGACGGACACCTTCTCCATCATCTGGAAGGACACGCCATAATTGCGCTCGCAAAAGGCGCCGATCTCATCCGCGCTGCCGGGCTCTTGCTTGCCAAAATCGTTGCACGGAAACCCGAGGATGGTGAAGCCCTTGTCCTTGTTCGCCTCGTACAGCGCCTCCAGCCCCTCATATTGCGGCGTGAATCCGCACTTCGACGCGGTGTTCACGATGAGCACGCGCTTGCCCTTCAGGCTCGCAAAATCGAACGCTTCCCCCTCCAACGTATTGGCCTTCAGGTCATAAAACGAGGCGGGCGCTTCGGTGGCGGCGTAGGTGTTCTTGCCGCGGATGACGGTCCAAGCAGTCAGGCCAATGGCGACGATCGCCGCCGCAGTCAGGAGGATGAACATGCGATTCATGGGTGTGGATTTAGCGGTTACAACAACATTGCGCGGCTTTCGGTTCACGCATGCCAAATCTCGCACAACATCCCCTATATTTGCCCCCGCTTGTCGGCGGGGCGTGGCCTAGTCCGGTTACGGCGCCTGGTTTGGGACCAGGAGATCGCAGG
>CAYMHW010000104.1:0-5498 GCA_964390365.1 uncultured Comamonadaceae bacterium | reverse complement strand
AGCACACCACGGTGTAGGATCCGTCTTCGTTTTCGGTGGCCACGGTCATCACGTCAGCATCGGCACAGTCGTTGCCGAGCACCGTGGCGCCAGGCCGAATGAACTTGCTGAAGTGGCACATCACGTCGTAGAGAGGCGTGAAGTACACCTCATCCTGCTCAGGATCCACAATGACGGGTGCGATGCACCAGTTTTCAAACCAGTTGGGGCCGCCTTGGCGATCGAGCACCATGTTCCAATCGACCCAGCCGTTCACCCAGTGGTTGAGGCAGCCGATGATGTCCCGGGCGTAGCGGTGCACCGGGGAATATTTGGGGTGCAGGTATTTCTTCTCCGCCTCGCGCCACGTGAAGCCCCAGTCGGTGGCCTCTTTCTGCCAGTACCAGTCATCGTCTTGCCAAACCGGCACTTCCGCGTCAATGCACCCCTCGGTTTCAATGATCAGCTTCTCCGGCGCTTTCGCGTGCGCGCGCTCGAGGTCCTCGGCGAAGATCTCGTACGTGCTTTCGTACCAGTGGATGGCGGTGCCGTCGAAGTACTTCGCGCTCTCGGCATCGCGGTACATCGAGGCCGTCCAGTCGTCGAGGCCGGCTCGGTTTTGGTCATAGCCCAAGACCTTCAGCCCGCCCAAGCCATTCCCCTCGAGCGCCGGGCCCAAGTGGTCGCGCACAAATGCGGTCATCTCATCGGGCGCGTACAACATGCTCTCCCAGTTGTTGCCGTTGCCGTGGGGCTCGTTTTCCACGGTGAAGCCCCAGAGCGGAATGCCATGCGCCTTGCACGCTTCTGCATACTTCACAAAGAACTGCGCCCAAGTGGGTTGCATCTCCGGGCGGAGGTGCCCACCCACCCAGTCGTTGTTGTCCTTCATCCACGGCGGAGCGGTCCACGGCGAAGCGATGACTTGGAAACCCTCCTTCGAAATGTCCTGCGCCATGTGGATCATCGGGAACAAGAACTCGAGGTCCTGTTCGATGCTGAAATGCTCCAGGTTCACGTCGCCTTCCACCGGCGCGTAGCTGTAATGGAAGCGCGAAAAGTCGCACGAATTCATGTGCGTGCGGGTCAGGCTGTAGTTCGCCCCGTCCTCGGCGAAGTACGCCTCCATGATCCGGGCGCGCTGCCCTTCGCTCAACTGGTGCACGAGGTAGGCCGAGGCGTCGGTGAACGACCCGCCAAACCCTTCGATGCGCTGCTTGCGTTCGTTCCGATGCACGCGCACGCGCACGTCGTCTTCTGCTTTTTCTGCATTCCAGCGGTCCACTTCGGCGGGGTCGACAGCGTGGAACCGTCCCCCGTGGCGTGAGGTCTCGTAGACCTCGGCTGTTTTGTCCGTCATGCCGTCAGCGTTGTTTTGGAAAATCGACTTCACCACATGGTAGGCCTCCTTCGGATTGCGGTGGATGTCCACCAGCCCCCAATGCTCTTCGTTGGCATCGCTGTCGTACGGCACGCCGCTGCTCGCCGGGGCGACGCCACCGGCGTCCTGCACGTCCAGTTGCCCTGCTTTCCACCAGCCGTCGGTGAAGGAGAACACCGAGTCCGAAAACAGCGGTGCCAACAAGTTGCGCGTGGCATCGGCTTGAGCCCGTTGGTTCACGCCTTGCGCATACCCCAACGCGGCAGTCGACATGTAGCTGTCCGCTCCGATTTCTGAAAAGTACATGGGCTTGTCGCTCCGCTGGGCGAAATCAATCGCTGCGGTATACGACACATCCCAGCGGTACACGTTCAACCCCCACAGGTCGATGTCGGTCAACGTGTCAATCAGCTCCTTGTCCGGCAATTCCCCATGGGCGGTGGACACCGGGTGGTGCGGGTCGAGTGCTTGGATGGCCGCTGAAGCTTCGCCCAGGGCCGCGTACCACGGGTCCATGGACCCGCCGAACCACTCCGGGTGGAAGTTGTATTCGTTGCCCAGTTCCCAGAGCAAGATGGCGGGATGCGATTTGAACCGTTCGACATAATCGAGGTAGGTGCCCGATTGCAAGTCGTAGAAACCATCTTGGTTGTATCCAATGCCCACAATCACCGAAATCCCTGCGGCGTGGATCTCATCGAGCACCGCCTCCTCCGCGATGGGCTCGTAAACGCGGATGGTGTTGATCCCCAGGTCTTGCATCAAGGCCAAATCCGCCGTCAGCGTTTCAAAGCTGCGCTCATCCGTTCCGATGGGCACCGGGTGGTAACACACCCCCCGAATGGAATACTCACCTGCTGCTGTATGGAGCCGACCCTTCTCGACCCACACTTCACGCTGCGGGCCGGTCGTGCAAGCGAACAGGCCCAAAACCAGCAACAGCAACAGGGGTGTGCGAGCAGGCATCATGGTGCGGGGTTCAATACGTGCCGGTCGAGCAACGCGCGTTCGCCAGAGTAGGTGGGTCGGATGGGGTTGCCCCCGCGGGTCAAGCCGTCAAAAACGCCTTCCTCGACCAGCGGCCACAGCGCGTACTTCGCTTCGCCGTCGGCCGTGAACAGCCCGAAGTGGTTCTCCGAATCGGTGGGGTTGGCCGCGCTCTTCCACGGCTCGTCGAAGGCCTCGAAGTAGAAGCAGCTGATGCCGGCGCCTTGCGTCCAGTCCCGCATGCCGCGGTAGAACAGGGCCTGCTTGTATTCGTCGGCCGCGCGGGAGCCCTCGGGACCGTACAGGCCGTCGGAGAGGCTCGCCCAGCCGGTTTCGCCGATGTGCACGGGCTTGTCGGGGTCGATGCGGTGGACGTAGTTCACGACTTGCTGGTACTGGTTTTGGCTATAGGCCAAAGCCCGCGCCATCGCCCGCTCCACCACGCCCTCCTCGTCCCCCTTGGCCTCCTTCCAAAACACCGGATTGTAGTGCGTGTCGTGGAACGGGTACGTGTGCATCGACACATAATCCACCGCCCCGATCAGGGCATTCAAGTCCGCCTTGTGGTACTCCGCTCCCCCGCCGCCCCACGAGGCGAAGTTGTCGGAACTCGTGATCCACAGGTCCGCCGGCAGCGTGCCGTCCGCCTTCAAGGCCTGCAAGTGGTTCACCCAGTGGAGGATGACCCCTGGCTCCACGAAATACGAGGCGGCCCAGTGGACCATCGCTTCGTTGCCGACCGCAAGCACCTTGATGATGTCGGGGTACTGCTGGGCGAGCGCCACCGCGCGTTCCACCTCCGCTTCGTTCGCGTCGAAATCCTGCTCCGCGTGGTTGGGGGCATCGGTCCAAGCGCCCGCACAGTCGATCCAAGCGCCCAGCATGACGTACATCTCAAAGGCCGGGTCTGCCTGCTTCAGTTCGTGGATGGCCTTCACCACGTTCGCGGCGTGGGGCAGTTGCACGTTGTAGGTCCGCAAGAAGCGGATGCCAAGGGCGTGCACGATGCGCAGGTCTTCCTTCAATTGAGCAACGGTCGGCTGCTCAGAACGGCTCACGCTCCGGTAGCCGCCGAAGGAGATGGCGGGGTAATCGGGGTTGCCCAACAGTTCAGATGCCGATGGAGTGTGCATGGTTTGGGGTTCGTTTGGGGTCCCGCAAGCAGCGGCCAGCGCAAGTATAAAAAGGAAGCCCGTTCTGCGGGCATGCCGTGCGATGCGGGGGAGTGAAATGGGCCACATGAATCAAGCGGTGACCGTGAGTTGGGCGATGGCGTGCGAGCGGCGGAAGATTTCACAGCTCAGTTCGCGGGTGAGCGCGTTGCCTGCGATGCGCTCGGTGCGGCCGTCGGTGAAGGTGACTTCAATCGAGGCAGCGTCCCCGCGCAGGTGCACCACCGGCACTTGGCAGACCGTGTAGGCGAGGCTGCCCGCGGCCAGCGCAATGGTTCGGCGCTCCTGCCGCACGTTCACGTATTCGAAGGTGGCCGCCTCGGTCAGGAACTCGCCTTCGTGCATGAGGGCGCGGTCGAATTGGAGCAGCCCGTCGGCCACGCGCACCCCCAGTTCGCCGAACCGGCACAACAGGTCCTCCTTGACTTGACCGGTCATGCCCGGTTGCTGCGCGCCCTTGCCACCCGGGGTGTGCGAATACGGGTCCGTGGGGAAGGCGCCATAGAGTTCGGGCGATTTGTGGGCGCCGATGCCGGCGTTGATCTCGAAGTAGTGGTCGAACAACCGCCCGACGACTTCCGCAGAGGCACCTTGCTCGAGGGCGCCTTTCGTCACTTCGAACACGGCGAGCCGGAGCTTCGACACCATGTGCCAGTAGATCGATCCGAGCCCTTCGTAGCCGAAGAACGTGCCCGAACGGCCCGTGAACGACTTGTGGTTGAAGGTCGCTTCATACAGCGCTTCGACCTGGGCGGCGTCCGAGGCCACTAGCCCTTCGTAGGCCCGGGGCAGTTTGCGGAGTGCGGCCTTCAAGGCGTTGACGTTGTTGAAGTTGCCGTTGAAGTGGAAGCCGCCCATGCAGTCCTTCGTCACGATGTCGAAGTTGCCATCGGCCAAGAGCCGGGCGAGCAGCGGGCTGGACGAAACGGCCGCAGGATCGAGGTTGTTTTTCGCCAAGAACCGCGGCAGCTCCTTGTTCGGATAGAGCACGTAGCTGTATTGGTCTTCGCGGAACAGGGCGCTAGCCTTCAGGGCGTCGAGCACGCTGAGGCTTTCAGTGGCGTCGAGCAGCCCGGAGCTGAGCACGGCGACCTGGCCTTCGAGCATCTCCGGCAGGTGGGTGATCGCCACGCCGCCGTCGGGCTCGACCGTCATGAGGTTGTAGGCGTGGTACAGGCCGTCCGCGCGCTTGTTCGCCCGGATGGAATGCTCGAGGTGTTGCAAGGCCAAATCCACAAACGCCTTCAAATCCGCCAACCGGAGCACCGCCTTGCGGCCCGAGAAGTCCTCGTCATAGATCTGTTGGCGGTAGTCGCTCGCGGCGCGGCCGAGGCCGTCGAGGAGCGACCGGCGCTGGGCGTTGGAAACAGGTCCGGACGTGAGGGCTGCTTGGTCGCCGAGGGCCGCGTGCATGCGGGTGAAGCAGGCGAGGAGTTCCTCGGAAATGTGGACCTTGTCGTGGCGGGTTTGGCCCAGAACTTCCTGGAAATAAACGAGGAAGCGGCGCAGGTAGTAGAGCGTCACCATCGACACGCCATTGCCCACCAGCGCGTTGTTCGCATCGTTCCACTCCGGGCGCTGCGTGTTCATCCAAATGCCGCCCTCCGGGATGAAATTCGCCACCTTCGCCAGCATCGTGGCCATGATTTTCTCGACGAAATTCACCTTGTAGATGAAGACGTGCGCTTCCCGGAGGAGCGCGCCATCGCCGCCGATTTCTTCCTTCTTGAAGCCGATTTTCTCCTCGCGTGCGTGGTCGAAATCGATGGTGTTCTTCGGGTCTTCGAGCAGCGCGTCGTAAGGTTTGATCCGGTAGGGGACGTTCGCGTAGACGAAGGAGTCGTTCTCGAAGTACTGCTCCAGCTTCTCCGGGTAGTAATCGCGGAGGAACTCGAGGAACTTGAGGAGGTAGATGATTTGGTGGTCGCCCCAGTAGCCGATGTACGACCACGGGTTGTCCGGCTCAATGGTCTCCCATT
>CAYMHW010000103.1:0-5633 GCA_964390365.1 uncultured Comamonadaceae bacterium | reverse complement strand
CGTTCGAGATGCCGCCTTGGATGCCTCCGCTTCGGTTGGTGGCCGTGGCGATGCCACCTGAAGGGGAGGGGATAAAGGCGTCGTTGTGGGTGGAGCCGGTGGTGAAGGTGCCGGCGATGCCGCTGCCGATTTCCATGAACTTGACGGCGGGCAGGCTCCACAGCGCGGCGGCGATGCGGGCTTGGAGTTTGTCAAACACGGGCGCCCCCCAGCCGGCCGGCACGCCCTCCGCGACGACGATGAGGGCGCCGCCCAACGAATCCCCGGCGCGCGCCACCTCGGCGATGCGCGCGTTCATGCGCTCGGCCGTGGGGGCGTCCGGACACCGCACCGCCTGCGCATCGACCGTCGGCCGCGGCACGAAAGCCGGTTCCGCGTCCCAAGCGATGTCGCCCACGCGCTCCACATAGGCGGAGACCGCGATGCCTGCGCGGGACAGGATTTGGTCCGCCACCGCCCCCGCGACCACCCGCGCAGCCGTCTCCCGCGCACTGGCGCGCCCGCCCCCCCGCGGATCCCTCCGCCCAAACCGCACATCGTACGTAAAATCCGCATGGCTCGGCCGATACGCCGCCTTCATCGCCTCGTAATCCTGCGACCGCGCATCCTCATTCCGGAGCAAAAACGCGAGCGGCGTCCCCGTCGTCACCCCCTCGTACAGCCCGCTCAGGAACTCCACCCGATCCGACTCCTTCCGCTGCGTCGTCAGCTCCGACTGCCCCGGGCGCCGCCGATCCAAGGCCGCTTGCACCGCCGCCACATCCAACGGCAACCCCGCGGGGCACCCGTCGATGACCCCACCGATCGCCACACCGTGCGACTCACCGAAGGTCGTCACCCGAAAAAAGTCCCCAAACGTGTTGCCTGCCATGCCCCCAAAGTTACTGCGCTCGTTAGCTTTGCCCCCATGCGCATCTTGTTCACCCACATCAAAGGCCTCGTCGGGGCTTACGACGAAGCCCCCGCTTACCTCGCCGGCGCCGACATGAACGAATTCAACCTGCTCGAAGACGCGTGGCTCGCGGTCGAAGACGGCCGCATCGCCGATTTCGGGAAGATGGCGGATTTCGAGGGCATTGCGGATTGGTCGGGGCTTCAGGTGGTGAATTGCGAAGGGCGGTTTGTGCTGCCGAGTTGGGTGGACAGCCACACGCACTTGGTGTATGCGGCGGATCGCGCGGGCGAGTTTTTGGATCGTTTGAATGGCCTTTCTTACCAAACCATCGCCGAGCGTGGCGGCGGCATCCTCAACTCCGCCGCCCGGTTGCAGTCCCTGTCCGAAGACGAGCTCTATGCGGCGGCCCGAGAGCGGCTCGAACGCGCGCTCCACGACGGCATCGGTGCCATGGAAATCAAAACGGGTTACGGCTTGACCGTCGAGGCGGAGCTCAAGATGCTCCGGGTCATCGAACGCCTGAAAAAAGAATCCCCCATTCCCATCAAGGCCACGCTACTCGGCTTGCACGCTGTGCCCAGCGGCCTGACCGCCGCCGAGTGGACGGCCACCGCCATCAACGAGTTGTTGCCCCAGGCCGCGGGCTCCGTCGACTACATCGATGCGTTTTGCGAACAGGGCTATTTCGGGCTGGAAGAAACGCGCGCTTGGCTCGAAGCCGGTCGACAAGCCGGCATTCC
This sequence comes from uncultured Comamonadaceae bacterium, assembly GCA_964390365.1. GTDB lineage: Bacteria > Bacteroidota > Bacteroidia > Flavobacteriales_D > Sanyastnellaceae > JALQTD01. Next base: position 3,998 of record CAYMHW010000103.1, on the reverse strand, counting down.
CGCAAAAGTCCACGTCAACCAGTTCAACGCGTTCGGGGGCGTGGCGCTGTGTGCGGAATTCGGAGCGCGCAGCGTCGACCACCTCGAGGAGTTGGACGATGCGGACATCCCGGCCCTGCAGTCCACCTTGAATCGTGCGGAAGGACCGCTGTTCCCCGTTGCACTCCCCGGGTGCTCGCATTTCTTGTCGATTCCTTACACCCCGGGTCGCGCGCTCATCGATGCCGGTCTGCCCTTGGCCCTCGCCACCGACCACAACCCGGGTTCGGCCCCCAGCGGCAGCATGCGCCTCGCCGTGCAGCTCGCCATTGTGAAGATGCGCTTGCGTCCCCTCGAGGCCCTCGCCGCCGCCACCTTGAACTCGGCCGCTGCGATGGACGTGGCCGATGAGGTGGGCACCCTGACGCCGGGCCGCCGAGCGAATTTGCTCATCACGAAGCCGATGGGCGATTTGATTGAAATCGGTTACCGGTTTGGCGAGGATCCTGTGGAGCGCGTGTTCATGAACGGGGTGGAATTGCCGCACTGAAGGCGTGGGCGCGTTGCTACCTTTGGGGCCAAACATTTGATCCGAAAGCCCCATGCAACGACTCATTGAATGCGTGCCCAACATCTCGGAAGGCCGCCGCGACGACATCATCCAAGCCATCGCCTCCACCGTCGAAACCGTTGAAGGCGTCCGCCTGCTCGACGTGGATCCCGGGCGCAGCACGAACCGGACGGTCATCACGTTCGTGGGACCGCCGGAAACGGTGGGGGAAGCGGCGTTCCGCCTCATCAAGAAGGCGTCGGAGCTCATCGACATGTCCCAGCACCGCGGGGAGCATCCGCGGATGGGGGCGACCGATGTGTGTCCTTTTGTGCCCGTGGCCGGGGTGACGATGGAGGATTGCGTTGAAGTGGCCCGTTCGCTGGGCAAGCGCGTGGGCGAGGAGCTCGGCATTCCGGGCTACTTCTATGAGTCGGCGGCGTTGGCTCCTGAGCGCAAGAATTTGGCCCACTGCCGCAAAGGCCAATACGAAGGACTCGCGAAACTCGCAGATCCGCAATGGAAGCCCGACTTCGGCCCCGCCGAATTCAACGCGAGCGTGAAGCGCACCGGGGCCACGGCCATCGGCGCCCGCGACTTCCTCATCGCGTACAACATCAACCTGAACACGACCAGTTCCCGCCGCGCCAACGCCATCGCGTTCGACATCCGCGAATCGGGTCGGGTGAAGACAGAGAACGGTCCGGGCACTCCGGTGGTGAAGGATGCCAACGGCGAACCCGTGCGCATTCCCGGTTCACTGAAGGCCGTGAAAGGCATCGGTTGGTACATCGAGGAGTACGGCATTGCCCAGCTTTCAATGAACCTGACCGACATCCAGGTGACGCCGGTGCACATCGCCTTCGATGAGGCGTGCGCCCGCGCTGCCGAGCGGGGCATTCGCGTGACGGGAAGCGAGCTCGTCGGGTTGCTGCCGTTGCGGGTGTTGACGGATGCGGCGGACCATTACTTGCGGAAACAGCAGCGCTCGTTGGGCATTTCCGAGGCGGAGAAGGTGAAGATTGCAGTGAAGTCGTTGGGGTTGGACGATTTGGCCCCCTTCAATCCGCAGGAGCGCGTCATTGAGTACATCATCGCGGATGCGACGAGCGAGCCGCTCTTGGCCATGAACCTCCGGCAGTTCGCGGACGAGACGGCTTCGGAGTCGCCTGCTCCTGGTGGCGGCTCGATTGCGGCGTATTGTGGGGCCCTCGGAGCGTCGCTGACCACCATGGTGGCGAATCTGAGCGCCCACAAGCGGGGCTGGGATGCGCGGTGGGAGGAGTTCTCGGAAGTGGCCGAACGGGGGACGGCGTTGCAGAAGCAGTTGCTCGCGTTGGTCGACGCGGACACGGCGGCATTCAACCAAATCATGGAAGCCTACGGCTTACCGAAGAACGACGACGCAGCGAAGGCGGCCCGAGCCGCGGCCATCGAGGCGGCCACCCGCCACGCCATCGACGTGCCGATGCAAGTGGCGCGCACCGCAGCAGCGGTCTTGCCCGTCGCGGCGGACATGGTGGAACGCGGCAACCCCAACTCGGTGACGGACGCGGGCGTGGGCGCGATGGCTGCCCGCACGGCCGTGCTCGGCGCCATCTTGAACGCCCAGGTGAACGCCAAGGACCTCAAGGACCGCGCGTATGTCGCGGAAATCCTCGCGGAGTGCAATCGCTTGACCGAAGAAGTGGAAGCCGCAGAGCGCGCCGTTCGCGAGGGCGTGGCTCGGGTGCTCAACAGCTGAATCGAAACGCCTCGGGAACTCGATGGTTCCCGAGGCGTTCGCCCCAACGAAAAAACCCGGCGGATGTCCGCCGGGTTTTTCATGCGCTGGTGTTGCGCTCGAATCAGTTCGCCTTGAAGTGGCGCTTCTCGCGGATGCGGGCAGCTTTACCCGTGAGGTTCCGCAAGTAGAAGATGCGCGAGCGACGGACCTTACCGCGCTTCAACACCTTGATTTCGTCGTTGAACGGCGCAGCGACCGGGAAAATCCGCTCGACACCCACGCCGCTCGCCATCTTGCGAACCGTGAACGTTTGGGTGTGCCCTTCACCGCGGCGTTGGATCACCACGCCTTGAAACTTCTGAAGGCGCTCCTTATTTCCCTCCTTGATCTTGATGGTAACTTCCACCGTGTCACCAGCTTGGAAGCTGGGCCAGTCTTGAACTTCAACGAGTTTGCTGGCGATTTCCTTGATGCGATCCATGGTACCTGTTTTATCCCGTGCTTGAAACGGGGTGCAATATTACGAAGAAATTCCGTTGCCTGCATTTATTCTTCCAACAAATCCGGTCGGCGCTTCCTTGTGCGCTCCAACGCTTGCGCTTCCTCCCATGCTTGAACCTTCGCGTGGTCGCCCGAACGGAGCACTTCAGGAACCTCCCAGTCCCCGTAAACCGCTGGCCGCGTGTACACCGGTGGAGCGAGCAGCCCGTCTTGAAAGCTGTCGGTCAACGCGCTCATTTCGTCCCCGATGACCCCGGGGATGAGCCGCACGATGGCGTCCGTGAGCACGGCTGCCGCGAGTTCACCGCCGCTCAGCACGTAATCGCCGATGCTGATCTCCCGGGTGATGAAGTGGTCCCGCACGCGTTGGTCCACGCCTTTGTAGTGCCCCGCGAGCAAAATGAGGTTGCCCGCTATGGAAAGCTGGTTGACGAGCGGTTGGCTCAACCGTTCACCGTCTGGCGTCAGGTAGATGACCTCCGCGTATTCGCGCTGGGACGTGAGTTCGGCGATGGCGTCGGCGATGGGCTGGATGGTCATCACCATGCCCGCGGCTCCGCCAAACGGCACATCGTCCACCTTTTTGTGCTTGTCCGTGCTCCAATCGCGGATGTTGTGGACGTGGATTTCCACGTGCCCCTTGTCGATGCCCCGTTGGACGATGCTGTCGGCGAACGGACCATCGAGGAGCCGGGGCACAACCGTGAGGATGTCAATGCGCGTCATCAGTAGTGCGGGGCTTGCGGGCGATTCGCCACGATGGCTTCAATCCGTTCGAGGACTTCTGGCGTGAGCGCGGTCGCGAATTCAGCGGCCTTCAAGTTCTCCGTGAGTTGTTCGGGTTTTGAGGCACCCAGCAGCACCGTGCTCACCCGAGGATTCTTCAAGCACCAGGCCAACGAAAGCTGCGCCGTTGTCATCCCGAGTTCCGAGGCCAAATCCGTCAACGCCCGGACCTTCTCAATCCGCGCCTCCTGCAGCGTAAGGTCCGCCAACCAGTTCAGTTCCTCCCGCTGGAGCCGCGCCTGCGCCGGACGGCTTCCGTCGTTGTACTTCCCGGTCAGCAACCCCGAAGCGAGGGGGCTGAACACCGTCGTCCCAAGGCCCACCGTTCGGTACACGTCCGCGAATTCCACTTCGACCTTGTCGCGCACGAACAGGTTGTACTGCGGCTGCTCGACCACCGGGCCGATGAGGTGGTGGCGTTCCGCGATGCGGTGGGCGTCCATGATTTCGGCCGCG
>CAYMHW010000102.1:0-5950 GCA_964390365.1 uncultured Comamonadaceae bacterium | reverse complement strand
CTGAGATTCAAGAAAAAGTAACGGCGATCATCGTCGACAAGTTGGGAGTTGATGCAGGAGAAGTGACCCTCGAGGCATCTTTCACGAATGACCTCGGAGCCGACTCCTTGGACACCGTCGAACTCATCATGGAGTTCGAAAAAGAATTCAACATCGCCATCCCCGACGACCAAGCCGAGAAGATCAGCACGGTGGGTCAGGCCGTTGAGTACATCTCTGCGAACGTCTAAACCCGCGCTCCCATGGAGTTGAAGCGGGTAGTTGTAACGGGACTTGGTGCGCTCACTCCCCTCGGGAACACCGTGGAGGAGTACTGGGAAGGCTTGAAAAACGGCGTGAGTGGGGCAGCCCCCATCACCCGCTTTGATGCTTCCAAATTCAAGACCCGTTTTGCGTGCGAAGTCAAGAACTTTGACGTGCAGGACTTCATCGATCGGCGCGAAGCGCGGAAGATGGACCTGTTCACGCAGTACGCCATCGTCGCCTCCGACGAGGCGCTTCGCAACGCGCAATTGATTGGAGAAGGAGCTTACGAGGTCAATCCCGACCGCGTGGGAGTCATTTGGGGTTCGGGCATCGGAGGTTTCCAGACCTTCATGAACGAGGCCCGCGACTTTTACGCAGGGGATGGCACGCCGCGCTTCTCCCCGTTTTTCATCCCCATGATGATTTCGGACATTGCCGCAGGCCAAATCTCCATGCGCCACGGCTACCGCGGACCGAATTTCTGCACCGTCTCGGCCTGTGCCAGCGGCACCAACGCCATGATCGACGCGTTCAACTATGTGCGGTTGGGCAAGGCCGACGTCATCGTGACCGGCGGCTCTGAAGCCGCTGTGGTCGAGGGCGGCATCGGAGGCTTCAACGCCTTGAAGGCCCTCTCCACCCGCAACGACGATCCCGCCACCGCTTCACGCCCGTTCGACGCCACCCGCGACGGGTTCGTCCTTGGCGAAGGCGCAGGTGCCATCGTCCTCGAATCCTACGATCACGCAGTGGCCCGCGGTGCCACCATCTACGCCGAAATGGTCGGTGGCGGCATGAGCGCGGACGCCCACCACTTGACGGCCCCCCACCCCGAGGGAATGGGTGCCCGGAACGTGATGAAGGCGGCCCTGGAGGACGCGGGCATGGCCCCCGACGAGCTCGACTACGTGAACGTCCACGGCACGTCCACCCCCTTGGGCGACGTGGCGGAAACCTTGGCCATCAAGGAAGTCTTCGGCGACCACGCCTACAACCTGAGCATCTCCTCGACCAAGTCCATGACGGGTCACCTGCTCGGAGCGGCCGGCGCCATCGAAGGCATCGCCTCGATTCTGGCGGTTCGCCACGGCATCGTTCCGCCGACCATCAACTTCGAGCACCCGGACGAGCAGATCGACCAGAAGCTCGACCTGACGTTGAACCATGCGAAGGTCCGCCCGGTCCGTGCGGCCCTTTCGAACACCTTCGGATTTGGCGGCCACAACGCCTCAGTGGTGTTCAAAGCCTTTTCCTGATCCATGCCGCAGCGCGTGGTGAATTGGCTGAAACGATTGGTTCCAGGGCAAAACGCCCCTGCCACGATTGACGAGTTGGTCAGGCGCGAGTTTGGCTTGCGCATCAAGCAGCGTTCCTACTACGACGAAGCCCTCACGCACGCTTCGTTGCTCGACGGCGACGAGACCGGCCTGAGGAGCAACGAGCGGTTGGAGTTTTTGGGCGACTGCGCGTTGGATTTGGCCATTGCCTCCTACCTGTTCGATTCCTTCCCCGACGACCAAGAAGGCGCCTTGACGCAGCGAAAATCGAAGATCGTCAACCGCAAAACCCTCAACTTGCTCGGCGAACGGATGGGCCTTCCGGCATTGATTCGGTCAAAAATGCGCCGCAAGGACATCCAGGACACGGTCGTCGGCAATGCCCTCGAAGCCCTCATCGGCGCGATTTACCTCGATCACGGGTTTAAAAAGACCAGCCGCGCTGTCCTTCGCATGATCAAGCGCCACGGCGCGGACGAGAAGGTGCACCAAACCGTCGATTTCAAATCCAAGCTGTTTCACTGGAGCCAAAGCCGCAAAAAGCGCCTGTCCTTCGTCGTGGTGAACGAGTCCTCCGAAGACGGGGAATCGATTTACGTGATGCAGGCGCTGGTCGATGGCGTGGTGTTCGGCGAGGGCGACGGGCGCTCGAAGAAGTTGGCGGAACAAGCCGCTGCGCGCATTGCGTGGAAGGAAGTCTTCGACCGCGGTTTGTTAGAAGAAGACGCTCCCGTCGAAGAGAAGCGCACCCCGCCTCAAGGGAGACCGCGCGGTCCACGGGGTCAGGGATCGCGAGAAAAGGCGTCGAAGAAGAAAAAGGAAGCGGCGACCTCCGCCGAAGAGCCTGCAACTTCAGGTCGCTCGCGGCGGGGAGGGCGAGTGGAGAAGTCCGCACCTGAACCGCCCAAGCCCCGCGCTCCGCGCAAGCCGAAGGAGCCGACTGAGCAGGCCACTCCTCCTCAAGTCCGTCGCCGCATGCGCAGGAAGCCATCGGATTCCTGATCGGAACCGCAGTGATGTGCAGCGCGCATCGTTCAAATCCGTATTTTCGCGCCGCATGCAATGGTTGGACGGCGATTTTGAGGAGAGCTGCGATTTCCGGTTGTTCGGCTTGACTTCCCACGCAGGGAGTCACCGATTGTGCTGGGAAATGAACCGGTTGCTGGGTTGGTCGTTGGCGTATCACATGGAATTGGTTCCCGATGAACGTGCAGGGAACGTGCGCTATGTGGTTCACCGTTTCGTGTCGGAAGACACGGGGGTGGACGTTGCGCTGATTGCGAATCGGTTGCCGCAGTCGCAGTTGGTTCCCAGGTTGCCGCGGGTGGATTTCCTGCTTCGTTTGGGCGAGGACACGGAAGAGGTAGACCAAATCGTGCGCACCGTACGAGGAATGAAGCTCGTCACCTTGTTGGCCGAAGTCGACCCCCTGAAAACCGGAGCGTACGAACGCGTTGCCTTCCTGGATCGACCGGAAGACCTCAGGCCCTTGAGCAATGGATTACCGTAAAAAACGACCGATGAAACGGACGAAGATTGTAGCAACGATGGGACCGGCTTCGGCCCCTCGTGAAGTGATGAAGGAATTGGTAATGGCCGGCATGAATGTCGTGCGCCTGAACTTTTCACACGGCGAGCACAGCGTGCACGGGCAGGTGTTGGAGACGATCCGGAGCATCGACGACGAGTTGGGCACGCACACGGCCACGTTGGCGGATTTACAAGGCCCCAAATTGCGGGTTGGGGAAATCGACGGCGGCGTCATGATGCTTGAAGTGGGCGCGGAACTCATCATCCGCACGGGAAAGGAGGTCGGCAAGGACGGTGTCGTTTACACGAACTACATGCAGTTCGCGGCGGACGTCAAGCCGGGTGAGCCGGTGTTGCTGGACGACGGCAAGTTGCGGTTGGAAGTGATTGAAACGAACGGCAAGGACGAGGTGCGCTGCCGCGTGACCTACGGCGGGCCGTTGAAGCCGCGGAAGGGGGTGAATTTGCCGAGCACGGCCATTTCGTTGCCGTGCATCACGGAGAAGGACGCCAAGGATTTGGCCTTCGCCCTGGAAAACGGAGTGGATTGGATCGGCTTGTCGTTCGTCCGCCGCGCGGAGGACATTCGCGAGCTGCGGAAAATCATCAACGAAGCGGGAAGCCACGCGCGCATTGTGGCGAAGATTGAAAAACCCGAGGCGTTGGCGGATTTGGAAAGCATCCTGCGCTGCACCGATGCCGTGATGGTGGCGCGCGGCGATTTGGGGGTGGAAGTGCCGATGCAGGAGGTACCGATGATCCAAAAAGACATCATCAAAAAATGCATGGAGCATGGGCGTCCAGTCATCGTGGCGACCCAAATGATGGAGTCAATGATCGAGGCCGCCGTCCCCACGCGGGCAGAGGTGAACGACGTGGCGAATGCGGTCCTGGACGGAGCCGATGCGGTCATGTTGAGCGCGGAGACCAGCGTGGGCGCCTACCCGGTCAACGCCGTGCGCGCCATGAGCGAGATCTGCACCTCGGTGGAGCAGCACGACGCGATTTACCACCACGAGCGCCCGCCGTTCAGCCCGGACGAAGACCGCTTCATCAGCGACAGCATTTGCTACAACGCGTGCCGCCTCGCAAAGCGGGTGGAAGCCCAGGCCATCATCACGATGTCCTTCTCGGGCTACACGGCCATGCAGGTCGCGAGCCAGCGTCCGGCGTCTGACATTCACTTGTTCACGGCGAACAAGCGGATTTTGAAGCAGATGAGTTTGGTCTGGGGCGTGACCGCCCACCCCTATGTGAAGATGGTCAGCACCGACCACACCATCGCCGACATCAAGTACGTCCTCAAGAAAGAAGGGCGTGTGGAGCCCGGCGATTTCGTGATTCACCTCGCTTCGATGCCCATCGCCGATGCGGGAATGACGAACATGCTGAAGCTGAGTCGGGTTTAAGACAGGCCTGCGCTCGACGGCGTATCTTTGCCGGCGATGAGCAAGCGATTCCCCGAACGCGGCGCCCTGAATTTGGCGGCCACCGCGGATGAAATCCTGTCTGTTTGGGAGCGAGAACAGACCTTCCAGCGCAGCGTGGAGCAACGGCCAGCGGACCGGCCTTTCGTGTTCTTTGAGGGTCCGCCCTCGGCGAACGGCATGCCGGGCATCCACCACGTCATGGCCCGTGCGCTCAAGGACATCGTGTGCCGGTACCAAACCCTCAAAGGCCACCGCGTCGAGCGGAAGGCGGGCTGGGATACCCACGGTTTGCCCGTGGAACTCGGCGTGGAGAAGGAACTCGGCATCACGAAGGAGGACATCGGGAAGAAGCTCACCATCGAGGAATACAACGACGCGTGCCGCAAGGCCGTGATGCGCTACACGGACGTTTGGAACGACCTGACCCGGAAGATGGGGTACTGGGTCGACATGGAGTCGCCCTACGTGACCTATGAGCCGAAGTACATGGAGTCGGTTTGGTGGTTGCTCAAGCAACTGTACGACAAAGGCCTCATCTACAAAGGCTACACCATCCAGCCCTACAGCCCCAAGGCGGGAACGGGCCTCAGTTCGCACGAGCTCAACCAGCCCGGCGCCTACCGCGACGTGAAGGACACCACGGTCGTGGCGCAGTTCCGGACGCCGGTCGATTGCGCGAACCGCATCAAAGCGCACGCGGGCGACGGTGCGAAGGCGTTGGCGGACCTCCCGGTGGATTTGTTGGCGTGGACGACCACCCCGTGGACGTTGCCGTCGAACACGGCATTGACCGTCGGCCCCGACATCACGTATGCCCTGGTGCGCACGCGGAACCGCTACACCGACGAGGAGGTGCTCGTGGTGCTCGCCGAGGCCCTCATCGGGAAGCATTTCGGAGGGAAGAAGGCGCCGGAACACGAGGTGGTGGCCACGTTCAAGGGCCAGGATTTGTGCGGGGCGCGGTACGAGCAGCTCTTGGACTGGGCGAGCCCGCTGGAGGACGTGGCCGATGCGTTCCGGGTGATTCCCGGCGACTTCGTGACGACCGAAGATGGAACGGGCATCGTGCACACGGCGCCGACGTTTGGCGCGGATGACGCGCGGGTGGCTGCGGCCGCCGGAGTGCCGCCTCTGTTGGTCGAGGACGAGCACGGCAACGCGGTTCCGCTGGTCGATTTGCAGGGACGGTTCCGCGTGGGGCCGCTTGCTGGACGCTACGTGAAGGAGGAATACTACGACGAGGGCGAGGCGCCAGAACGGTCGGTGGACGTGGAAATCGCCATCGGATTGAAGGAGCGGGGCAGGGCGTTTTTGGTCGAGAAGTACGAGCACAATTACCCCCACTGCTGGCGGACGGACAAGCCGATTCTTTACTACCCGCTGGACAGCTGGTTCATTCAGGCGACCGCGGCGAAGGAGCGGATGGCGGAGCTGAATGACACGATTCGCTGGAAGCCGGCGAGCACG
>CAYMHW010000101.1:0-6132 GCA_964390365.1 uncultured Comamonadaceae bacterium | reverse complement strand
CCTCTTGAGGCCATTCAAAGGTCTGCTCAATGAGGTCGATGTATTTCAGTTTCATGTCGGAAGGATCGGGGGGTGAATGATTTCAGCCGGCCGCGCGCACGAGTTCCCTCGCGCCTCGCGTGGTGACCCCGCCGACTCAGAGCCGAATGATGAACGCGCGCATGCCCCGCCACCCCCAACCGCGTTGGAGGAAGCGCGCCAACCAGCCGTTCAAGGCCGGGGTTGCATGGAAGGTCAAGTTCATCGTAGGACGTGCTTTTCGCGGTGCAACATTCGGAACAAATCCGTAAATCCCCAATGATTTGCACTCCCTCCGAAAAAAAAAGTTCAGCCCCTTCGACTCCAGTTCTGCAGACGTTCTACTTTCGGCCCATGGAAACCGCTCCTGAAACGCCCCGCGTCAGCCCGTTCACCCGGGTTCTGGCCATTTTGCGACCCATTGTAATCGACCGCTTGAGCATCGTGGATTTGGCCGAGCCCGAGTCCACCATCGCCGGCATCCAAAAGGACATCGAATTCAAGGGATTCAACGTGTGGATCCTCGGTTTCGCCATCGTCATCGCGTCCATCGGCCTCAACGTCGACTCGACCGCGGTGGTCATCGGCGCGATGTTGATCTCCCCGCTCATGGGTCCCATCATGGGCTTCGGTTTGGGCGTGGGCATCAACGATTTGTCCATGGTGCGCAAGTCGGTGCTCAACCTCGGCGTGGCCGCGGGCATCTCCATCGCCGCGAGCGCCGTGTACTTCCTCATCTCCCCGCTCGACGCGCCCTCGAACGAACTCTTCGCCCGGACGAACCCCACCCTGCTCGACGTGCTCATCGCGCTCTTCGGCGGGTTGACCGGCATCCTCGCGGGTTCGCGCAAGGAGAAGAACAACGTCATTCCGGGGGTGGCGATCGCGACGGCGCTCATGCCGCCGTTGTGCACGGCGGGATTTGGTTTGGCCCACGGCGATTGGCACTTCTTCTTCGGCGCCTTCTACCTCTTCCTCATCAACGCCATCCTGATTGCGACGGCTACCACGTTGGTTGTGCGCTATTTGCGCTTCCCGATGGTCGTGCTGCCTGACGCGATGAAGGAGCGCAAGTACAAGCGGTATTTCGCGGTGGCGCTGCTGGCGCTCGTGCTGCCGTCCGGTTGGATTTTCTACCGCACGGTTTCCGAAGGCATCCACGCGGGCCAAATCACCGAATACCTCTCCGAGCACGTCCGCTACCCCGGCATGGAAGTGGTCAAACAGGAAATTCGGTACGAGGAAGGCGCCCCCATCGTCGACCTCGTCCTCCTCGGTGAACACGTGCCCGACGCCCTCCTCACCGAGTGGCAATCCGGCCTCGCGGGCGTCGTCACCGGCGCCACCCTCCACGTGGTCCAAAACCGCCCCTCGGACGCCGGCCTCGACGAAATGCAACGGCTCATCGACCTCTACTCCACGGGCCGCGCCGACCTGGCTGACCGGGACGCCGAAATCCGCCGCCTCAACGACGAACTCGCCGCCACGCGACAGGCCCTCGAAGGCGAGCTCCTCCCTGCCTCCCTGCCCGGCGAGCTCCTCCTCCAAGACGCGGCCATCACCGCCGTCCACACCGGCATCGTCTCCGAACAACAGCGCGGCTCCTCAACCGCCGAGCGCGTCCCGTGGATCGACATCACGTGGCTCCCCGACTCGACGCCCGAACGGCTCGCCGCCCAAGCCCGCATCGCCGATTGGCTGCGCCTCCGCCTCTCCCGCGAAGACGTCCGCGTGAGCCATCACTAAAACGCCCAACTGCACCCGACCCGCAGCATCCGCGGCGCCCCCGGCCGCAACCCGTAAGGCCGACGCGCCACCGAATACACGGCATCCGCCACATTCGTCACGGCCGCCCGGACCTCCAAGTGCTCCCCCAGAACACCCCGCACCCCCGCGTCGACCACGAGCGCCTCGTCCGTCCACAACCCCGCCTCCCCGATGCCGGCCTCGGTGCGCATCGCCGCCGTATAGCGCGCGTTGACATCGAAATGAAGCCCCTCCTTTTCCAACGTCGCCCCCAACGACGCGGTGTGCGGCGCCAGGTACGGCATGAAATCCCCCGAATCCACCAACCCCCACGGCTCGTAGGCACTCTCGAACGACTCCGTGAACACCGCGTGCGTGTACGTGTACGCCCCGCGAATCGGCAACGCCCACCCCGACCGGTGGGTGCGGAGCGGATCCCAAGCGAACTCGACCTCGACGCCCTGCGCCGCCGCGCTTCCGCCGTTGAAGGCATCGCCCGAACCGGTACCTCCCGCCGCCGCAAGGTCGGAACCGAGCAGGCTGCCGAATGCGGTGTGGTAGGCCACGAATTGGCCCGAGAAGCCGTCACGTGACAGGCGCAGCCCGAGCTCGCCGTTCCAACTGCGCTCCGGCTCCGTGCCCGGGGCTGAGCCGGGCGGGATGAACCCACGGTGCAGGCCCGCGAAGGCCGTCATGTCCTCGCGGAGCGCCTTCGTGACGCCGAGGCCGGGCAGCCAGACCGCCACGTCATTCGTGCGGACGGTCGGGGCCTGTTCGCGATCGGGGTCGCTGAACGACTCGCGCTGCATCCGAATCGCCTCGTGGCGAAGGCCCGGCGTGAAGGTCCACGGACCCGCCTTCACGGTCGCCCGGGCAAAGCCGGCCAGGGCTTCAGCGCCGTCAATGCGGTTGCCTGCACCGCCCGGGGTGCCGGTGGTGCGTTGGAACATTTGGCCTTCCTCCATCGCGTAACCGTCGACCCATTGAAAGCGGTCCATGCCATCGCGGTGGGCGCGCACGCCGTACGTGAGGCGCAGCGGTTCGCCGAACGTCCAGCTCCCGCGGTGCTGCAGGCCTTCCGAATAGTACACTCGGTTGTTCGCCTTCACTTCGAGCTGCTCGAGGCCCACGGAGGTGCGGCCTGTCAGGAGCGTGTATGCTGCCGAGCCGGGGGCTTCGAGGGCGTCGACCAGGCTGACGGAAGCGCCGGTGGAGTCCCGCAAGCCATCGAGCTTGTACCAGTTGCGGTTGAACGTGTTGTGGTAGAGGGTGGTGGTGGATTCCCAGCGACCGATGCGGACTTCGTGGGACAGGTTGAATTGGGTTTGGTCCGCGTGCATGACGTCTTCGGCGGAGGCCGCGTACCGCCGATAAGGGGTGGCGGCAAAATCCGCGTCACTGAGGCCGAGGTAGGTTTCGTGGCTGATTTCGCGCACGTCACCGACCTTCAGGAGCCAGCGTTGGTCGCGCGCTGCATCGGGTTGCCAGGCGAGTTTCAGGAGCCGATCGTCCTTCTGGAAGCCGTTAGGGGCGCCGTTGTCAACGGTTTTGAAGCCGTCGCTGCTTTGGCCCAGGAACTCGACGAGGTAGGCCAAATTCCCCTCGCCCACCGCCCGCGTTCCGCCCACCATCACCTGCGTCCGCTGCCCCCCAAACGCCCCGGCTTCCAGCGCCACCCGGCCCGCCAACTCCGCCTCCGGAATCGCGGTCGACACGAGGTTCAACGCGCCCCCGGACGTGGCGGGACCGAAGGCGATTTGGCTGCTCCCCTTCATCACCTCCACGGACGACATCCGCGCGATGCTCGGGAAATAATAGGCGGCAGGCGCGGAATACGGAGCGGGCGCCGCGAGCACGCCGTCCTCCATGAGCGTGATGCGCGTGGACCGCTCGGCTCCGGACCCGCGCAGCCCGATGTTCGGCCGCAGCCCAAATCCGTCCTCCTCCTGCAAATTCACGCCCGCAATGCCGCGCAGTACCTGCATCGGATCCGCGTATTGAAACCGCTGCAACTCCCGAGCCGTCAACACCGTCAACGCACCCGCCACCTCATCGGCTCCCTGAGCCCCGGCGGCGAGGCCCACCGCGCGCACCTCAGCTTCGGGCAGGTCGTGCCACATGGAAGTCATGGTGTACAAAGAATCCTGGGCTTGGGCTCCGAGGGCACTCAACAACAAGGCGGCGACAGTCAATTTCATGGGGCCAAAATTCATTCCACCGACCGCGTGAAGGCAATCGCACGATTCGGGTATTTTAATTTAGAACGAGTAAAAATAGCGGATCAGGAACCACTTCCCCGGTGCGTTGTATCTTCGGCAACTGAGATTGCAAAATGCATATACCGACTGTTCGTTTTCCGCGCGACACTTCTGAGTTCACGCGCACCCTCCGCCAACGTGTGGATGCCTACTTCAAAGAGAACCAAATCAACCGCACCGGCGATTGGCGGATGTACCTGAAAACCGGGGTAATGCTCGCGCTCTACTTCGTGCCTTGGGTGCTGTTCACGTTTGGCGTTACGGGCACTGGGGTGTGGTTTTGGGTCGCTGAATTCGTGATGGGACTCGGACTCGCGGGCATCGGGCTCAACGTCATGCACGATGCGAACCACGGCGCGTTTTCGAAGTCGAAGGTGGTGAACGATCTGCTCGGAAGGACGTTGGATTTGGTCGGGGGCAATGCGGCCTTGTGGCGCATCCAGCACAACGTGTTGCACCACACGTTCACGAACATCGAGGGGCTCGACGAGGACATCGATACGCCTGGTGCGTTGCGGTTTACGCCACAGCGTCCTTTGAAGCCATGGCACCGGTTCCAGCACATTTATGCGTGGTTCTTCTACGCCATCATGTCGCTGTTTTGGATCACGGCGAAGGATTGGATGGCGATCAGCCGCTACGATAAGAAAGGGTTGATCGAGCGCTCCGGCACCACGAAGGGCAAGCTGATTGCGTACCTCGTCATCACGAAAACGCTGCATTTCACGTACATGATGGCGCTGCCGTTGATCTTCTCGGATTTGGTTTGGTGGCAGGTCTTGCTGGGGTGGGTTTTGATGCATGCGGTGGCGGGCTTGGGTTTGGCCTCCATTTTCCAATTGGCTCACGTCATGGAGCACCACGCGTTCCCGCTGGCGGTGAAAGGTGAGGTGATGGAATCGGATCCGATGGCGCATCAGCTCCAAACCACGGCGAACTTCGGCACCCGCTCGCGCCTCCTCACTTGGCTATGCGGCGGGTTGAACCACCAAATCGAGCACCACCTGTTCCCGAACGTCTGCCACGTGCACCACCGCAAGCTCGCGCCCATCGTCGAAAAAACGGCGAAGGAATTCGGCCTGCCGTACAACTCGCAAACGACCTTCTGGACGGCGTTGCGGGTGCACACGCGGATGTTGCGCTCGTTGGGCACTACGGCCTGACGACGTTGACGTGAAATAGCATAACTTAGGAAGGTGGGGCCACAACGTCCCACCTTTTTGCTGATGAAACCATTCCAAACCCTCTCGGTTCTGGCGACGCTGCTCCTTGGAACCCTGCCTGCTTGGGCGCAATTCACGGCGTGGAAAGACGCTGACCTGCCCGCCGATGTGCAACCCGTCATTGCGCCGGCGAAGTACCGAGCGCTTGCGGTGGACGTGCCGGCGTTGAGTCTTTGGCTCGAGGACGTGCCGGGGCACGGAGCGGCGGCGGCGCAGTCGGAAGCGGTGCTGCGGTTTCCGACGCCGGATGGGCGGTGGCGGGACTACCGGGTGGTGGAGGAACGGGTGATGGCGGAGGAGCTGCAAGCGCGGTATCCGCAGATCCGGACGTTCACGGGGGTGGCGGCGGATGGGCTGGGGGGAACGGTGCACTTCGATGTGACGGAGCGCGGGTTTCATGCGATGTTGCTGTCGCCGGGGGGCGAGACGGTTTACATCGATCCGGTGGACCGGGATGGGGCGATGGGGGCGTATTTGGCCTACACACGGAGTGCATTCTTTGAGACCACTGACAAAGTGCGCACCGGGTGTGAGGTGCACGGTGAAGTGGAGCCATCGAAGATGCTGCGCATGGGATTGGATGTGCGCCAACCGGGCGCCACCGCTGAGGAGCGCACGGCGCCGCCGACGGCTGCAGTTCCCAACGGCGCGCAGTTGCGCACGTATCGTTTGGCCCTTGCCTGCACAGGCGAATACGCCCAATTCCACGGCGGCACGGTCTCCGGCGCCCTCTCCGCCATGGTCACTTCGATGGTCCGCATCAACGGCGTTTACCACCGCGACGTGGCCATCCACATGGAACTCATCGCCAACAACGACGACATCATTTACCTGAACGGGGCGACGGATCCGTACACGAACAACAACGGGGGGGCGATGTTGAGCGA
>CAYMHW010000100.1:1312-6190 GCA_964390365.1 uncultured Comamonadaceae bacterium | reverse complement strand
GACGCTGCCGTAGGAGTCGATGCCCCAGAGTTGGATGTCCGGATTCTGTTCCTTCAGGTAGCGTCCGGTGCCGCTGATGGTCCCGCCCGTTCCCACGCCCACAACGAAGTGGGTGATGCGGCCTTCGGTTTGGGCCCAGATTTCGGGACCCGTCGTCCGGTAATGCCCTTCGCTGTTCGACAGGTTGTCGTACTGGTTGCACCAGAAGGAATTCTCGATGGATTCGTTGAGCCGCTTCGCCACGCTGTAGTAGCTGTCGGGGTGGTCGGCGCTCACTTCCGTCGGGCACACGTGCACTTCAGCGCCCATCGCGCGCAGGATGTCAATCTTTTCCTTCGATTGCTTGTCGCTCATCGTGCAGATCAGCTGGTAGCCTTTCACGGAGCAGGCCAAAGCCAATCCCATCCCCGTATTGCCGCTCGTGCATTCGATGATCGTCCCGCCCGGTTGGATGTCGCCGCGGGCTTCGGCGTCCTCGATCATTTGGAGCGCCATCCGGTCCTTCACGCTGTGCCCCGGATTGAAGTATTCCACCTTCGCCCAGACCTCGCACGGCAAGTCTTCTGCGATGCGGTTCAGCCGGATCATCGGGGTGTTGCCGATGGTTTGCAGGATGTTGTCGTAGACGCGTGTCGGGTGAGGCATGGGGGTCCGTTTCAGGGTGCGAAGGTAGGGCGCGCCGAGGGTTTGTCACAGAAGGGGGCAAGCCAAATTCAATCAAAATGGGAACAACTTCCAGTACGCGAAAGCGGCGGTGGACAGCACGGCTAAGGCCCGCGCTGCGGTGGTCCAGGGGGACGGGGTTTGGCCTGAAAACCAGCCCCAAACGTGCAACGCCACGATGCCCCACGGCGAGCACGACGCCCACGCCATCCACGGCAACTCCGGATGCGCGTACGGCAGATCGAAGAAGAACAGCGGCTGGTGCGCCGCGAGCAACACGGCATACGCCCCCGTCCACGCGAGCGCCCCGCCGTGCGCCCACCCCAGCCGCCGCACCCACCCGAGTGCAAACGCCGCCAACGCGATGCCCAACCCCGCCATCCCCTCCCGTCCGCGCTCGAACCGATGCGGCGTCGGATGCCACCTCAGCCGCTCGAACCCCGCCCGCTCCGAAAACATCCCCTCCACCTTGCGCTGCTTCCACCCGGCCGCCCATTCCGCCTCCAAATCCAGCGTCACCGCCTCGCTGAAGTCGTGGTAAAACACAAGCGTCACCTCCATCGCATCCGGCCGCCACAGCGACGTCAGCAACGTCCCATCCCCGAGGCGGTTGCGGTCCACCGACATCGCCTCCGCCAGCACCATCGGCGCCACATCCGGCTCGGCCTGCACCCGCTCCCTCCCTTTCCGATACCGCTCCAAACGCAACCGATCAGCCTCCGGCGTGTCGCTCGGGCAAAAGTTGCTGATCAAATAAGGCGATTCGTCCTCCGGCCGCTCAAGCGCGTACGGCTCCACCACCAACGTCCCGCCCGCGGCATCGACGTACATCAACACGTCGCCGAGGAACTTCCGCCGATCGAACCCGCTCATGAAGTCCTCGACCTCCGCCACGGTGGCGCACCGGCGCAGCACCTCGGTCAAGAAGGCCGCGTCGTCCGAAATGCCGGGCAATTCGTGTGAAGGATGTCCCGGGCGCTCCGCGGTGTGGGACGCGAGGCGCGTGAACACGAGCCCTCGGTCGTTCATGCCGGATTGCGGCGCGTACTGCCCGTCCCCGATCGCACGAGAACCCGTGAAACAGGCCCGGTTCGCCCCCGGCTCCTGGTCGAGCCAAACATGCGGCGTCAGCCGCCACGCATCCTCGTTGCACCCCACCGTGACGCCATCCGCTGCGATGATGCGGAACGCGCTGCACGACCACGCCGTGGTGGCGAAGGCGAGCAGGGGAATCAGGAGGAATCGAAGCACGGGGAGGAAACGTGGAGTCGGGCAGTAAATTGCCTCAGCGGAACCGCAGGGCCGAAGCGGGTTGGATTCGGGCCGATGCCCACGCGGGGAGGACGAGCGCCACCGCGCACACGACGAAGGCGCCGACCTCGATGGTGACGAGCCTGAGCGCGTTCAGGCGGATGGGCACCGTGTCGACGTAGTAAGCGGCCGGGTCGAGGTGGATGAGGCCGGTTGCGGTTTGGCCCCAAGCAAGGCCCAGGCCCAGCACGTTTCCCCAGAAAAATCCCCACCCGAGGATGCGCACCGCATGCCAAACAAAAACGCGCACCACCGCGCCATCCGACAGCCCAATCGCCTTCAGCAACCCCACCATCGCCGTGCGTTCCAGGATGATGATGAGGAGCGCCGAGGCCATGTTGATGATGGAAATCAGCACCATCAGCCCGATGATGATTTCCACGTTCAAATCCAGCATTCCGAGCCACGAGAACATCTCCGGCGACTGCTCGATGACGGTCTTCGTGGTCCAGCCCAGCGGGAGCAGGTTGTAGAGCGCTTCATCGGCCTGCCACAGCCCGTCGAACCCGTTGAGGTAAACCTCGTAGCCGGAGGCGTGAAAGCGGGCGCCGCCACCCGCCGAAAGGGCGACCCAACCCGTGTCGGTGGGGGTAAACCGGACGGTGTCGGCGGTTTGGTGTTCGTTGGGATCGCTGAACACGGCCTCGAAGGTGGAGGGCGGCAGCTCAGGAGCGAGGTGCGGCCCGCGCCCGCGCCACCGACCGACCGCCGCGTTCCAAGCCGGGTCGCTGCTCGACCATGCCCACTGCCCCCGCTCCGTTCCGTAACCGAACGCCTCAAACGCGCCATCCACCACCGCTCCCTGTGCCTCCAATCCCCAGCCCGAGGCGCGTGTCACCACCTCGACCGGCGTGAACACGAACTCCCGATCGAATTCGTACAGCCCCGTTTCGTAAATGCCCGCCACCACCATCCGGCGCGGCCGCGGCACCTCATCGTCCGCCACCAAATACAGCCGCACCGCATCCCCCACCTCCAACCGCAACTCCCGCGCCTGCGGCCCGCTCACCACCACCGAATCCCCCGCCCACGCTATGCGCCCCGCCAGCATCGAACGCTCGAGCAAGTCGAACGACAACCCCTCCCCCACGGCCTTTACCACCACGCCCTCGTGGTCCTCCTTCGTTTCGAGAATGCCTGACAACGTGTAAAACGGCTGAACACGCCGCACCCCATCCGCCGCCGCCAACCGATTCGCAACGTCTTCGTCCAGCCGAATGCTCCGCGCCGCCGGATCCGTCGACAGCACCTGCACGTGCGCCCCAAACCCCACCACCAACTCCCGCACCTCGTGTTGGAAGCCCTCCACCACCGCACTCGCCAGGATGATGAGCGCGATGCCGAGGGCCACCCCCGCCGTCGCAATGCGCACCACCGGCCGGGACCAGGAGGCCCGAGCGTCGGTTCGCGCCATGCGCGCAGCGATGTAACGAGGCAAGTTCATCGGCCGCAAGTTACGCGCAGAAATCGGCCTAACTTCGGGGCGATGAAGCTTTGGAAACTCGCTGTTTTGGTCGGGTGGTGCGGGTGCGGCATCGCCCAGCAGGAGCCCGCCGCGCCGTGGATTGCGCGGGAAACGGCCGCCGAATTGCACTTGCCCGAACGGACGCAGCCGCCGCGGCGGGTCGTCTTGGGGAACGAGCAGCTGAAGGAGCTCGTGCCGCTCCTCGGGCGCGGGGGCGTGGCCGTGGTGGCGAATGCGACGTCGGTGCTGCAGGCGGATGTGCGGGAGCGGCCGACGCATTTGGTCGATACGTTGCTCGCCTTGGGGGTCAACGTGCGGAAGGTGTTCGCGCCGGAGCACGGGTTCCGGGGGGATGCCGCCAACGGAGCGCACATCGAAGACGGGCACGACCCACGCACGGGGCTGCCCATCGTTTCGCTGCACGGAGACCGGCGGAAGCCGCGCCCGGAAGACCTCGCGGACGTGCGGACCATCGTGTTCGACATCCAGGACGTGGGCGCCCGGTTTTACACGTACTTGAGCACGCTCGCCCTCGTGATGGAGGCGGCGGCGGAGGCGGGAGCGGCGGTGGTCGTGCTGGATCGGCCGAATCCGCATGGGCACCACGTGGCGGGGCCGATGTTGCAGCCGGAGTTGACGTCCTTCGTGGGCCAGTTGCCCGTGCCGATGGTGCATGGGCTGACGCTCGGGGAGGTGGGCCAAATGATCAACGGGGAGCACTGGCTGCCCGATTCCCTGCACTGCGCGTTGACGGTGATTCCCTGCCGGGGCTGGGTGCACAGCGACCGCTGGGATCCGCCGATCCCCCCGAGTCCCAACCTCCCCACGGCGAGCGCCATCGCCCTCTACCCCTCCCTCTGCCTGTTCGAGCCGACGATGATGAGCGTGGGGCGTGGGACGCCGTTCCCGTTCGAAGCGATCGGCCTGCCGGGCTTCCCCGACACGAGCTTCGCGTTCACGCCCGTGCCGATTCCAGGAGCGGCGCCGCACCCGAAGCACGAGGGGCTGCGCTGCACGGGGCGCGACTTGCGTCCCCTGGGCACGGCGTGGCTCGACGCGCCTTCGGGCTTCGATCTTCGGATGGTGCTCGACGCGTTCACCGAACAGCCGATGTACGGGTGGGTCCAAAGCCCGAGTTTTTTCGACAAACTGGCGGGCACGGCGGAGTTCCGGCGGTTGCTGGGGGCGGACGCCGAGGAGGTGGATGCGGCGTTTGAGGGGTGGACGCGGGAGTTGTGGGAATTCGTGGGGCGGAGCGAGGCGTATTTGGCCTATCCGCTGACGCGCTAAATCCCGGTGGAAATGCTATCTTAGCCGGCAAACCTCGTTGAAATGAAGCGCATCGCCCTCACCCTGAGCATCGCCGCGGCCGTCGGCCTCAGCAGCTGCTACGAAAGCCCCGAGTTCATCAACCCGGTGTACAACTGCGAGTGCGGAGC
>CAYMHW010000100.1:0-1212 GCA_964390365.1 uncultured Comamonadaceae bacterium | reverse complement strand
ATGCTGCTCAAAGAAGCGGTGAACGGCAACCCGGTCGGGTTTGAGATCCCGTTCAGCGGCAGCTTCGTCGTCAACATCGACTGAGTTCAGCCCCCTTTTTTAATGACGTGTTGGCCTGCGGGGATGTAGACTGCATCGCTTGCCGCGGGCTCGATGCGGTGATTTCCGGTGAAGCCGCCAAACGCGGGAAACACGAGTTGTTCCCGCGGCGTCCCCACGGCTGAATGCCACCAACACGCGGCCGTCAGCGACTGCCTGCCCGCGCCCTGCAACCGCACGCCGGGGTGCACGTGGCCGCACGCGTGAACGCCAAATCCCTCCCGCCAGTCGTCCGGCTCGTGGGTGCACGTCAAGCCCCCGGCATCCCACCGATCGACCACTTCCAATCCCGCCGCTTCCCAATCGCTTGGCCTTAAGATGTCGTGGTTGCCCTGTACGAGCACGGCCCGCCGCAACGGGGTCGCCTCCCGCCAGCGGATGAACCCCTCCCACTCGGCGTTGTGCTCGCTGTGAAAGAGGTCGCCCAGGACGATGAGGGTTTGGGCGCCGGTGGCGCGCAGCGCCTTGGAAAGCCGATCCAACGTGGCGGCGTTCACGCCCTTCGGAACGGCCATCCCATTGCGCCGAAAGTGCCCTGCTTTTCCCAGGTGCACGTCCGCAACAAGCAGCGCCCCTTCCGACGGCATGAACGCAGAACGGTCCGGCCGGAGGATGAGCGTTGCGCCATTTCCCCCATGCCAGACCGTTCCTTCGCGCATCGCGCGTTTCCTTAGAAGCCGAAGCCGATGTTCACGCCAAAGCGCAAACCCATGCCCGAATTCTCCGCCCCGCCCAACGAAGCATCAAGGTATTTCTGACCGAAATACACATCTCCTTGCTCCACCGAAGTGATTTCCTCCGAGAGGTAGGTGCGGGTGAAGGTGACGCTTTTGAACTGCGGGCCGATGAACGCCTCCAACATCGCCCCACCAGAAGTGTAGTAGGCGTAGCCGATGGTGATGCCTCCGCCGATGACATTGCGCTCGTCGTCGCGCGAAACGTCGGCCGAGCCTTCCAACGTGGTCCCCGTCAGGTCATCGTAGTAGGTGTACCCCTCGTCGCGAACGTCGTTCCAATCCCACTTCGCGGACAAATACCGGACGAAGGCGGCCAGGTAAAGGCCGTGCGGCGCACCGGTCGCGTCCGGCGATACGTAGTAGCGGAACTCCGGAA
>CAYMHW010000099.1:0-6201 GCA_964390365.1 uncultured Comamonadaceae bacterium | reverse complement strand
TAACCGGCACCTTGGGTGATGGTGATTTCGGTTTGGCTCCAACCCCAAACACTCAGGCTGAGCAAGCACGCAGTCAGGAAGTTTTTCATCGGATGTTGAGTAGAATTTTCGGCAAAATTACCCGCCGGTTTTCCCTCGTTTTGTCACCGCTTTGTCGCCCGTGTCAGGCTCGTGTCAAGGTTGCCAATGCTGTGCGTGCATTGCTTTTTTAATGAGCACGTTAGGCGGAGAGTGGCGGCGTTGCGTTTGCGCAACTTTGACCGTTCTGTGAGGATTCGGAAGGGCGGAGCAATCGCGCTAACTTGCGGCCATGCTGAAAATGGGCGTGTTGGGCACGGGGCATTTGGGCAAGATCCATTTGGCGTGCCTCGAAAGTTTGAAAGGCCAAATCCAACTCGTGGGCTTCCACGACCCCGATCCCGCCTGCGCAACCGCCGCCCGTGAGCGATTCAACGTGCCGGCCTTCGAATCCGTTGACGCCCTCATCGCCGCTTCCGACGTGGTCGACATCGTGACCCCCACGGTCAATCACTTCGCGTGCGCCGAGGCGGCCCTGCTCGCCGGCAAGCACGTCTTCATCGAAAAGCCCATCACGCACACGGTCGAGGAAGGTCGCGCCCTTCAAGCCCTCGCCGCCCGCACGGGCCTCGCGGTCCAAGTCGGCCACGTCGAGCGCTTCAACCCGGCCTTGCGCGCCGTGGCTCACCGCATCACGGCCCCTCAATTCATCGAGGCCCACCGCCTCAGCCCGTTCCAACCGCGCGGCACCGACGTCCCAGTCGTCCTCGACCTCATGATCCACGACCTCGACGTCGTCCTGCACCTCGTCGATTCCCCCGTGGCCGAAGTGCGCGCCTCAGGTGCCGCCGTCCTCTCGAAGACTCCGGACATCGCGAACGCGCGCATCGCCTTCGAAAACGGCTGCGTGGCGAACCTCACGGCCAGCCGCATCAGCCTCCAAAAGCTCCGGAAAATGCGGGTGTTCCAGCCCGATGCCTACATCACCATGGACTTCCTCGACAAGCAAGCCACGGCCATGCGCGTCGGTGAAGGCCACGCTTCAGGCGGGTTCAACCTGGACCTCGGAGACGGCGTTCAAAAGCACGTGCAGCTCGAGCCGGTGGTCGTCACTCCGACGAACGCCATTCAGGAGGAGCTCGCCGCGTTCATCCGCGCCATTGAGCAGGGGGAACAACCTCCGGTGGGGGTGGAGGATGGCGTGCGAGCGTTGGATTTGGCTTACCAAATCATGGCCCAAATCCAGCGCCCTCAATAACGTTTCTTCGGCCGGCTCCCGAAGGACTTCTTGGCCTTGCCTCCCGGGCTGGTTCCGCCGTGCTTCTTGCCAAACTTCTTTTTGTGCGCCTTTTCGTCAAACCCGGGCTTGAACGATTTGCGCTTCATTTTCCGAGGCTCGGGTCGCTGCTCGTCCTTCAGGTTCAAATCCAACCCCATGCGCAAGCCCGACAGCTCGCGCCGCACCAGTTGTTCGAGCAGTTCTTCAGCCGACATGCCCATGAATTGCACGGCGGCTTGCGCCACGAGTTCTTCGGTGGCGAGGGGAGTGGCTTCGGCGGCCTTGACTTCCTCTGCCCAAACCCGCACCCGCGCCGACGCAATGTCCGCCGCGCTGGGAACGCGCACCTCGGCGAAGTCGATGTCGAGGGACCGGGAGAGCCTGTTCACCGCGGCCTTTTCCTTCCGGTTCACAAAGGCGATGGAGATGCCCTTTTTTCCCGCCCGAGCCGTCCGGCCCGAACGGTGCGTGTAATACGCATCGTCGTTGGGAAGCGCGTAATGGAACACGTGCGTCACGTCGTTGACGTCGATGCCGCGCGCGGCCACGTCGGTGGCAATGAGCACCTGCAGCTCGCGCCGCTTGAACCGCTGCATCACCCGGTCGCGCTGGGGCTGGGAGAGGTCGCCGTGCAACGCGTCCGCCCGGTAACCGAGCTTCATGAGGAGCTCAGCGAGGTCTTGTGCATCGCGCTTCGTGCGGCAGAACACCACGCCGAAGACGTCGGGGTCGGCGTCCATAAAGCGCATGAGCGCTTCCGCTTTATCCGTGTGGCGGACCATCACGTATTGGTGCGCGATGTCCGTGTTCACGGCTTGGCTCGGATCGACACGGACTTCGTGCGGCTGGTCCATGTATTGCTTCACCATCCGCCGAATTTCCTTCGGCATCGTGGCCGAGAACAGCCAGGTGCGCTTGGTTTCGGGCGTCAGCGCGAGGATGGCGTCGAGGTCTTCCTGGAAGCCCATGTTGAGCATTTCGTCGGCTTCGTCGAGCACGAGCAATTGGATTTGGTCCAGTTGAATCGCTTGACGACGGGCCAAATCCAACAACCGCCCCGGCGTCGCAATCACCACCTGCGCCCCCCGTCGCAACGCCTGCATCTGCGGCACGATGTGCGCCCCACCGTACACGGCAACTGCCTTCACTCCGCCCACGTGCTTCGAAAACAGCTCCACCTGCCCGGCAATCTGCTGCCCCAACTCCCGCGTCGGCGCGAGGATCAAGGCCTGCACGTGGTGCTCCTCCGGATCAATCAGTTCGAGCATCGGCAACGCGAACGCGGCCGTCTTCCCGGTTCCCGTCTGGGCGAGTCCGATGAAATCACGGTCTCCGCCGAGCAGCAGCGGGATGGCTTGTTCTTGAATGGTAGTGGGCTGGTCGAAGCCGAGTTCACCGATGGCTTGCAGGATCGGGGCCGAAAGGCCAAGGCGGTCAAAAGAATTCAAACGGAGGCAATTGAGGGCGCAAGGTACGCCCGAACCCGTGCGAACGAACGGCGCCCGCATCTTTCACCTGATGGGGGTCAAGTTCAATTTGCGGGAATGGCCCACATTTGTCCTTCATTCTTCGTATTCTTCCTCGTCAAAACACGCATCATGCAACAGTTCATTCGCACAGCAGTTTTGGGTTTGGTTCTCGCGATCTCGGGGTTCTCGTGGGCACAAGACGGGGCGGAGGCGCCTGAGCGGTTCGTTCGCATCGTCTTGAACGACGGCACGATCAAGGAGGGGCGATTCCTCGAGATGACGGAGGACGTCGTGGTGCTCGACATGCCGATGCTCGGAGCGACGCGCTATCCGAAGCACCTGATTCAGTACATGCAGGACCTGGAGTCCTATGATGGGCCGTCGTCGGAACGGAGGGCGTACTCGGAGAATCCGCAGGCGAGCCGCTACTTCTTTGCTCCTTCGGGCATTCAGCTCAAGGCAAATCAGGGCTACTTCCAATCGAACATCGGGCTGAATTCCGTGAATTACGGGCTCAACGACGGACTGACGGTCGGGGCGATCTTGTCGTTTCTCGGTGGCGGTGGCGCGTTCAAGGTGGGGACGCAGGTTGGGGAGAAGACCCACGTTTCTGCGGGGGGCATCGGGTTCACGGATTATTACGGGATCTTGGATGGGCCGTTGGGTTTGGCCTTCATCAATGTGACCCGTGGAACGGAGCGCAAGAACATCACCCTGAACCTGGGGCTGGCAAACCGCGACACCGACCTGTTTTACTACCGGGGTTACGAGCAAATGGCGGATGGCGCCTACGTGCCTTCCGAACGTGCGAACGCCACTTCGCGGCCCTTCATTGCCAATTTAAGCGCAATGACACCCATAGGAGATGCGCGCTGGTTGTTGACCGAGAACTACGTCATCGTCAATCGGGTCGACGTGGGGGCCTATGGAAACAATCCGCAAAACGGCGGTGGGTGGACGTATCAGATTCCGTCGACGGTGCCCGAAGGCGTTTTCTGGGAAGCGGGAGCGGCGAACATCATGTCGCTGGGCATTCGCAGCTTGAATCGACGCACCGGATGGCTGTGGGATTACGGGCTCGTCGGGGTGTTCGCTGGGGGGGATGGGTTTGCCGCGCCGTGGTTCTCCTTCACGTTGGCCTTCTAACGGCGCAAGCCCAATCGCTTTTTCAGCTTGATCTTCCACATGGCCAACTGCCTGCGGCGGATGATGCCGCGCGAAATCAGCCAAAACACGAGCAACCAAGCGAGTCCTTTCAACAAAAAGAACAGGAATCCGGCCACGCCGATGGTCTTCAGCCACTCCATGATGCGGCAAAGTTAGGCCGCCCACGACCGTGCCGAACGGCGACTTTCCCACAATTCACGCCCGAAGGCTGAAATCTGACACTACCGAAGCAATGCGGTCAGGGGGCGACCACGCACCACGTGCCGAAGATGCCCAGCAGGGCGAGCAAGTCGCCGGTTGAAATCTGGCCGTTGCCGTCGAGGTCGCCGAGGCAGGTGGAGTCGTCGGGGTAGAGGCAGTGCAGGGTTTGGAAGCACGCCTCGCCGGTGAAGTTCAGGGCGAGCGGGTCGGAGCAACCCACCGCCAACACCGTGGGCTCGGAGCCGGCGGCGGGCACGATGATTTGGCGCAAGGTGGCCGCGTTGCCGCAGGCGTCGGTGGCGGTCGTGAGTCGGACAATGCGACCGGTCAAGCAATCGGTGCTGTCCGACCAAGCGAGTTCGACGGGGTTGCTGCAGGCATCTTCGGCCTGGGCCGTGGGCACGAGCGGCGGCCAATCCTCGCCGGACCACACCAACTCGTCGGGACTGGCGTAAAACGCGGGGGCGGTTTGGTCCACCACCTGCAACAGCTGCACTTCCTCCGCCACGGCCCCGTCCGCATCCTCAACGCGCAACCGGCGCTCAATCGTGAAGTTCCCCGGGCACTCCCCAGCCAACGTGTCCACGTCCTCCGCCACAGGCAGCTCCTCGAGCGACGGCTGGTCCCCGAAACTGCCCACCACGCGGTCGCGTCCTTTCACGATCGGCCAGTCCTCACGTGGGGTTCCGCAGGGGATTTCAACCTCCGGGCGGAATCGAATCCACGGGGCGTGGTTGCCGGCCACTTCGATGGTTTGCTCCCCGATTTGGACATGAGCGCCGCAACCGACTTGCACGACCGCGAAGGTTCCGTTCGTTGCGGACTTCGTGCGGTACAAGCGCGACGCTCTCGCCCCGGCCCACAACGGGGTGGTCGGTTCCAGCGGTCCGACGCCCCAATCTCCCGCGTCGAATTCGTCGACGGGTACAGCGATCTCGGGCTCGATGGACGGCGCGCCCGGCTGCTCAGGAGCGGTCGTCACGCGCTTGAACGCATGGCGCGCCACTTCCCCACAGGTGCCCGTGGCTTCCCAAACGACCCACGTGGCACCCAGGCCGCACGCATCGCGCCAAAGCACGTGTTCAGTTTCTTCAATGCGCACGCCTGTTCCGGCTGCATTCACGGCTTCGGCCACAGTGGAAACAGACGCGCCAAACGCGACTTCCTCGGACTCGGGAAGGACAGAAAACGTGGGGGCGCACGAACTGCCTGCCTGGCTTGCGGGCAGCGGACTCGCGGGCAGCACGTGGATGAATTGCTGGGCTTTCAACGCGCGGTTTTCACACGGGCAGGTAGACGAGAAGGTGCGCACCACCGTGTAGCTGCCGTCCGCTGCGGAGGGCAGGGTGGTTTCCTCGGTGAGGAGTTCCTGATCGGATTCGCACGTGCTGAGGAGCAGCGGGGTGCCCCAATCGCGATCGACGTCGGCACGCACCCAGAGGTCGGGTGGGGCGATGATTTGGCTTCGAGGACCTTGAGCCTGCGCAACCGCGGTCCAAAGGAGCATGAAAACTGGAATCAGGATTCGGAAAAGCATGGTTGAATTTACAAATCAAGTGCGCTCGAATGCTGTTATCTTCTCTCTAATGACGGAATTTAACAGCCCGATGGGAGCTGGGTCCGGTCTGGTTAGCCACCGGATTGAGGGGCGTGCTCGTGCTCGAAACAGACCCCACACGGTAGCACAATGCCGCGTTTTCGATGTGGCCTCGGTGTGCAATTTCCGTGCACGTGTCGCGACCGACCGACTGGAGTTCCCAAGCAGATACTCGTTGCAATTTACGGCGGCCGGTCGCGTATTTTCGTGACATGAATGCCCTCGTTTTGTGTGCGCTGAGCGTTTGGGGACCAACGGATTGGCCGGATTCGATGCACGTGGTGGCGGTGCCGCATTTGAATGTGCGGTCGGCGGATTTGGGCCAAATCCAACAGCAGCTGCCCGACGCCACCCCCATCGCGTCCCATCGGCTCGCCCACACCGGTCAATTCGCGACCATCAACGGCCTCTCCGGCGAATGGCTGGCCCTCGACGACACCCTGCGGCTCTTCGACGCCTACCTCTGGCCC
>CAYMHW010000098.1:0-6251 GCA_964390365.1 uncultured Comamonadaceae bacterium | reverse complement strand
TTTTTGAGGAGTCGGATGAAGATGTAGATGTGGCTCAAGAACGTCGCCAATCCGTAGGTCACGAACATCAACCAAATGAATCCCAGGTTTTGGTCATACAGCTTCAAGCCGAAGAACTGCGGGAAGGCGGTGATCAAATCCCCGAATCCGACGAGGTTGAAGATCCAAACCAGGGGAATGGCAAAGCGCCACCGGGTCTTCAGGGCCACCACCGACACGATGGCCAGCACCGCCGTCGTCAGATCGAGCAGTCCGACCGTGGTCAAAAATTCCTCCGGAAATCCACCGTAAAACTGCTCCTTCGCCATGAAGGACAGCCCGAGGTAACGAAACGCATTCAGAAAGACGAAGGGAGGAGTGCGTCGTGAAGCGCGAGTTGGGAGATGCGCGGCTGGATCCAGTAGCGAAAGCCCAAGAGCAGGGCGACGGTGCCGGTGAGGGCTTGGATGTTGATGATGGTGAAGTTGTCCATGGGGATCATTTTGAGGAGGGGATGGGTTGCTTGTTGAGTTGCTTGAACATCAGTGCGGGCGCGAGGCGGCTCATGGTTTTCAAGGCTTTCGAAATGCCCGGGGTGATCTCCTCTGCGCCGTTGAGGTAGCCTTTCCAAAAGTGGTCGGCCAGCTTTTCAGGCGCCATGGGCGTCAAGTTGTCGTCCTCGGCGATGTCTGCGGCCTGAGCGAGGGGCGTATCCACGACGGGCGGGAGCAATTCCACGACCCGGATGCGGTGCGGCATCAAGTGGAGTCGGATGCTTCGGGTCCAAAAGTGCAACGCGGATTTGGTCCCCGAGTAAATCGGAGCTTGCGCAAAGGGCACATACGCCAAACCGGACGACACGTTCACCAGCACGGCTTGGGAGCTCCTTTTCAGGAGCGGCAGGAAATGGTGCAGCACGCGAATGGGCGAGCTGTAATTGATTTCGATTTCCTGAAGTTGCAGGTGCAGGTCTTGGTCCTCCCGGCCCGTGTCCACCAAATTCATGATCCCCGCGTTGTTGATCAACACGTCCAATCCCTTGAATTCCCGCTCGATGTGGTCTTTCAATCGTCGGACGTCCTCATCTTGCGTCACATCGCTTTGAACGATGTGGAGTTCCGGGTGGGCAGTTTTGACGCGTTGAAGTTTCGTCAAGTTGCGACCCGTGATGATGACCGTATTGCCGTGGGCGAGGAACTTCAGGGCGAGGGCCAGGCCAATTCCAGAACTCCCCCCCGTGATCAGCACCGTTTGTGGTGTGTGCGTCATGTGTTTGCGCTTATTGCTATCATAAGAGTATCAAAGATAGCGAACGGTTATTTAGATACCAAAAAAGTAGTCATGTAGATTCGCTTATTCCACGATATCCGTGCTTAATCTGGTCGAAGCCAAGTGATTCTTGTGAATGGTCTGGGAGTTATGGTCCCTGTGAAAGGGCACGTTCAAGTCATTGTGGTCTCCGACTCCGATGACGTTGCGGGCGCACCTTTCGCGATGGCAAGCCGCATCCATCCTCCAACATCGCGGCTGTTCCATTTACCTTTGACCCGATGCAATCCGCTTCGGTCCATGGAACCGCACAGCGGCTGCCCTCCGCCTTTCGAACCCCAAACTGCACGACATGAGAGCGCCTTTCAGATCGAGTTGTCCGTTGGCATCGACGCTGGACATCGTTGGAGACAAGTGGTCCTTGCTCATCGTGCGGGACATGCTGCTGGACCAAAAGCGCACCTTCAAGGAATTTTCATCTTCTCCCGAGGGCATTGCACCCGGCATCTTGTCCGCGCGGCTGAAGTGGCTGGAATCCAACAAATTGCTCACCAAGCGCAAGCTGCCCGGCAACCGAAAAGAGAACATCTACCTGTTGTCCGAAACGGGACTTGCGCTGGCCCCCACGATGGTCGAGCTCATCGTTTGGGGCGACGTCAACTTGCGGGAACGCCATCCGGAAATGCATTCCGTTGCGGAATCGGGCATGGCGTCCGAAAAAGCAGCGGTCATCGAAGGCCTTCAAACCCAGTACCGCCAATTGGTGGCCTCGCTGATCGGCTGAAGTTCACTTTGGTCTGGCCAAAGTGGAGCGTTGAGTGGGGAGTTTTCCGCTGCGTGGATGCGTTCACAGCGGAACGCGCGCCGTCAGGCGGAACCGCGCGAACAGTTCTTCGCTGAACCACTGGTGCTTTCGGGTCAGTCGGATGACGTTCTTGTGCGTGGCGTCGGTGTAGGCATAATGCTGCATCGCCTCTTTGGTCTTCCAAACGCTCAACGTGGCCTGTTGGATGAACGGCAATTCGCCCACGCCGATGGCAAATTCCAGCTCGGGGAACTTGAACAGTTCGTTCGCTGTGCGCCCGACTTTCCGCCAGAATTGCACCAGGCGCGACGCCTTGATCCGCCCGCGCGTCAGCACGACAATGGGCCCCGAGTCATCGGCATCGGGCGCTTTTTCAAACGGATTGCCCCCGGACCATTTGCCGTGCGCCATGATGTTTTTCAGGTAGAACGCTTCGGCGGATGCGCACCGGTTTCGGTAGGTTTGGAAATAGGGGTGGGCCTGGAAAAAGGCGTCGGCGAAATCCTGGTTTTGCCAAACCATCAGCCAAGCATACACCCGAAAGCTGGGCATGAAGTCAAACCCCTGTCCGCCGCCCGATCCCATCGACTTGAAGAACGTCAAGCCGGGCACATCCTTCAGCCGGCGAAACGCGAGCGGAACTTGCTTGAACGCCCAGTATTGATGGGAGAATCCGTTGAATTCGAAGAGGCAGACGGTCGTGATTTGTTCACTCATGCGCTTTTTTTTGGAGCACCACGGTTTGGATTCCCAGCGGAATGAAGCGCTCGAGGAGGAAGAGGGGCGCCAGCGCGACCTTCCAAAAAACGAGGCCCCAGAAATGAGGTTCCATGGATCCGGACCACGATCCGTTCCTTTTTTCATGGTGCCCCAACCACCACAAGGTAAACGCCGAGAGGGTCCCGGAAGTTCGGTGCTCGAGGTGATTCCATCGGTCTTCGAGGAAGGCGTGCTTCCA
Source organism: uncultured Comamonadaceae bacterium (assembly GCA_964390365.1). GTDB lineage: Bacteria > Bacteroidota > Bacteroidia > Flavobacteriales_D > Sanyastnellaceae > JALQTD01. Next base: position 3,240 of record CAYMHW010000098.1, on the reverse strand, counting down.
GCTGCGCACGCTGAACAGGGTCAAGTGGCGTGGGGTGTGCCATCCTTGCCAGTGCGGTCCCTGCAACCGTTGAAGGAGGCCTTGGTATAGGGGCACTTCGGCGATGAGGACGCCGCCAGGTTTCAAAAGTTGGTGGCACGCGCGCTCCGTGGCGGAAAGGTGGTGGTCGTGCTCCAAATAGTGCCACGCCGTCAAGGCATCGAATTGCCGTTCCGTCCGCAGCTCGCGCCAATCGCCCTCGATCAACTCCAGGCTGCTGTACTTCGAGTCCCCCCATTGCGCGGTGGAGTCGCACTCGAGAGAGCAGGGTCCTAGGTTACGGCTCCAGGCGCTCCCGTCGCAGGATGTCGACCACGCGGTTGTAACAGATCGAAGCGAGGTTCCAATTGTACCCCTCGAAATCCGTCGGCGTGGAGAACTGCACCACCACCGCATCGAGGTCGGCGTGGTACCGCGCGGTGCTCTGGTAACCCGGAACGAGTCCCGTGTGCTCATATTCGTACAGTTCCGCGTAAACTGCCGCTTCGTTCGCATCGAACAGGCTCCCGTCGTTGAGCGCCCTGACGAACCGCGCCACGTCCGCCGCCGATGCCACCATGCCAACAGCCTCACCCTTCAGGTCCTGTGGGTAGCCCACGTGGAACCCGCTCATGACGTCCGCTTCATTGTGCGCGTCAATGCCCGCGTACGTGTCGTGGAGCTCGAGCCGGTCGAGGATGGCCGACTGGATGAAGTCGAAATGCGGATGACCGAGGGCCCGGTCCATGATCATCCCCAGCAGCAAGTAATTCGTGTTGCTGTACGCCCAATCTTCTCCGGGCTTAAAGTCCGCCGGTGCGTCCAGCACCAACCCCAAGCATCCCTCCGCTGAGCTCGGCCGCTCAGCCCAAAACCGCGGCGCGTCCGTGTAGTTCGGAATGCCGCTCCGGTGCTGCACCAGCAAGCGCGGTGTGATGCGGTCTGCGTGTTCGATGCGACCCGCGAATTCGGGCAGCAGCAAACTGAGTGGAGCATCCAAATCCAACCGCCCTCCAACCGCAAGCTTCGTCACCGCCACCGCCACGTACAACTTGCTGATGCTTGCGATTTTGAACAACGCGTCCGTTCTCGCAGGAAGCCCCAGCGCCGGATCGTGCAACCCCACCGCCGCCGTCACGGGCGCCCCGTCGCCGAAGTCGGCGTACACCACAATCCCATCGAGCGCTCCCTCCGCCGAGGCCTCCAACTGCGCCTCCACCGAATCGGGCAGGGGTGGAAGCCACGAACCCAAAATTGGCCACGGTACGTAAAACAGCGAAACCGCGGTAGCAGTGAGCAGCGTCACTTGAAAAAGGCGTTTTGTTCGGGGCATGGCCAAAGAAATGCGAGTCAAAGCCCGTAAATTAAGGGCAAAGCGTCCACCTCGCTGACTGCCATCATCGGCCGAATGCGGTGGGCGCAGTACTTTAGCTCGCAGTGGAAGTGAATTGGGGACATCGCATTTATTTGGCGTCCATGGCGCTTGTGACGGTCGCCGTGACGGCCTACCTCGCGTGGGTGGGGTGGAGCTACTACGTCACGCCCCTTGAGGAGCGGTTCTACCACCCGCAATACGACTGGTTCAAGGCGTCGGGTGCGATGGGGCATGGTTTGGGCATCGTCGGTACCCTGCTCATCCTCATCGGCGTGGTCCTGTACATCGGCGCGAAACAACGCGGCTGGCTGTCGAAGCATTTCCGCCTGCGTCACCTCCTCGAATTCCACATCTTCCTCTGCACGCTCGGTCCCATCATGGTGCTGTTTCACACGACGTTCAAGTTCGGCGGGCTCGTCTCGATCGGGTTTTGGAGCATGGTGCTCGTCGTGCTGAGCGGGGTGGTGGGCCGTTACATCTACCTCCAAATCCCGCGCGCCCTCTCCGGCCGCGCCCTCGCCCTCGACGAGGTTGAAGAGCGGGAAGCCGAATTGGTGTCGAACGTCCTCAAGGCCGACCCGAATGCTGCCGCGGCCGTGGCACTCATCCGCAGCTTCAACAACCCGCACGCTTTCGGTCCGCGGCGCATCCTTGCGAACCGCGCCCACCGCGCCGAGGTGCGCAAGGCGCTTCAAGCCAGTGGCGTCGCCCCGGAGAGCCGTCGCGCCGTCGCCACCGCGCTCGACGAAGCCGCCACCCTCCGCAACCGCATGGCCCGCCTCGAAACGATGCAGGCGCTGTTCAAGTATTGGCACGTGGCGCATCGGCCCTTCGCCCTCATCATGCTCGTCATCGTCGTCCTCCACGTGGGAGTGACGCTGCTGATGGGGTATCGCTGGATTTTCTGATGGGCATGGAGGAATGGGCGGTGTATGGGGCGACGGCGGCGTTCATCGTGGTCGTGGTTTGGCATTACTGGAGGAAAGGCCAAACCGCGTCCGCCACCGTCGCCGCAAAAGTCGAGGAAGCCAAAGCCACCGGCCGATTCGAACCCGTTTCCCTCTACCCACACATCGACCCTTCCGCCTGCATCGGAAGCGGCGCCTGCGTCCGCGCCTGCCCCGAGAAGGACATCCTCGGCCTCGTCGATGGCAAAGCGACCGTCATCAACACCTCGAGCTGCGTGGGCCACGGGGCGTGCTTCATGGCCTGCCCCGTCGACGCCATCACGTTGCGCATCGGCACGGCCCAGCGCGGAGTGGATTTGCCCCACGTGAAGCCCACCTACGAATCGAACGTCGACGGCCTCTACATCGCGGGTGAACTCGGCGGAATGGGGCTCATCAAGAACAGCGCGGAACAAGGGGGTCAAGCTGTCGAGAGCCTCCTCAAGCAACGACGGCCCACCCCCGCAGGCGCCGTGGACGTGGCCATCGTCGGCGCCGGGCCCGCGGGCATCGCAGCCGCCCTGGCCGCTCGGCGCGCCGGCCTCACCTTCGCCCTCCTCGAGCAGGACTCCCTCGGCGGAACGGTGTTCACGTTCCCCCGCTCGAAGCTCGTCATGACCTCCCCGATGGACCTCCCGCTCCACGGCAAAGTCAAGCTCACCGACACCTCCAAGTCTGAACTCCTCGAACTCTGGCAGGGCATCCTCTCGGAACACGACATTCCGGTACAGGAACACACGAAGGTGGAATCCATCGTCCGCGGCGAAGACGGCGCCTTCGAACTCGCCCTGTCCACGGGCACGCCCTGCCGCGCCGCCCACGTCGTGCTCGCCATCGGCCGCCGTGGCACCCCGCGCAAACTCGGCGTCCCCGGCGAAACGAACAACGAAAAGGTGGCCT
>CAYMHW010000097.1:0-6298 GCA_964390365.1 uncultured Comamonadaceae bacterium | reverse complement strand
GAAAGGCCCGGCAAGTCCGGGCTTTTTTGTCCAAAATTGCCAACATGCCCTGTGAGATTGCACGCATTGTGTTACTTTCGGCACTTGTTACCAAGCGATTCAGAATGCCACAGACCCTGCAAGTAGTTCTATCGCGGATGGGCGTTGCCCTCCTGCTTTTCCTAACGGGCGCGTTGTCCGCCTCTGCTCAATCGGACGCCACCGCTGAAGCGGACGGGCACTTTGAACGCGGCGGCTATTACGAAGCGTCCAAGGAATACATCAAGGCGTATCCCCGCATCAAAAACGACATCGATGAGAAGGCGCGCTGCGCCTACATGGTCGGCGAATGCTTCCGCTTGATGTTGACTCCGGACGCCGCTGAAGAATGGTACGACAAGGCCATCGGCCTCCGTTACGGCGAGGATCATCCTGAAATTTACTTGCACTACGGCGACGTCATGTTGGCCCAGCAAGAGTTCGATGAGGCCATCGAATGGTTCCAGGCTTACGCGGAGAAAGGTGGCGACGCCTCGGTTTCCCAGGCCCGCATTCGCCAAGCGGACGACGACGCGTTGGCGTTGGATGAGCCGCCTTCTCGCTACTTGGTCCAAAACCTGTTGCTCCTCAACTCCGACGCCTACGACTTCGGTGCAGGCTTCGCCTCAAAGAAGTCCGATGAAATCGTGTTTGCTTCCTCGCGTGAGGCGGCAACTGGATCCGGAGAAGACCCCATCACGGGCCAGAGCTTCATGGACCTGTTCCGCGCGGAGCAGGACAAAAAAGGCCGCTGGAGCACGCCAGAGCCCCTCAACAATACCGTGAACACCCCTTCGAACGAGGGAACGGTGACATTCGACAAGAAGTTCAAAACCATGTACTTCACGCGTTGCATCGTGGAGAACGACAACAATTACGCTTGCGACATCTATCGCTCCAGCGTCATGGGAACCCGGATGGGCCCCTCCGAATTGGTCGAGTTGGTCAACCGCGAGGTCAATGACAGTTCTCAAGTGGGCCATCCCGCGATGTCACCCGATGGCGATTACTTGTTCTTCGTTTCTGACATGGAAGGTGGGCAAGGTGGCAAGGACATTTGGTACGTCAAATACGATGAACGCGAGGACCGCTTCGGTCAGCCCGTGAACTTGGGGCCCGGCATCAACACCGCCTCGGACGAGATGTTCCCGGCCATGCGGTACGATGGTGCGCTGTACTTCAGCTCGCAGGGCTACGGCGGATTGGGGGGATTGGACATCGTCCGGGCCTTGCCGCTCGAAGGGGAAATGAAGTTCGGTGAGGTGGAGGTCATGCCTTACCCCCTCAACAGTTCTGCCGATGACTTCGGCATCATCTTCTACGAAAACGAAGACCGCGGCATCTTCACCTCGAGCCGTCCCGGCGGAAAGGGAAAGGACGACCTGTACAGCTTCGAACTGCCGGACATCGAATTCTGCTTCCGCGCCAATGTCTACGACTACGATACGGGCATTCCGTTGATGGGCTCGGTCACGGTTCAAGGCAGCGACGGCAACTCGTGGGAGTTGACCGCTGATGCGGATGGCGGGGTGTCCCTCTGCGAGGAGGAAATCCAAAAGAATACCACGTATACCGTGGAAGTGAAGCACGAGGGCTACATCGGTACGGGAGACAAATTCTCCACCGTCGGCTTGACGGAGAGCACTACGATGGCGCGGGAGTACTTTTTGAAGGAAATCTCGGAAAAGGAATACCCGATGCCGCTCGTGTTGTACCCGTTCAACCAAGCGAGCTTGCTCATCAACGACGAGGTCAACTCAGCGGATTCGTTGAACTACCTGTTGGAGCTGTTGCAAGTGAACGAGACGTTCGTCATTCAATTGGAAGCCCACACGGACAGCCGAGGCAGCAACTCGTCCAACATGGACCTGAGCCAACGCCGGGCCCAAACGTGTGTGGATTACCTCATCAGCCGGGGCATCGATGCGGAGCGTTTGGTGGCTGTGGGGCGCGGTGAAGAGCAGCTGTTGATCTCCGACGCGGAAATCAACGCCATGCCCACGGAGGAAGCCAAGGAGGCGGCGCACCAAAAGAACCGCCGAACCGTCTTCCGGATCTTGCGTTTCGATTACGTGCCCAAAGCCTCGGAATGACGGATGCAAGCCGGTATGCCAGTCGGGGAGTTTCGGCGGGCAAGGAAGATGTTCACGCCGCCATTGCGGACGTAGACAAAGGACTTTTTCGACGTGCGTTTTGCAAAGTGGTTCCGGACTACCTCACGGGGAGTCCGGAACACTGCATTGTGATGCACGCGGACGGCGCGGGCACCAAATCGGCGCTGGCCTACATGTACTGGAAGGAAACCGGTGATTTGTCGGTTTGGAAAGGCATTGCCCAGGATGCGCTCATCATGAACGTGGACGACTTGCTCTGCGTGGGAGCCTTGGGGCCGATTTTGGTGTCGAGCACCATCGGGCGCAACAAGCACGTGATCCCGGGCGAAGTGGTGAAGGCCCTCATTGGCGGGACCGAAGAGTTGCTCGAGGAACTTCGCGCGGAGGGGTTGGACATTCGCTCGACCGGTGGCGAAACTGCCGATGTGGGGGACCTCGTTCGGACCGTCATCGTGGATTCCACAGTGGTGGCGAGGATGCGTCGGGATGAGGTCATCGATAACGGGCGGATTGCGCCCGGTGATGTGGTGGTGGGCTTGGCGAGTTCGGGGCAGGCCCGTTGGGAGTCGAAGTACAACGGGGGCATGGGGTCCAACGGTTTGACGAGTGCCCGCCACGACGTGTTCCACAAGGACTTGCTGAGGAAGTTTCCCGAGAGCGTGGATCCGGGCACGGACGAGCAGTGGGTGTACACGGGTTCGAAGGGGCTCACGGATGTGGTGGATGGCGTGCCGCTGGATGCGGGCCAATTGGTTTTGTCCCCAACGCGCACGTACGCCCCCATCATCCAAGCCATCCTGCCCAAATGGCGCCACCGCATCCACGGCATGGTGCACTGCAGCGGTGGGGCGCAAACGAAGGTGTTGCACTTCATCGATGGGGTGCACGTCATCAAGGACAACTTGTTCCCCACGCCGCCTTTGTTCCGCATGATCCAAGCCGAGTCGGGAACGGATTGGCGCGAGATGTACACCGTGTTCAACATGGGGCATCGCATGGAGATTTACACCGACGAAGAAGCGGCCCAGGCCATCATCGCCTCCGCTCAATCCATGGGCGTTGACGCTCAAATCATCGGCCGTTGCGAACCCTCAGACGCCCCCCAGGTCACCGTGAGCGGTGAGCACGGAACGTTTGTGTACCCGAGCTGATGGCCATGGGGGAGGTGGAGGCGCTGCTGGCCAAACTCGCTTCCGTGAAAGATCGCTTTCACGAAGTCGAAAAATCCGTTGGGGATCCCGAGGTCATAGCGGACCAAATGCGTTACCGCGATTTGATGCGGGAATACCGCCGGTTGGAACCCATCGTGGAGCACGCGGAGGAGATGCGGCGGTTGCACGAGGACGTGGTGCAGGCACAGCAATGGCTGAAGGGCGGGGATGCCGAGTTCAAGGAGTTGGCCCGGGAGGAATTGCCGGAACTGGAAGAGCGACTCCAGGCGAGTTACGAAGCAGGGCGCATCATGCTCCTGCCAAGGGACGCCGCCGATGACCGTTCGGCCATGCTCGAGGTGCGCGCGGGAACGGGCGGCGATGAAGCGGCCCTGTTTGCCGGAGAAATTTACCGGATGTACATGCGGTATGCGGAGCAACAGGGATGGCGTTTGGAATTCATTTCTGCGCAGGAAGGCACGGTGGGGGGATTCAAGGAAGTCGTGGCGCGTTTGGATGGCGATGGCGTCTACGGCCGGTTGAAGTTTGAAAGCGGTGTCCACCGCGTGCAGCGCGTGCCCGAGACCGAATCCCAAGGCCGGGTGCACACCAGCGCGGCCACGGTGGCCATTTTGCCGGTGGCCGAGGAGGTGGATGTGGAGTTGAATTTGGCCGATGTGCGGCGCGACACCTTTCGTGCAAGCGGTGCGGGCGGACAGCACGTGAACAAAACCGAATCCGCCGTGCGACTGACCCACTTGCCCTCGGGCATTGTGGTGGAATGCCAAGACGGTCGTTCCCAACACGCGAACTACGACCACGCGCTGGAAGTCCTGCGCACCCGCCTCTACGAAGCGGAGCGCGAACGCTTGCGGTCCGCGGAAGCTGCCGAGCGCAAGTCCCTCGTTTCCACGGGCGACCGGTCCGCGAAGATCCGGACCTACAACTTCCCCCAAGGCCGGGTGACCGACCACCGCATCGGGCTGACGTTGCACGCGCTTCCGGCGATTTTGGCTGGGGATTTGGCCCCCCTGCTCGACGCCCTTCACCTCGCAGAACAAACCGAATTGCTCAAACATGCGTAACTCCACTCCCAAATCCCGGCTCGTCGCGGCCATCCGGTCGAAGCAGTCCTTCCTGTGCGTCGGCCTGGACCCGGTGCCTGAACGGATGCCTGAAGGCGTCGAACCCACGGTCGAAGGCATGGAGCGATTCTGCCTCGACGTGATGCGCGCGACCGCGGATCATGCGGTAGCGTTCAAGCCCAACTTGGCCTTCTTCGAGCAATACGGAAGCGCGGGCTGGGCGGCGCTGGAGCGCATCGTTGCGGCGGCCCCGCAGGATTGCCTCGTGATCGCCGACGCCAAACGCGGCGACATCGGATCGACCGCCACTTGCTACGCGCGCGCCTTTTTCGAGTCGTTGAACGCGGGAGGCGTTACCGTGGCTCCGTACATGGGCGCAGATTCGGTGACACCCTTTACCGCTTTTGCGGATCGTTGGACGGTGTTGTTGGCCCTGACATCGAACCCCAGCGCGGAGGACTTCGAATTCCATGGGGATCCGCCGTTGCACGAGCGCGTTGTGGTCACTTCCCAAAGTTGGGGCACCCCCGATAACTTGATGTACGTCGTCGGCGCCACGCGCCCCGAAGGCTTGCGGCACGTGCGTTCCCTCGCGCCCGATCACTTTTTCCTCGTTCCCGGCGTGGGCGCTCAAGGTGGAACCGTTCGGGAGGTCGCGGAAGCCGGATGGAACGCGGACTGCGGGTTGTTGGTGAACTCATCGCGGGGCATCCTGTACGCGTCCAGCGGCGTCGATTTCGCGGATGCGGCCCGATCCGCCGCCGCCGCCCTGCACGCCGAAATGCGCGAAATTTGTCAAGAACGCGGACTGTGAACCCATGCGACGCCTCACCGATGTCCTCTTCAATGTTCGGCTTTCGACTCATGTAGTCATTGCTGCTTCCCTCGTAGTCAGCGCCTTGATCGTTGGCGTGCTGGGGTTCATGAGCATTGAAGGGTACTCGCTTCGGGATGCGATTTACATGACGGTCATTACGGTTTCGACGGTCGGATTTGGCGAGATTCGCCCGCTTTCGCCGATGGGCCGGTGGTTCACGAGCGTGCTGATTTTCGCGAACTTGGGCACGGTCGCGTATTCCATTACGGTGTTGTCGAATTACTTTTTCAACGGCGAGTACCGAGACCAAATCCGAATCCTGCGTTTTCAACGAACCCTTCAACGAATGGAACAACACGTCATTGTCTGCGGAGCTGGCCGGGTCGGCGAGAAGGCCATTGAAGAACTCCTCGAGCACCACCACAAAGTGGTCATCATCGAAAACGACGCAGAAAAAGCCGAGCGCCTCAAGGCGGACGGTTGTTTGGTCATCCAAGGCGACGCCACCCGAGATGAACACCTCATCGCGGCAGGCATCGCGCGTGCTCGCGCCCTCCTGACCACGCTGCCGGACGATGCCCAAAACCTCTACGTCGTCCTCGCGGCCCGGGAACAGCATCCGGATTTGCTCATCATTTCGCGCGCTTCTGATGCCAATGCCGTGAAGAAACTTCGGGTAGCGGGTGCGCGGAACGTCATCATGCCGGACCGCGTCGGCGGTGCGCACATGGCGTCGTTGGTGGCCATTCCCGATGTGATGGAGTTCATGGACCACATTCGCATTCAAGGGGCGGATGCGGTGAATTTGGAGGAAGTTCCGGTGGGCCAGTTGCCCGACCGCATCAAGGTGCCCACCCTCGGGGAGTTGGACGCCCGCAACCGCATCGGCGTCAACGTCATTGGCCTGAAGCGCGCTTCGGGGGAATACGTCATCAACCCGGGGCCGGAGACGCCGTTGGATGATGCGTGCAAGTTGTTTGTCCTGGGCAATGTGGACCAAATCAACAAGCTCAACCGCGTCCTCGGCGTCACCCCACCCGAGTACTGACCCCCTCACCCACAAATTCCCGTCCCCCGTTCATAAAGTGGGACGTGCGTGAGGCCGGTCACATT
>CAYMHW010000096.1:0-6356 GCA_964390365.1 uncultured Comamonadaceae bacterium | reverse complement strand
GCGTGATTCGAATGAGTGGCATCTCATCCAGGTTATTGCTTCTCCTTCTATTGGACTTCACCACCTTTACCGCTAACTCGAAAGGTGAATGAAGATGTCAATCCATCGCATGCTGAAACCGCTCATCTTGGTGCTGGGCGCGATGTTGTCGTTGCGCTCTGCAGCCCAGGAACCTGACCGCTCCATTTCGGCCGATCCTCAACTCGAACAGTTCTTTGAAGCATTGGTCAAGGGAGAGGACCGAATGAGTTTCGATGAGGCCACTGCACGTGTAAAGGATTATGAGTCCGTGTACTTGGAGTTGAAGTCCACAGAGGGGACTTCCGAAGCGATTTGCCGAGAAGTGTTGAAGGCCCAAGGGTTTCTCGTCTGGTCCAGCAATTCGGGAATGGAATCGTTGCTGATGCCATCGCTGTTGGATGAGCACGCTGCTGAATGCGAATTGGCCAGCAGTTACCTCGATTTCATTTTCGGTTGTGGACTTTACGACCAAGGGCGGTTCACAACGGCGATTGAATTGTTCGAGCGGGTGCTTCGTTATCAGGAGCTCGCGCCTCCATTGGAGCTCATGACGCGGTTGAATTTGGCCTCATCGTACAATGCGGTTGAACAGCCCATGAAGAGCATCGAACTGCTCGAAGGGCTGTTGGAACGGGCCAAATCCAAAGACTACCGAGGCGAAGTGTCGGATGAATGGTTGTTGAATGTCGCTGTGAATCTGGGCGCCATCCACGTCACCAGCGGCAGTTATGCGCTCGCGAAGAAACAATTTCAAGCCATCGACCGCAGCGCCATTTCCGAGTACTGGAGCCGCATCATCGATTACAATCTGTTGATCGTGCACCTCGGCCTGGGCGATCGGGAAGCGATTGAAGGGGTGTGGAGGACCGAGTTTCGGAACGTGGATTTGGCGGAGTTTCCACCGACGATGTATGAGTCGCTGACGACCGCGGCGTTGGTGATGGAAGACTTTCTGTTTTTTGAGCGATTCCGGGAATACCTGCTTTCGCTTCCCCATTTGGACATGTCGGGTTCGGCGCATGCGGCCTTGTTTGCCAACGATTTGTCAGGAGATGAGTTGAAGGCAGAGTGGATGCATCATGTCCAATGGGAGAACGATTACTTCGGGTTTTTGAAACGGCGTTCGATGGATTTGGCCCACGTAACGGATGTTCGCATCACGAAACTGCTGGAGGAGTTGACCGAAGCTCGTGAGATGAACCGGCTGTTGAACCACGTGATTCAATGGTCATTGACTTGCCTCGCCATTGCGGCAATCGGATTGGTGTTTCGCTTCTTCCTTTTGCGTCGAAGAAAGGAATCGGAGTGGCGAAGGGCATTCCTGCGAGAACCGGCCTCCTCCTTCGATGCGAAGGAGGAAGAAGTGTTCCAAATCAATGAAGATGATGTGCGGTTGCTCGGAGATGCCGTGACGTTCGGCAAACGGACTTCGGAGGCGATGCTCATCTTGCGGAAGCTGAACGCTTCCATTCGAAACGACATGGACGCCCTTGAAGTCGAAGAGCTGAAGTTGCTTGATCCCAGTGACTTGCTCAACAGCAACGATTTGAAGGTGTTGAGCTATTTGGCGGCTGGATTTGACCCCAAAGAAGTGGCCCGTGTAATGGGGCTGACGGTGCCAACGGTTTACAACATATCAAGCCGAATTCGCGGGAAGCTGGACATCCCCAAGGAGGAAAAACTTCGGGAATGGGTTCACGCTGAGGTGCGCAAGCGCAAGCAAGGCGCGGTCAGCGGATGAGTTGAAGGGCCTTGGTGACGACGGCTTGGGTACCGACGGGGTCGGTCCACTGGATGAGGAAGGTTCGGTTGTGCTGGCTTAGCGCTTCCAACACCACGCAGGGAGCGGAGGCAGCAACGACCACCGATTCGGTCCAAAGTTCCCGGCCCAACTGATCCAAACCGCGGGCCGTCCACGTACCAGGGCGGACTTGGTCGAAACACGCTCCATCCCAAGTGGGTGAAATGACGGTCCTGCTGGAGGCCTCGGTCATTCCGACCGATGAGGCAAAGCCATGGAAGGTCACCAGATCGCTTCCTGAATTCGCCACCGCCAGCGTGTCCAATTCCAGGGCGTACGAGATGTCTGCAGGGCTGCTCAGGCCTGAAGTGACCACCGCCTCGGAAGTGCTGAAGTCGGGGGAGAACCGCGTGATGCGGTTGGGTGACCAGGAGCTGACGTAAGCGCGGCCGGAGCCGTCGAGGTCGATGCCGTCGCAGTTGCTCAGTCCCGTCGAGGCCGCCACCGTGGTCACGGCCGCCGTTTCCAGGTCCACCGCGTACACTTTGCAGACGCCCCAGGTCACCACGAGCGCGCGGTTGTTCGCCTCGTCGATGACCACGCCGTTGGGGGTGGCGCCGAGGTCGCTCACGAACACGCTGGAGGTCATCGCCGCCGGGTCGCTGATGTCCACGCGGTGGAGCGCACCCGTGCCGAAGTCGCTGATGATGAGCTCGCCGGAGCGGCTGCCCATGCCATTGAGGAAGGAAGTGCCGGGGAGGGTGAGGGAACTGGTTTGGCCTTCACTTGCCAAATCCACCGCCCGCAGCACCCCATTGTCCAGCGCGAACAAATGACCGTCCACGACCTCCATCCCGTGCGTCGCCCCCACGCTGCTGAAGACCGTCCACGTGTCCCCGCCGTCCGCCGTTTGCAACATGTTCGAGCCGTTCGTCACGATCCAGCGGCCGGCTGGATCCCATTCGACGGCTTCGATGGAAGTGGGGGTTTGGGCCGAGGCGGTCGCTGCCGCGAAGGCCAAGAGGAAGGGGAGGTGTTTCATGCTTGCGGTTCGCCCGGCCGAAAGAGCCGAGCCACGGCAAGATACACCGCGGAGAAGCCCACTGCAACCGTCACCGCATACCACCACAACCGGTCCGGCGGCGCCGTCGTCGCATCGTCAGGGTGCAAGATGTTCCAGGTGCGCTGCCATTGGTTCGCGATGAACGCGTGGCTCGCCCACACCACAAAGGGCAGCAACACCAGCCACGCCTGGAACCACCGCTCCCCCCAAACCGGCAACGGTTCCCGCTCCGCCTTCACATCCGGCTCCGTCCGCTTCATCCCCGCGCGCCGTAAATCGTACTCCCCACGCGGATCATCGTCGAGCCCGCCTCTACAGCCAGTTCCCAATCCCCGCTCATTCCCATGGACAGTACATCCCACGCCGAATCGCCACCGTCGAAGAGCGCGCGCAACCCCGCGAACTCGCGCGCCACTTGCGCCCGGTCGTCCGTGAAGGTCGCCATGCCCATCAGGCCTCGGACGCGGACGTTGGAAAAGCCCTCGAGCAATCCGCCGTCGAGGGCGGGGAGCAGCGCGTCCGGCGCCCAACCGAATTTGTGTTCCTCCTGCGCGATGTGCACCTGAAGCAGCACGTCTTGAACGCGGCCGTTGCGCGCGGCTTGCTTGTCGATTTCGGCGAGGAGCCGTTCGCTGTCCACCGCGTGGATGAGGTGGACGAACGGGGCGATGTACTTGACTTTGTTCGTTTGGAGGTGTCCGATTTGGTGCCAACGCACTTCCGGCCCGAGGGCTTCCGCCTTTTCCACCAGTTCTTGCACGCGGTTTTCGCCCAAATCCAATTGCCCACACGCCACCGTCCCCGCACAGGTCGCCACCGGGTGGGTCTTCGTCACCGCCACCAAGGCGACGCCCGCCGGGAGCTGCGCCTTGATGGCCTCGATCCGTTCACACCATTCAGCCATGTTCGTCGAATTGGTAAATGAACAACCCGCTCCGCAGTTTCGGTTCAATCCAGGTGCTTTTTGGTGGGAACGTGCCGCCCGCATCGGAGACGAATTTGAGTTGCTCGGAGCTGACGGGGGCGAGTTCGAAGACGCACCGGTCCGGGTGCTTCGTCACGCGCGGCCACCACTCCGAGCGCGCTTCCGCACCGGGAATGTAGCGCAGCCGGTTGTCGCTTCGCGGATCGTCGATGCCCCAAAATCCCGACAGCACATGCTCCCCGAGCCATCCGCCGTCGATGCGCCCTGTGCTTCCCGCCACCAATTCAACGCGCCACGAGCCCGTACCGTGGTGAATCCGGAACGCACCGGTGGTGAGCGGCCGGTCCTCCGACGGTTCGCACGGCGTCACCGATGCCACATCTGGAAGGGCAGCCAACCGCGGCAACCAAGCCGAAGGCGCCTCCGGCAACTCGCGAACTTCCCGGTGGTAGCCGAGGATGATGAGCTCCGTTTCCGGAATGACAAAGCTCAGGAGCCCTTGCCGGCCGGGGTCCTCGGGGTGTTCGGCCGCCACGCGGTGGCTCGAGGCCGAACGGTGATGCCCATCGGCGAGGTACAGCGCAGGGATGGCATTCAGCCGATCCGACCACGCTGCAGTGGCCTCGACTGGAACCCACCACGCCGTGTGCCGAATGGCGTCCGCTGTGGTGAAATCGAAGTCCGGCCGCTGGGCCGTGAGGTCGGCCACCAATGCGTCGAGTTCAGCCTGCCCGGGATGTCCCTCCGGCCGCGCCATCAAAACCGGCTCGGCATTGAAGCCGACCGTGTCGAGGAAGGTGGCGAACAGGGCTTCGCGCACTTCCAGGGTTTGTTCGTGCAACCGCAACCGACGGTCGGCGTAGGCCTCCAGGTCCATGAGCGCCACAATGCCCGTGACGGCGGCGGTCCCGATGGTTTGGCGATAGACCGCATACGTGGGCGCCTCCGTGGTCACGAGCCAGTCGCGTTCCCGCCACGCGTCATAGGCCGCTCGAACGAGTTCGAAATACGGCACGGTTCCGCGTTCCGCCCGCTCTGCAGCCATGCCATCGGGGTTGATGACGTGCAGGTAGGAGAAGGGATTGCGCGTCAGCTTGTCATGCAGTTCTTCCGCATCGTACGTGAGGTACGATCGCGTCGCCACCAAATGCGCCTTGTCCGCAGGCGGGTGAACAATCCGAAACGGACGGAACGTGTTCAAGCGCTGACTTCCGTTGCGAGTTGCGCCACGATGTCTGCGATTTCCAATCCGATGCGGTCCTGAGCTTCCACCGAAGCTGCTCCGATGTGCGGCGTTGCCGCCACGCGCGGATGCGCCAACACGTCAGCCCGTGGAGCCGGTTCGCCCACGAACACGTCGAGGCCCGCAGCCCGCACCTTGCCCGAATCGAGCGCCGCCAGCAACGCGTCCTCGTCGACGACGCCACCGCGTGCCGCGTTCACCAGCAGCACCCCGTCTTTCATCGTAGCGAACTGCTCCGCGCCGATGACCGCACCACCGCCCGCTTGGGCTGGGATGTGCAGCGAAATGGCGTCTGCCGTCGCCAACGCTTCTTCGATGCTGACGAGCGGAACGTTCACGGTCACGGAAGTGCCTCCGATTTCCCACGTCACGGGGCAATTGCCCGTTTCGCGGTCCACGCCGACCACGTCCATTCCCGCGCCGAGCGCGTAGGAAGCGAGGGACTGACCGATGCGCCCCATGCCCACGATGGCGAGGCGCTTGCCGCGCAATTCCACGCCTTTTCCGTACGCTTTTTTCAGGGCTTTGAAGTCGCTCGCGCCGCGCGTCGGCATCGCCGCGAAGCTCTCGTTGAGGAAGCGGCTGAGCGCGAACAGGTGGCCCATGACCAGTTCCGCCACGCTTTGGCTGCTCGAAGCGGGGGTGTTGAACACCGTGATGCCCTTGCTGCGCGCGTAGTCCACGTCGATGTTGTCCATGCCCACGCCGCCGCGGCCGATGAATTTCAGCGTCGGGCAGGCGTCGATGAGCGGCTGGCGCACTTTCGTAGCGCTGCGGACCAGCAGGCCGTCAATGCCGTGGCCTTTGATGAACGCTTCCAGCGCGTCCGCTTCGATGAAATCGGTGTGGACCGTGTGGCCTGCTGCTTGCAGCGCCGCGAGGCCGCTGGGGCTGATGCCGTCGTTTGCGAGGATGTTCATGGCTTATCCGTGGGTTTGTTCGAAGTGTTGCATGGTTTGGACCAAAACCTCCACCGACTCCAACGGCAGGGCATTGTACATCGAAGCGCGGTAACCGCCCACGCTCCGGTGGCCCTTGATGCCGCTGATGCCGGCGTCGGCCCAGAGCTGGTCGAACGCTGCGCCGTCCACGCCTTCGGCGAGGCGGAAGGTTGCGTTCATTTGGGATCGGCTGCCTTCGGCTGCGTGGCCGATGAAGAGCGGGTTGCGGTCGATTTCGGCGTAGATCGCTTTCGATCGGGCGGCCGCGCGTTCCTGCATGGCTTGGAGTCCGCCTTGGTCGCGCATCCACCGCAGCATGAGGAGGGTCACGTAGACCGGGAACACCGGTGGGGTGTTGAACATGCTGTCCTTGGCGATGTGGGTCTGCAAGTCGAGGTAGGCCGGGATGTCGCGGCCGGTGT
>CAYMHW010000095.1:258-6402 GCA_964390365.1 uncultured Comamonadaceae bacterium | reverse complement strand
CTTCCGCAATGAGGGCGGTTTGGTGATGCCGCTGATTGTGGAGTTCGAGTACGAGGATGGCGAACGGGAAGTGCGGCGCATTCCGGCTGAAATTTGGAAGATGAGCGAGCCGACGGTGACGAAGGTGTTCGTGACGGATCGCCCCGCAGTGCGCATCGTACTCGATCCTTACCTCGAGACGGCGGACGTGGACATGAGCGACAACGCTTGGCCACCGCGCCCGGAGCCGACGCGCTTCGAGGTCTTCAAGCAGAAAGAGTGGGGCGGAGGAGGGGAGAACCCGATGCAACGGGCTCAGCGCAACGCAGCAGAATGACTTTGAAATCCCGGTTCTTAGGAGCCGGGATTTTTTTTAGCTGAAAAAGAGGAGCACCATGGCCGCGCAGCCGAGCGCCAGGCCGAGGGCATTGCGGGCACTGAGATGCTCGCGGAACACGACGCGGGCCACCGCCGCGCTGGCGAGGACGATGCCGAGGTTGATGAGCGGCGTGATGGCCGAACGGTCGAGCTCCACGGCGGAATAGGCTTGGAGCAGGAAATAGAGCGAACCGAAGTTGATGAACCCGAGCGCGAGCCCGCACGCCACCGTTACGCCGGGACGGTGCTTCGTGTCCTCCAGTCGAACGCCGCGAAACCGCTGCAACCCCAGCATGCTCAACCCGATGAACAGGGCCATGGTGAAGGGGATGGTGGTGAACAGGTAGCGGAAGGCGGGTTCGCGCATGTGCTCCGGTCCACTGAACCAGCCGAACATCAAATCGATGAGCCCCCCGCCGAAGAAAATGATGAGCGGCATGCGGGCGTCGCGCAACCGAAAGGGCTCGTCGGCTTTCCACGAAGCGAGCACCACCGCGGGGAGAGCGAACAGGAGCGCCGCGGCTTTTGTAATGGACAATCCGTCGGTCGGATCGGCGATCAGGAAGACCAACACCGGCAACACCATGCTGAGTTTGGCCGCCACCGTCGTCACCGTCAATCCGTTCACTTGCGCACTTCGGGCCATCAGGTGGAACAAATAAAGGAACAGCGACCCCACCACCACCGCCGTGTACAGCCACGCATCGCCCCAAGCGCGGAGGAACGTCGGCCATCCGCCGGCGAGCCACCAACCCAGGCCCGCCGCCACCGCGTAATTGATGACGATGACTTGAAACGTGTCCGCGCCCCACTTTGGGAACACGCGGAAGCCAGCGAAGATGGCCGTGGCCGTGAGGATGGCAAGGAGGAGGTAGCCCATGATGGAGGCGAAAATAGCACGCTCCCCGCCGCGGTGTTGTGAAAAAATAGGTACTATGTTTTGCTGAGTACCTAACAAACCGCATACCTTTGGCGCCATGAAGGTTTCCAATGCCCGTGCCCAAATGCGCAAAGGCGTCCTCGAATTGTGCGTGCTTCGCGTGCTGAGCAAAGGGGAAGCGTACGCTTCCGACGTGCTCGCCACGCTGCAGGAGGCGGATTTGATCGTCGTGGAAGGCACCCTCTACGCGCTGCTCACCCGGATGAAAAATGCCGGGTTGCTCGCCTATCGGTGGGAGGAATCGAAGTCCGGTCCTCCCCGCAAGTACTACGAACTCACTCCCGCGGGCAAGGAATTTCTCCGTGCCGTGAACGACGAATGGACGCGGTTTGTCCGAGCCGTCGATGCCCTTCCCACTTCTGAAGCACCTGAATCATGAACCCCACCACGACCTTTGAACTCGCAGGCCGCCTCGTTCACCTCGACGAAGCCGCCCACCGCCGTCTCCTTGCTTACTTGAATGCCTTGCGCCGCGCCCTTGACGGCACCCAAGGTGCGGAAGAAATCCTCGCAGACGTGGAGGCGCGGCTCGTGGAGTTGTTCGATGAGCGCCTGGCCGGACAACGCGAAGTGGTCAATGCAGCCGACGTCGAATGGGCCGAAGGGCGCCTCGGTCAGCCCGAAGACTTCGTGGACGAAGAGGACGCCGCGCCCCGGACCGCACGCAAGCTCTTCCGCGACCGCGAGACCGGCATGATCGGCGGCGTCGCAGCCGGCCTCGGAGCGTATTTTGGCATCGAACCGACGTGGGTGCGCCTCGCATTCCTGGCCCTGTTGACGGTGGGGTTCGCCATCCCGCTCTACCTGATTTTGTGGATCATCATCCCCCAGGCCAAATCCCGCACCGACCGCCTCGCCATGCACGGCGATGAACCCACCGTCGAGAACATCAAACGCCGCGTCAACGAAGAACTGTCCGGCATGTCCGACCGCGTCAATTCGAGCCGATTTCGCGAGGCCATCCAAGATGTTTTCGCCTTCCTCGAGCGCGTCGTCCGCCTGTTGATCAGGGTGTTGGGCCGACTCGTTGGCGCCCTGCTCGTGTTGCTGTCCTTGGCCCTGCTGCTCAGCGTCGTGGGCTTGCTGACCGGCATCGGCGGCGTGTCGTGGGAGCCGCTCGGCTTCCAAGCGGGCGATCAGTTGCTGGCCTTGGCTCAATCGACCCTCCCCGCAGGGTTCGGCATGCCGTATGCTTGGAGCGCCCTCGCCCTCACGTGCGCGTTGCCGATGGCCCTCGTCGCTTCAGCGGTGGCGTGGATGCTGTCGCCCTCGCTGCGGCGTGGGGCGCGGCTCGGGTGGGTCCTTGCGGCTTCGGCGGTCGTCACGCTGATGGGCGTGGCCATGGGCGCAGGGCTCGGCATGCGCTTGGGCATGGAATTCGGTCGGGAGGGCACGGTGATGCACCGGATGGAGTTGCCCCCGGTGGACGGGCCGCGCGTGCTGC
Source organism: uncultured Comamonadaceae bacterium (assembly GCA_964390365.1). GTDB lineage: Bacteria > Bacteroidota > Bacteroidia > Flavobacteriales_D > Sanyastnellaceae > JALQTD01. The sequence continues at coordinate 3,661 of CAYMHW010000095.1, read as the reverse complement.
GGTTGGCGTCTGCGGATTCGCTGGTGGGCTGGGCGCCCGTGCGGTGGGAGGGCACGGATTTGAGCTGGGTCGTGGGGGAGGACCAAATTTGGATGGACGACGTGGAGGTGGACGTGCGCTGGGCGCCGGACGGCGTGGCGCGGCTGGATTGGAGGGCGGAGGCGCATGGGGCGAACCGGCGGGCGGCGCGGGCGCGCGCGCAGCGCATGAGGTTCGAGGTGGAGGCCGACGGGAATTCGGTGGCGTTTTCCGATGGATTCGCCTTTCCATTGGACGATCGCTACCGAGGCCAAAACGTGCGCATCACCCTGTACCTGCCCGAGGGCGAAGCGGTTTGGATCGACCCGTCGTTGGAGGACTGGATCGACGATGCGCCGCATGTGGACGGGGTGTGGGGTCGGTGGCTGACCGGAACGGCCTGGGCGATGACGCCCGAGGGGTTGGCTCCGCCGGTCAGTGCGGAAGGGGGCGAATGAACCGGTGCCACGTCTCGGCGGGACCGCGGCCTTGCTCGCGCCACACGGCAGGGCATTCGGCCCCCCTCGGAGCGGGAATGCCGGGCGCGCCCAGGGCGGCATCGGCCACCCACCATTTGCACTCGTCCCAGCAGCCCGCATCCACGAAGGACTGCAAGGTCGCCCCGCCGCCTTCGACAAGGAGCGAATGAACGCCCGCCTCGGCCCGGATGGCCCGCAACAGCGCTTCGAGGCCGTCTTCAACCCGCCAGGCCAAATCCCGTGGCCCTTCCACCAACTCCGGCGCCGTTACCCACCAAACATCCGCAGCCGCTGACCGACGATGCCGCGGCGCCAACACGATGCGCACCGGCGAACGACCCGGTGCCTTCCGCACGTCCAATCGCGGTTCATCCGTCATCCACGTTCGGTACCCCACGAGGATGCCCTGCTCCTCGGCGCGCCACCGGTGCGTCAGGCGCTGCGCCCACGATGACGTGATGACGTGCTGCGTCTTCGCCCCTCCTGGACCGAGGAATCCATCGGCGGTCTCCGCCCACTTCAGGACGACCCAAGGCCGCCCGTGCGTGAAAAAGCGGCGGTTGAACAGGTGCGCCAGCTCTGCGGTTTGGCCATCGGCCCACTGCGTCCGCACCCCACCCGTGTCCAACCGCGCAAACCCCGCCCCCGCCACCCAAGGCGACGGATCCCGCACCGCAGCCACCACCCGTCCGATGCCCGCATCCAACAACGCATCCGCACACGGCGGCGTCCGCCCCACATGCGCGCAGGGCTCCAGCGTCACGTACGCCGTCGCCTCCGCCAGCCGCTCCCTCCGATCTGCCCGCACCCGCGCCAAAGCATGCACCTCCGCATGCCGTTCCCCCGCACGGTGGTGCCACCCCTCGCCCCAGACCTCACCCCGCGCAGCAATGACGCACCCGACGTGCGGATTCGGCGCGGCATACAACCGCCCGCGCTCCCCGAGCTCAAACGCCCGCGTCATGAACAAAAAATCTTCCGGCGTCATCCGCGCTCCGCGGCTCGCATCGTGTTCTGCAACAGCGCCGCAATCGTCATCGGTCCCACTCCCCCCGGCACCGGCGTGATCGCCGAGCACTTCGGTGCCACCGCTTCAAAGTCCACGTCGCCCACCATGCGCCGCCCGCTCTTCTTCGTCGCGTCCGGGAGGTGGTTGATGCCCACATCGACCACAACTGCCCCCTCTTTCACGTGATTGGCGCCCACAAAATGCGCCTTGCCGATGGCGGCAATCAGGATGTCTGCCTGCCTCGTCATCGCTGCCAAATCCACCGTCCGGCTGTGACACAAGGTCACCGTGGCATTGCCTGGTTCACCCGAGCGGCTCAGCAAAATCGAAATCGGCGTCCCCACGATGGCGCTCCGGCCGAGCACGACGACGTGCTTCCCCGTCGTTTGAATGCCTGAACGCTTGAGCAACTCGAGGATGCCCGCGGGAGTTGCCGGCAAAAAGCACGGCAACCCGAGCGTCATGCGCCCCACGTTCACCGGGTGAAACCCGTCCACGTCCTTCTCCGGTGCCACCGCCTCGATGATGCGCTGCTCATCGATGTGGTCGGGGAGGGGCAATTGAACGATGAACCCATCAACCGAAGGATTTTCATTCAACCGCTGAACCTCAGCAAGGAGCTCCTCTTCGGTCACCGAATCGCTCAGTTCGACCAACGTGCTCTCGAAGCCGACCCGGTCGCAGGCTTTCACCTTGTGCCCGACGTACGCGCGGCTTGCGGGGTGATCTCCAACGAGAATGGCCGCCAAATGAGGCCGTTTCTTTCCTTCCGCAACCCGCTTGGCTACGGCTTCGGCCAATTCGGCTTGGATGGTCAGTGAAGTGCCTTTTCCGTCGAGGAGCATGAAAATGGGTTTTAGCGACGCAGTGCAGACAACCCAGCCATCCGACTGCGCTTGCCTCCTGCGCCATTGGTCATGGTGTGCATCATTTTCCGCATGTCCTCGAATTGCTTGAGCAAGCGGTTGATGTCTTGGATGTCTTTGCCGGAGCCGCGGGCGATGCGTTGCTTGCGCGACGGGTTGATGATGCTTGGATTTGCGCGTTCTTCGGGCGTCATCGACTGGATCATGCACTCGACTTGCTTGAACGTGTTGTCGTCGATGTCGATGCCTTTCAACGCCTTGCTCATGCCGGGGATCATGCTCATCAAATCCTTCAGGTTGCCCATTTTCTTGAGCTGTTGGATTTGCTGAAGGAAGTCCTCGAGGTCGAATTTGTTCTTGCGAATTTTCGACTCCAAACGGGCGGCCTCCTTTTCATCGATGACTTGTTGTGCCCGCTCAACGAGCGAGACCACGTCTCCCATCCCGAGGATGCGGTCCGCCATCCGATTCGGGTGGAACACTTCGAGGGCATCCATCTTCTCACCGACGCCCACGAACTTGATGGGCTTGCCGACGACGGAGTGGATGGAAAGGGCGGCACCGCCGCGGGTGTCGCCGTCCAATTTGGTTAAAATCACCCCATCGAAGCCCAGGCGTTCGTTGAATGCGGCAGCGGTGCGAACGGCATCCTGACCGGTCATGGAATCCACGACGAACAGGGTTTCCGTAGGCTTGGCCACGGCTTTGACCTGTTCGATTTCACGCATCATGTCGTCGTCGATGGCCAAGCGTCCAGCGGTGTCGATGATGACGGCTTGGTGGCCATTGGATTTGGCATGCGCCAAGCCCCGTTCAGCAATTCCTGGCGCATCCACAACCCCGGGCTCAGCGTACACGTCAACCCCGACGCTTTCGCCGACAACTTTCAGCTGATCCACAGCCGCCGGACGGTGAACGTCGCAAGCGACGAGCAACACCTTCTTCTTGAATTGGTCTTGAATCAGCTTGGCCAATTTTCCGGTGTGTGTCGTTTTACCCGCACCTTGAAGTCCCGCCATCAAAATGACCGC
>CAYMHW010000095.1:0-248 GCA_964390365.1 uncultured Comamonadaceae bacterium | reverse complement strand
GGTTTCCCTTGAATGCGGAAATCAGCCGCCGCGGCGCCCATCAACTTCGTCAGCTCTTCGTGGGTAATTTTCACCAGCAACTGACCCGGCTTCAACGCGGTCAATACTTCGCGGCCGAGCGCTTCATCCTTGACTCGTTGGGTGAATTCTTTGGCTGTTTTATAGTCCACATCGGCATCGAGCAGGGCCTTGCGCACCTCTTTGAGCGTATCGCCCACGTTCACCTCGGTAATGGACCCGTGACCCTT
>CAYMHW010000094.1:0-6661 GCA_964390365.1 uncultured Comamonadaceae bacterium | reverse complement strand
GCGTGGACGGGACGGAATGTGTGGGTCAGCGGGCCGGGGGCGACGACGCGCGTCGCCTCCACGCAGGGCGGGTGATGCCGCGCATCGACGCTGTGGTCGCCGATGCTGGTTGGACGCCGCAATCGCTCGAGGCGGTGGCGGTTTCGGCGGGACCGGGATCGTACACTGGACTGCGCATCGGGGTGTCGACGGCGAAGGGGTTGTGCCACGCACTCGGCATTCCGTTGCTCGCGTTGGATACGCTGGAATTGCTCGCGCAAGCGGCGGACGTGGCGGGGAAGGACGTAGTGGTTTGGCCGGTGCTGGATGCACGGCGGTTGGAGGTGTATGTGCGGCCGTTCCGGGTGACGAACGGGGTGTGGGCGGCCGAGGGGCCGGCGGCGGCAGTGGACTTGCGGGAGGCGGTGCCGGCGGGCTCGGGGTTGGAGGCACCGGCGCTCGTGTGCGTCGGGGATGCCGCCGCGAAGGTGGAACAAGTGGGCTTGCGGGCGGACGCCACGTTCGTCGCGTGCGAGCCGGATGCGGCACTTGCGGGGGCGCTGCTCGAGCGGGCGGAGGCGGTGGATTTGGCTTACTTTGAGCCCCGATATTTGAAAGAATTCCAGGCGGGCGCGCCGAAGGATCCGTTGGGATTGCGCGCGGCTGCCCTTGATCCGCCTTCCCATGCGTAAGATTTGGTGGCTGGTTTTGGCTCCGCTCCTCTTGCAGGCCAAATGCGATTCCATCCAGCAAGACATTCCCTACGTGCCCGTCGACTTCGACATCAACCTCGACCTGCCGGCCTACCAAACCCTCAACGTGCCCACCGGCCACGTCCTGCTGACCGGCGGCTCCAAGGGCATCGTGGTCTACCGCTACACCGACGACCAATTCGTCGCGCTCGACCGCCACGCCACCTACGACATCCCGGAAGGCTGTGCCGTGACCGTCAGCGACGACGGCCTCTTCCTCGAAGATCCGTGCAGCGACTCGCAGTGGCTCATCATCGACGGCTCCGTCATGAACGGCCCCGCCTCCATCCCACTCCACCGCTACTACACGAGCTGGACGCCCCCCGTCTTGCGCGTGTACAACTAAAAAAGCGGGCCGCCCCATCGAAGGAGCAGCCCGCTGTGCATTCGGTTTTCCGCAATCAGTAGCGGTAGGCGTCGCCCTTGTACGGACCTTCCACCGGCACGCCGATGTACTTCGCCTGCTCCGGCGACAAGGTCTCAAGCTCGACGTTGATCTTCGCGAGGTGCAAGCGCGCCACTTCCTCATCGAGGTGCTTCGGCAGCGTGTACACTTCGTTTCCGTAGGCGTCGTTGTTGTTCCACAGCTCCATTTGGGCCAACGTTTGGTTCGTGAAGCTGTTCGACATCACGAAGCTCGGGTGGCCGGTGGCGCAGCCCAAGTTCACCAAGCGGCCCTCGGCCAACAAGATGATGTCGTTGCCGTTGACGTTGTAGAGGTCCACCTGCGGCTTGATGGTGTCCTTCGTGTGGCCGTGGTGCTTGTTCAACCACGCGACATCGATTTCGTTGTCGAAGTGGCCGATGTTGCACACGATGACCTTGTCCTTCATGAGCTCAAAGTGCTCCGCCCGGATGATGTCCTTGTTGCCGGTCGCCGTCACGACGATGTCCGACTCCTTGACCGCGTCGATCATGCGCTTCACTTCGTAGCCGTCCATCGCGGCCTGCAAGGCACAAATCGGATCGATTTCCGTGACGATGACGCGGCAGCCTGCGTTGCGCAACGACTCGGCCGTTCCTTTTCCGACGTCACCGTAGCCACCGACGACAGCCACCTTACCGGCCATCATGACGTCCGTCGCGCGGCGGATGGCGTCCACCGCAGATTCGCGGCAGCCGTACTTGTTGTCGAACTTCGACTTCGTGACGGAATCGTTCACGTTGATGGCCGGCATCGGGAGCGTGCCGGCTTTCTGGCGATCGTAGAGGCGCAACACACCGGTCGTCGTCTCCTCGGAGATGCCCTTGATGCCTGCGGCGAGTTCCGGGTACTTGTCGAGGACGACGTTCGTGAGGTCGCCACCGTCGTCGAGGATCATGTTGAGCGGCGCGCCGTCGTCACCGAAGTGCAACGTTTGCTCGATGCACCACTCGTATTCTTCTTCGGTCAAGCCCTTCCACGCGAACACCGGAACGCCCGCCGCAGCAATCGCAGCAGCCGCGTGGTCCTGCGTGGAGAAGATGTTGCAAGAGGACCAGCGCACGTCGGCACCGAGTTCCACGAGGGTCTCGATGAGCACGGCGGTTTGGATGGTCATGTGAAGGCAACCCGCGATGCGAGCGCCTTTCAGCGGCTTTTCTTTGCCGTATTGCTCGCGCAAGGCCATCAGGCCGGGCATCTCAGCTTCAGCGAGGCGAATTTCTTTGCGGCCCCAATCGGCCAAACTCATGTCCTTGACCTTGTAAGGCAGGATGGTAGCGGGTGCTTGTGCACTCATTGTTCGTTGATTTCGAATGAAAAAAGACGTTGCAAAGGTAAGGAACAAGGCGCGACCCACCGGGGTTCACGAGGACCCGACTTAACTTCCGTCCGTGAACTTGCCCAGCCCCCTCCCCGCCGGTTACGCGTGCGCCTTTTCGGGCGTGCCCGATGCGATCGATTGGTCGGCGGTGCAGCGGCGGTTTCCGGAGCGGGCGCTGGACGAACTGCGGGCCGAACGGCAGGCCGAACACGCGGCGGTGCATGCGGCGCTGCTGCAATTGGGCACCGACGACGCCGTCACCCATGACGTGCACGGAGGGCCGCTTTTGCCCGGTCGCGGGCTGTCCATCAGCCACGCGCAGGATGAGCAGGGCGTTACGTGGGCAGCCGTCGCGGTGGGCCCGGCCCCCTTGGGGTTGGACCTGGAGATCCGGCGTCCCCAGCTCGAGCGCGTGGCCCCGCGCATTTTCAGCGAGGCCGAACGCGCGCTGGTGGGCACCGGCCCGGATGCGGACTGGCGGCGGTGTGCGATTTGGAATGTGAAGGAGGCGGCGTGGAAGGCGCTAGGCCCAGATTTGGACTACTTGGGCGGCATCGAGGTGCTGCAGCTGCTGCCCATGCAGGACTACCTCCGTGGAGGCCAAATCCCCGTGCGCATCCACCGCACCACCCACCCGTTCTACATCGCGCAACTCGTCGGCGAATTCGGCATCGCCATCGGTCCGCTCCCCTGACGCCTTACTCCCCCAATTGCTGATACGTACTCGAACCGAACGCGAGGATGGGCCAAAAAATGATGGGCAAAAACACCAACCCAATCGTGAATCCCGACGACTTGCCAAATCGCAGCGCCAACCGATTCCAAGACCAAATCAAAAACACGATGTTCACGTAAGGGATCAACAGGAGGATCACCCACCATTTCGGCTTCTCAATGATTTCGCACAGGACGATCATATTGTAGATCGGGACGATGCTCGCCCACCCGGGCTGACCGGCTTTCGAATAAACCTTCCATTGTGAGGCAAAAACGAGGAGGAGGATTGGGATGTAAATCATCAGAAATGCGGACAGAAAGTTGGCGTCATTCATGACAAGAGGATGTTTGAGTTCTCGAGCAAAATATGTAAAAAGTCATTTCAATCAATAACTCGGTGGGGCGACCGTGATTTCCACCTCGATGCGGTTGCCTTGGCCGTCGAGCGCATGCAGCCGGTGCTGGCCGGTTTCGAGGGGGACTTCGAGCTGGTGGGGAGGTGAGGTTTGGCCCAAAAACCGCTCATCCTCGTACCAAAAAACCGTGCTCTCCGCCTCCCGGTGCCCCACCTCCAACACCACCCCGCCGAGGCGCCCATCCAGATCCCGCGTCCGCTGGATCACCTCCCCCCATTGCGGATACAGCCACTCCATCGCAGCCTCTTGATGCCCCGAACGGCACGCCGGATCCCACGCGGGCGGCGGGGGCAGGGGGCCGCCGTGCTGGCGGTAGTACCACTGCTGCGACGCCGGCAAGATCATCCAAGTCGTGTCCCGGGCATCGGGAGCGCACGACTTCAGCACCCGGTCGCCCTGCGCGTTGAGCCAAATCGGCTGGCACAGCCCACAGGTTCGCACTCCATTGGGCGGCGTCGGCCGAACTTCGGAATGGGCACAATGCGGGCCCGCCTTGAACCCGGACTGCGTGCACACCTCGGCTTGGGCAGCCAGCGTGCGCCGATGGAAAAAAGTGCCTTCGGGCAAGGCGTTCATCACCTCGAAAAACAGGGGCGCCGAAGATTCCACCCCGATCAAGCCGGGCCGCCCTTCGTTGTCCGCATTCCCCGTCCACACGACGACCAGCCACCGCCCATCCGTTCCCACGGCCCACGCGTCCCGGTGCCCAAAACTCGTTCCCGTCTTCCAAGCCACCGGTCGCCACGGCTGCCACTGTTCCCAAGCGAGCGGGCGCACCAGCGTGGTCATCACCTCGAGGGTTTCAAAGACCGCCTCGGCGTCCATCGCTCCCTCCGGCGAACGAACCGGTTCCCCGAAAATCGACGTGCACGCCGGCGCTTCATCCCCGCGCAGCGGCCGCAGCCAGTGCGCGTACGCTTGGGCCACCTGCAACGGGCGGATTTCGCCACCGCCGAGAATCAGGGCCAATCCGTAATGGTCGGCATCCGCGCGCAAATCGGTGAACCCCAACTGCCGCAGCTGATGGTGGAAGCGCTTCAGACCGACATCGCGCAGCACGTGCACGGCCGGGATGTTGAGCGAGCTGCGGAGCGCGGACTCGACCGTGACTGCACCGCGGTACGAGCGGTCGAAATTGCGCGGGGTGTAGCTCCCGATGCGGGTCGGCACATCGGGAACGAGGGATTTGGGACCGAGCCGCCCTTCCTCGAAGGCCGAGGCGAACAGGAGCGGCTTCAGGATGCTGCCGGTGGACCGGGGAACCCGCAACATGTCGATGGCACCGCCTGGAATGTCCGGAAGGGTCGTGTTGCCGACGTAGACGGGCACTTCACCGGATTGCAGATCCACCACCACCGCAGCCGCATTGTGCACTTCGTTGCCGGTCGAGGCGCGGACGTGTTGGTTCACGATCCGCTGAACGCGCGCTTGAAGGGGCGCCGAAAGGGTCGATTGCACGCGCTGACCTGGGCGTTCGGACACCAGCCGATCCAGCGCATGTGCCGCCGCCTGCGGAAGGGGAACCGGCGCTCCGGGAAGCGGCTCCAGGCGCGCAAGTCGCCATTGGGTGGAATCGAGCGTGCCCGCGTCGAGCAGCTTATCGAGCAACCGATTGCGTTTCGCCAAGAAGGCGTCCACCGAACGCCCCGGCAGGATGGTGCCCGGGGCGTTCGGGAGGACCGCAAGGGCCGCACTTTCCGACCACGACAACTCATGGGATCCCCGGCCGAAATACCGCCAACTCGCCGCTTCCAGCCCCACCACGTTGCCTCCGAACGGCGCATGCGCCGCGTACAAGGCCAGGATTTCATCCTTGGAATGACGCACTTCCAACCGCGTCGCCCGCAGCATTTCGGTGAACTTTTCGAAGTACGTCCGGGAGGGATTTTGCCGGGACAACCGCACCACCTGCATCGTCAAGGTCGAGGCCCCGGAAACGACTTCGCCTTGGGTCAGGTTTTGGTACACCGCACGCGCTAAGGCCAAGGGATCCACCCCGGGATGCCCCTCAAACCGCTCATCCTCAAACGCCAAGATGGCCTTCCGGAACTTCGACGGCACGCTGTCCGTCAGCGGAAAACGCCACTGGCCATCCGATGCAATGCGCGCGCCGAGCAGTTGGCCCTCCCGCGACTCGAGCACCGTGGAATACGGCACCTCGAACAACTCACGGGGCAGCGAAAACCACCACCAAATCCCGACGGCCGCAACGCCCAGGCCGATCAGTTTTCGCGAACGACCACCCATCTTCCCGGTTCCGCGGCTTGCATCCCCAAATCGTACATGCCTTCCACGCGGACCCCGGGCAAATAGAACCGGCCCGGATACGTGGCAATCAGTTCGAACTCCAGCACACGCGCGTTGCCGTAGGCCAAATCGAAATACGTCAACACCCGGTCATCCCGGAAGTCCTCGTGCTCCACCCCACCGTTGCCGGCCTCTCCGCTCAACCGCGTATTCGTCACCTCCCAACCGTCGGCAAGCGGCACCGTGCAGGCCATTCGTTCGACCTGGGTCCCTTCTTTCGTGCGCTTGACCTGAATCCGAATGCGCATCGTCGAACCCACGCGAACCGACCCCACGTCCATCGGGTTGCCATTGCCATCGAGGTACGCCACCGACATCGTCAATCCCGAAGATCCCGCCGATTCCTTCCCGTAAACAGGGACTCCGCTTCGGGTAATCGTGACGAAACAATCGCCGTTGCACTGGACGTTCAGGGATTGCGCTTTGTCCGGGTTGGATACGGGCACCTCCACAATTCGGCGATCGCTCACGTAGCGTTGGGAAACGCCGTTGAATCCAACCTCGACATCGAGGAGGGCATCGGGTTTGGGCTGGAAAACCTCCCCGAGGGTATTCAATCCGAAGGCAATTTCTTGGGTCGACCGCCAACCTGCTCCCAGCGCTTCCGCCAACTCGCGTCCGAGTTGCGCAGCCGACTCACGCTCGCCACAACGGTGCAGGGCCTCGACCCACATGGCCAAATCCCGCACCGAACTGCCGAAGGTGTAATACCGGTGGGAGTCGTCGCCGTTCGGCTGCGCGCACC
>CAYMHW010000093.1:0-6840 GCA_964390365.1 uncultured Comamonadaceae bacterium | reverse complement strand
GATGTGTTGAGTGTGCAGGAAATCAGCTTGCTCATTGACAGCATTGATTTGTCCCGAAGGGAAGGTGTGCGCAACAAGGCCATGCTCGAGACCATGTACAGCTGCGGATTGCGCGTGACGGAATTGGTGGAGTTGAAACTGAGTCAAGTGGACTTGGTGGATGGTTTGGTCCGCGTTATCGGCAAAGGAAACAAGGAGCGCATCATCCCCATCGGGACGAATGCCATGAACGCCATCGACGATTACCTCAGCCACTACCGGTCGAACATCGTGCCGGCCCAAGGGCATGAGGACACCCTGTTCCTCGGACGCCAAGGCCGTGGAATGAGCCGCCAAATGGCGTTCACCATGATCCGCCGCGTGGCCATCCAAGCGGGCATCCGCAAACACGTCAGCCCGCACACGTTCCGCCACAGCTTCGCCACGCACCTCGTGGAAGCCGGAGCCGACTTGCGGGCCGTTCAAGTCATGCTCGGCCACGCCCAACTGTCCACGACGGAAATCTACACGCACCTCGATCGTCGGTTCCTGCGCCAGCAGGTGACGCAGTTCCACCCACGGAGCGGAGAATCAGCGCCCCCGAAGGAACGCACGAAGCCCACGCGATCCAGCTGACCGCTCAGAAGTCCACGCGGTAGAAGAAAATCGGCAGGAAGCCCAACTGGTATTCCTCGCGAATGCTGTCCTCCGGATTGCCGGACTCATCGGGTGCGTAGGTCAGCTTCAGCACGTTTTGGCGCCCCGTCAGGTTGACGAAATCGATGCCCAACTGGTGGGTGCTTTCCGGGCGATTCCACGTGAGGTTCGTCTTGAGGTCCACGCGGAAGTAAGGATCAAATTGCAGCTCGTTGAAGCCCTCATCGAGGTAAATGAGCTCGCGTCGGGCATTGCTCTCGGCCAAATCCGGAGTCCCATACCGCCGTCCGCCCGCCCGCGTCACCTTCAATCCCGTCACCAAACTCCACGCCGGGCTGAATCGCCAGTCCTTGCTCGCTAAGGCGTTCCACGCATAGCCGCCGTTGAAGTCCGTATTCCGCTCCACCCCATCGCTGCCCACGAACTTGGAATCGAAGAGCGACCCGGTGAGGAGGACGAACCAGTTGTCCCGAAACGCTCGCGACACGGTCAGTTCCACCCCTTGGTTGCGGGCGGTGCCCTCGTTCGTCAGGCTGTCGGGAAACAACCGGCTGAAGCCCGCTCCTGAATTGATGAGCGAAAACGCGCTCGGCTCGAGCTCGACCGGGATGTTCCACAGGTGCTGCCGGTACACTTCGGCCTTCATGGACCACACCTCGCCGAGCGGCCGCGCCCAGCCCACCACCGCGTGCCCGCTGCGGGTCATGCCCATGCCGGTGTTGGGCGCATTCAACGTGCCGTCGGGCAAGACACCATTCGACGCCGCGTACAAGTAGCTGGACTGCACTTGCGAATGGATGCCCAACCCCGCGGTGAACCGGTTGACGCCCCGTTGGTGCTGCACGCCCAACCGCGGTTCGAGCCACGAGAAGTCGCCGGAAAGGGACTGGTACTGGGCGTGCCACCCGGCCGAAAAGGTCCACTCGGGATTCGGTCGGAATTTCCACTGGACGAAGGGTTGAAGGAGGACGGAGGTTTGGCGTGCATCCCACCGGCGCTCCCACCCCTGCAACGCCTCCAAACTGTCCACCTCGATGCGGATGCTGTCCTCGAACACGCCCACGCGGTAGTCCACGTTCACGCCATACCGCCACGTGGTCCGCGCATCCCGCTTGGTGGTGGCGTGCACCGCGGCGCTCAGGCGGTTGTTGTGAAAGTGGTAGCGCATGTAGTCCACCACGCTATCCAGCCGGTAGGTACTGTCGGGGGTGAGCAATTCGCGGTAGACCAAATTGTGCTCACTGTCCTGCCGATCGCGGCTCGCCGCCAACGTCGCCTTCAAGTACGTCCGCTCATTCACGGGCCGGGTGTACGTCGCCCCCACAATCCCCGTCCCCGAACCAAACAGCTGGTCCCGGTCGTTGTCCCCATAAATGTTCCGCTCCGGACGTTCCTGCTCGCTGATCATGATGTCCACCTGGCTGACTCCAGCGATCCCCCAGAACGCCAGCGCGCCCCCGTTCCGCTGCGGAAAGAACAGCCGAAACGTCCCGTCCTGATAATACGGTACCGCACTCGTGCCAATGTCAATGCCCAACTTCGAGAAAATCACCGCGCTGCTGTAGCGGTAATTCACGAGGAACGTCGAACGCTTCTCCCGATTCAAGGGCCCTTCGAGCATGGCCTCCGCCCCGAGAAAGCCAAACTGCGCACTGCGCACCCCCCGTTCCGCACTCCCGTTGCGCATCCGCAAATCGAACACCGCCGCCGTGGAATTCCCGAACTCCGCCGGAAAGGCCGCCGTGTAAAAGTCGCTGTTCGCCAGAACCTTGTTGTTCAAGATGGCCACCGGTCCGCCCCCTGTTCCCGGAATGCTGAAGTGGTTGGGGTTGGGCAAATCCACGCCCTCCACGCGCCACAACACGCCACTCGGGCTGTTTCCTCGCACCACGATGTCGTTGCGGCTGTCGTCCGCCCCCTGCACCCCGGCGAAGTTGCTCGCCATCCGCGCGGGATCCCCCCGCGACCCCGCATAGCGATCCGTCTCCTCCACCGTGAACGCCCGCGCACTCACCGTGGCCATTTCGTTCATCAACCCATCCGAATCCTCCGTCGCACTCACCTCAGCGGCCTCCAACGCCACCAGGGATTCCTGCAACGAAACCTCGAGATGGACCGGACGACCACTCGACACCTCCACCGCATCTTGCACAAAGGGCTCGTACCCGATGAATCCGATGCGCACGCTCCACCGCCCCACTTCCACGGACTCAAACGCGAACCGCCCCGCCCCATCCGTGGACGTGAACTGAGAGGGCGCCCCGGCCGCAAACAACTCCACGGTCGCTCCCGGCAGCGGAAACCGCGCGTCCACATCCACAACGCGACCGGCTACCGACGACACCTGGGCCAGCATCCAGGACACCCCAGCGAGGAGAAAGAGCGCGGTGGTCGCACCCCGCATCGCACCTGTTCGTACCTTCATCATCATGATTTCGTTCGCGCCAAGGTACTCGATTCTCGCAACGGTCGCCGGGCTCCTCGTCGCTTTCGCAGCTGGGGGCCAGCGGGATGTGCCCTTTGCTGAACGGGGCAAAGAAGTCCTGCGGATGGACCTGTACCTCGCGGAGTCAGCGGACGCGCCTTGGCTCGTGTTCGCGCACGGGGGCGGGTTCAGTGGGGGGGCTCGCACGGCGGGGCCGGTGGTGGATTTGGCCGAGGGGCTTGCAGCGCGCGGGGTGAATGTGGCTTCCATTTCGTACCGGTTGCGGCAGGTGGGCGTGGGGTTTGGTTGCAACGTGCCCGTGGAGGCCAAACGCGAGGCCATCCGCTGGGCGGCCGAAGACCTCGGCGCTGCCGTCAAGGCGATCCGCGACCGCGGCGCCTCGTTCATTGCGGTGGGCGGCTCGTCTGCTGGAGCCGAAGCCGCCCTGCTCTACGCCCTGGTGCTCGCCGAAGAACCGGTCGGAGCGGTGGTGAGCTTTTCCGGAGCGTTGGAGGCGGAAGGACTGGACCTCAGCGATGCCCCGCCGCTGTTCGCGTTCCACGGGACGTGCGATGGGGTCGTTCCCTTCGGCCGCGCCGTGCACCGCGGGTGCGCGGCGGATGCCCCAGGGGCGTTCGTCCTCGACGGTGGCGGGGCGCTGCACGGGTGTTACCTCGCGGCCAAGCGCACTTCGAGCTTGTGGGCATTCGACGGGGCCGGCCACGAAACCTGCAACACCGCCATGCAGAACCCCGAACTCCTGGACCCCTTGGCCGAGCGGATCCAAACCCTTGCGGAGGGCACCGCGATTTTGCCCTTTGAAACCTTGATCTCGATATCCCACCTGCCATGCGCATCCTCCTATTCCTTGCCCTGTCCCTGACGCTGACGGCCGCTGCACAAGACGATGACCGCGGCTACATCGTTTCCGTCGGAGAAACCATGCCGGCGTTCGAACTGACCGGCCTCGATGGCACGCGGTACACGAACGCTTCGTTGGCCGGAAAAACCATCGTACTGCAGTTCACTGCATCGTGGTGCAGCGTATGCCGCAAGGAAATGCCGGAGTTGGAAACGCAGGTGCACCAGGCGTTCAAGGACCGCGAATTCGTCCTCATCGGCGTGGATTACGACGAGCCCGCGGAGAAGGTAGCCCAGTTCGCGGAACAAATCGGCGTCACCTACCCCCTCGCCCCCGACCCGGCCGGCGCCGTCTTCCATTCCATCGCGGCCCCGAAGGCCGGAGTCACCCGGAACGTGGTCATCGACGCGGAAGGAACGATTCGGATGTTGACCCGGCTTTACGACCCCGAGGAATTCGAGGCCATGGTGGACCTCATCGACGAATTGACCACTCCTTGATCACGGCGCGTCGCGCATGCACCGAATGGAGCACCCCGTCGCCAAGTCCATTTCCGAACTGTACACGTCCATCCGATGCCCCGTCAATCCGCGGATGTAAAGCGAACGGGAGCTGCGCCGCGTCGACGACCAGAAGTACGCGCTGTCGCCGAAGTTGGAATCCCGCCCCTCTGACGTACGGAATCCAGACGGCAAGGCATTCCAGCCGAAGGCGTTGCTGCCCGTCCAGTCCTCGTAATCAGGCAAGTGGGCCCGGAGTTGCGCGCCTTGAGTTCCTCCGCGGAATCCGAATTTGGCCGCCTCCGCCTCCCCGCATCCCAAGGCGATTTCCAGCGTCATCCACTCTTCGTGCGTGGGCACGTGCCATCCCCCAGGACAAATCCCGCGCTCATCCACCACCACGTGCCCGTTGTAGTACCAGCCGTGCTCGATGCTGCCCTCAGGCGCCCGGCGCGGAATGCCTGCCCGCACCACAGCCGCCGAATTCGCAGGCCACCCCGCGTCCCACAAATCCGGATCGTCCACGACCGGAAGCGCGTCCCCGTTGGAAAACGCCGCCGCCGACAAGTTCTCGGCGAACCAACACTGCCCGCCGATGGCGACCACGGGGTAC
Organism: uncultured Comamonadaceae bacterium; assembly: GCA_964390365.1. Taxonomy (GTDB): domain Bacteria; phylum Bacteroidota; class Bacteroidia; order Flavobacteriales_D; family Sanyastnellaceae; genus JALQTD01. The sequence goes on along the minus strand of CAYMHW010000093.1, from coordinate 1,804 downwards.
GTGCGTTCCTGATACCGCACTGTGCCCTCGGCGGGGCATTGGGCGCTGACGACGACCGACCAGGCTGAGAACACCAAGGAGGCCAGGTTTTTCATACGGGGAGTTTCCAATATAAGGTGGCTTCTGCGAGCATGGTTTCGGGGCGATCCGCGGCCACCGACGGCAGGCCGAGGTGCGCGAAGACCCGAGCGAGGACGGTGGCGACGGGCAGGTCGTCCACGGGGGGCGCGAGGGTTTGCTTGGAAAGTTTTTGGCCTTGCGCATTCGTCACCACAGGCAGGTGCGCATACCGCGGCGTGGGGAGGTCCAAACGCTGCTGCAACGCAATGTGCCGAGCCGTCGAATCCAACAAATCGGCCCCACGCACCACATCGGTCACCCCCGCAGCCGCGTCGTCCACCACGGCCGCCAAGTGGTACGCCCACAACCCATCCGCGCGCTTCAGCACGAAATCCCCCACCTCCTCCGCGAGGTCGAACGCGCAATGCCCCGCCCACCGGTCTTCCCATTCCACGCGCCCGGCTCCCACACGAAACCGCACCGATCGCGGTGCACCAGCCGGCGGCTCATCGCGGCACGTACCGGGATACACCGCGTGCCCCTCGAGTTGCGCCCGCGTGCACACGCAACCGAAGGCGTCGCCGCGCTCCAACAAGGTGTTCAACGTGGCCGCGTAGGCCTCGTCCCGCTGGCTTTGGTACACGACCGGCTCGTCCGGAATCAACCCAAACCGCTCCAGCGTCCGCAAAATGCCGTCCGCCGCCCCCGCCACTTCGCGCGGCGGATCGAGGTCGTCCATCCGAACGAGCCACGTTCCTCCACGAGCCCGCACATCCAACCACGACGCCACCGCAGCCACCATCGACCCCTCGTGCAAGGGACCGGTGGGCGACGGCGCAAACCGGCCGATGACCTTATCCGCGGACAAGTTTGCGGTATTTCACGCGCTTCGGGCCCACGTCTCCCAAGCGCTTCTTCTTGTTCTCTTCGTACTCGCTGTACGTGCCTTCGAACCAAACCACCTGGGAATCGCCCTCGAATGCGAGGATGTGCGTGCAAATTCGGTCGAGGAAATACCGGTCGTGCGAAATCACCACTGCACAACCCGCGAAGGACTGGATGCCTTCCTCGAGTGCGCGCAGCGTGTCGACGTCGATGTCGTTCGTTGGCTCGTCCAGCAGCAGGACGTTCGCCTCGGTCTTGAGCGTCATGGCGAGGTGGAGGCGGTTGCGCTCCCCACCAGACAGCACACCGCACTTCTTCTGTTGGTCGGAACCGCCGAAGTTGAACTTCGAAACGTAGGCCCGGCTGTTGAACAGCTTGCCGCCGATTTCGAGTTGCTCGTTGCCGCCGCTGACCACTTCCCAAACCGTCTTCTCCGGGTCGATGTCCGCGTGCCGTTGGTCCACGTATCCGACCACAGCCGTTTCACCCACCCGGAACGAGCCACCGTCCGGCGTTTCTTCGTTCATGATCATGCGGAATAACGTGGTCTTGCCCGCGCCGTTGGGTCCGATGACGCCCACGATGCCTGCCGGCGGCAGGGAGAAGCTGAGGTCCTCGATGAGCAAGCGATCATCGAAGCCCTTCGTGATGTGCTCGGCCTCGATGACCACGTTGCCCAAACGCGGTCCGTTGGGAATTGGAATGCTCAAGCGGGCGTCCTTCTCCTCCGTGCCTTCTGCGAGCATCGCTTCGTAGTTGTTCACACGGGCCTTGTTCTTTGCGCGGCGGCCCTTCGGGCTTTGACGCACCCATTCGAGTTCCCGCTCGAGTTCGCGCCGGCGCTTGGATTCCTGCTTCT
>CAYMHW010000092.1:0-7013 GCA_964390365.1 uncultured Comamonadaceae bacterium | reverse complement strand
CGGCCAACATGACGTTCCGAGCGACGCGTTATCCAGCGGCCTTGCCCATCTTCAGCGGGCTCGACGGCCTGGACGCTGCGGTGATTGAACTCGATCCGGAGCCCCTGCCCGCCTGCTTACCGTGTGCCCTTGAGGTCTCGGTGGAATCGGATGGCACGGGCTTTCAATTGGACATCGCCGGTGGCACCGCTCCGTTCGAAATCACTTGGATGGACGAACTCGGCAACACCTGCACCGCACCCTCCTTGCCGTTCTTTGAGGACCTGATTGTTCTGTGCGATGGCTTCTTTGAACTGGTCACTCTCCAAGGGTATTACGTGAACGTTACCGTGGTGGACGCGCTTGGATGTACGGCCACCGCGGAAGGATTTTGGGCGGGCGTTGCAGAGTCCGATGGGCGGGCGTGGGTTTGGCCAAATCCCGCCAGCAATCAACTCCAACTCCAAGGGTTTCCCGACGGATGCCGCGCCCAGCTGCTCGACGTGAGCGGTCGCATCGTCGCCGAACGGACGCTCTTCGGCCGGACCTCATGGAACCTGCCCTCCTTGCCTTCGGGCATGTACATCTTGGCAGCGGGCGACGTCCGCCAACGCATTCAAATCACCCAACCCTGATCCCATGGCGGATTCCATCTTGATTTCAGACCGCGGTGCGGTGCGCACGTTGACGCTGAACCGGCCCGAAGTGTTCAACAGCTTCGACCGGCACATGGGCAAGGCCTTTCAAGCCGCGCTCGACGCCGCCGCAGCCGATGAAAGCGTGCGATGCGTGGTCATCACCGGTGCGGGCAAGGCATTCTGCGCCGGCCAAGACCTCAAAGAAGTCACCGCCCCCGACGCGCCCGATTTCCGGGTCATCGTCGAGGAGACGTACAACGAAAGCGTGCGCCGCATCCGCAACATGGAAAAGCCCGTCATCGCTGCGGTCCAAGGCGTAGCGGCGGGCGCCGGAGCGAACATCGCCCTCGCCTGCGACCTGACCATCGCCCAACACGGCGTGAAGTTCATCCAAGCGTTTTCAAAAATCGGGCTCATCCCCGACAGCGGCGGGACGTGGATGCTGCCGCGGCTCATCGGGCAACAGCGCGCCACAGCGCTCGCCTTCTTCGGCACCCCGGTGGAAGCTCGCGAGGCGGAATCGATGGGAATGATCTTCAAGGCCGTGGAACCGGAGGCGTTCGCATCGACGGTGGCTGAATTGGCGGACGCATTGGCCGCCATGCCCACCCGCGGCCTGGGCCTCACCAAGCGCGCGTTCAATGCCGGATGGGAATCCCCGCTTTCCGAACACCTGACGACGGAGCGGGATTTGCAAATCACCGCTTCGGAAACGGCGGACTACGCGGAGGGCGTCGCGGCCTTTCTGGAAAAACGTGCTCCCACCTTCAGCGGAAAGTGATGGACTGGATTGCGTGCACCGATTGCTTGCCTGAAAATGACGAGCGGGTCTTGGCCTTCGTGCCGGGCAACCGGGTGTTCCCTCCCGGAAAGTCCCTCGAATTCGAAGTGCGCGAAGTCATCGTGCTGCGGTTTTGCAAGGACTTTTATGCGGGCAATCCAGAGAAGGCGGAGCAGCACGGGGTGCATTTTTGGTCCGGCGAAGGGAACAGCAACCAGTTCTTTCGGGACGTGACGCACTGGCAACCGCTGCCGGAAGCGCCGAAAGGTTAAAGAGCCGCGAGGTGAAAGCTGTGTACGGCGGCTACCCCGGCCGTCTCCGTGCGCAAGCGGTTTTCTCCGAGGCTCACTTCTTGAGCGCCCAGCGCGATCGCTTCACGGATTTCGTCGGGCGTGAAGTCGCCTTCGGGACCGATGGCCACCCAACCGCCCGAAAGCCCTTTGGCAGCATGGAGCAAGTGCGGCTTACCGGAATCGCCCAGCGCGGGCAAGCAGTGCGCAATGAATCCACGGCGTTCACCTTGCGCGGTCAAGGCATCGCTCCACGACATCAAGGGATGCAGCTCAGGCAAATGCGTTTGCCGACTTTGCTTCAAAGCCGCCACGAGGATGCGCATCCAGCGCTCGGGCTTCTCCCGAGATCGTTCCGAACGCGCCGTCACGAGGGGCCAAATCCCCTCCACCCCCAACTCCATGGCCTTTTCAAGCATCCACTCGAATCGGTCGGTGGCCTTCGTCGGGGCGACGAGGAGCTGCAGCGGGCGCGCCGAAGGCGCGTCGTCGCGGACCCACTTGGTTTCCAGGATGCACGTGCGTTTGTCCAACTGTTTGATGACCCCCTCGTACACTGCACCCCGCCCGTTGGTCAGGATGCAAGCGTCGCCCACCTGAGCGCGCAACACCTTCACCACATGGCGAGTTTCCTCGGCATCCAGCTCATGAAACGGGGTGGTAACCTCCGGTGCGTAGAAGAATCGCATGCTGCGAAAATAAGCGGGGCGGGCCAAATCGACCCGCCCCGCTGATTCCTGTAGGTCGCTTCAATCAGACCGTGGGCGCTGCTTCGAGGATGGCCTCGGAAGCCATGGTCTCGAACGCCTTGAAGTTTTGAGCGAACAACCCCGCGAGGTGAGCCGCTGCGGCGTCGTAAGCTGCGCCATCGGACCACGCGTCGCGGGGATTCATCAACTGCTCGGGAACACCTGGGCAAGCCACAGGGAACGTCAACCCGAACGTCGCATCCGTCATCATCTCCGCATCGTCCAATTCACCGCGCATCGCCGCGCCGATCATGGCTCGGGTGTACTTCAACTTCATGCGCTCGCCCACTCCGTAGCCTCCGCCGGACCAGCCGGTGTTCACCAACCAAATCCGCACGTTGTGCGCCTCCATCCGCTCGCCCAACATCTCGGCGTAACGCGTGGGATGCAGCGGCATGAACGGCGCCCCGAAGCACGCACTGAACGCCGCCGTGGGCTCGGTGATGCCCACCTCCGTGCCCGCCACCTTCGCGGTGTAGCCGCTGAGGAAGTGGTACATGGCTTGGCCTTTGTCGAGCCGGCTGATGGGAGGCAACACGCCAAACGCGTCGCATGTCAGGAAGAAAATGTCCTTAGGATGGTCACCCCGGCTGTCGGCTACCGCTCCAGGAATGTGGTGAATCGGATACGAAACGCGGGTGTTCTCCGTGATGGAATCGTCCGCGTAGTTTGGAGTGACCTCATCGGCCTCGAACCGAACGTTCTCGAGCAAGGCTCCGAATTGAATGGCTCGGTAAATCTGCGGCTCCTTCTCCTCGGAAAGGTCGATGGTCTTCGCATAGCAGCCACCCTCCATGTTGAAGACGCCCGAATCGCCCCAACCGTGTTCGTCGTCGCCGATGAGGAATCGGTCGGGGTCGCTGCTGAGGGTGGTCTTGCCGGTACCGGACAGCCCGAAGAAAATCGACGTGTTGCCCGCCGCGTCGCGGTTCGCCGAACAGTGCATCGGGAACACGCTGTGCACCGTGGGCAGCACAAAGTTCATCACCGAAAACATGCCCTTTTTGATCTCACCCGTGTAGGCCGAGCCGGCAATGAGGATGGTCTTGCGCGTGAAATCGATGGCGGACACGTTCGCTTGACGCACCCCGTGGCGCGCGGGATCCGCTTCAAAGCTCGGCGCGCAGATGATGTGCCAGTCCAATTCCGGCACCAGCACCTCCCGATCTGCCAAGCGCACGAACATGTTGTGCACGAAGAGGTTCGCCCACGACTTCTCCGTGATGACGCGCACCCGCAGTTGGGTGGCCGCATCGGCTCCGACTGCCGCATCGCGCACGAACACGCTTTTGCCTTCGAGGTGAGCCACCATGTCCGCGTGCAACAGAGCGAAGTGGTCCGAGCTCAGGGGCTGGTTGATTTTTCCCCAATCGACCTCGTGGTGGGTCAGGGCATCGTCCACAATGAACCGGTCCTTGGGCGAACGCCCGGTGAACTTACCGGTGTCGACGGCCAAGGCACCGCTGTTTGTGAGCACCCCTTCGCCGCGAAGCAGGGTTTGGACGACCAATTTGGCCGGCGGAAGGTTCCAGTGGGCACGGGCCACGCCTTCCAGTCCGATGGCCTTCAGCGAGGCATCGAACGGTGTGTTTCCAACATGTTTCATAGAGAACTGTTCATTGCATTTCCCAATACAAAGGTAGGCATTCAACGGGGTCGGGGGGTGAGGTGGAAGAAGATTTGGCCTGCAGCCCAAATCCAGCCCGCAATCAGCAGCGCTCCGCCCACCGGAATCACGCTCCCCACGGCCGAATCCGGGTCCACCCCCTTCACGAGCAAGCCGCCCGCAAATCCCAGCAAGCCCAACGTCAGCACGCGCTCCGGCCATGGCGCCGCCTGCGGCATGAACGACCGCCGCAACGCGACCAACGCCACGGTGCCCACGCCCATCGTCACCGCGTAGCGCCCCGCCAGCGCCCAACGCTCCGCCCCCTCCATCATGCCGCGCGCCTCCAACACGTGCACGCCCACAGCCCCCACCGCGATGCCCAACGCAACCCAAAGCGCCCCCACCGCGGCCCACCGTCCCTGTTGATTTCCTTCCATGCATGCGAAGTTAATCCCCTCCTCGTCGAACCATCCTGACGAAACGCACCTGGAATCCGGGCATTTTCCGCATCTTTCGGATGAAATTGAATCCGATGAAGTTCCAGACCCTGTCGTTGTTGAGCACGCTGTGCGGTGGCCTGATGAGTTTGACTGCTCAAACCCCTTTCACGTGGACGCCCTCAGCCGGTCCTTCGGTGACCATCGACGGCACCGTCCTCGATCATCCGTTTGCGGGGGGATTGACGGCGCCGCAGTGGTCGTCGATCGACTTCGACTTGGACGGGGACGACGACCTGTTCGCGTTCGATCGCGACGGGGAACGGGTGCTGCTGTTTGAGCGGCTGCCGGACGGGCGTTTCGTGGAGCGGCTCGATTGGGAAATGGGGTGGCCGGAGTTGGAGCATTGGGTGCTGTTGCGCGATTACGATTGCGATGGGCAACCGGATTTGTTTACCGGATACCAAAACAGCGTCCACGTCTACCACAACGTGATGACCGCCGCCACTGCCGGCACGCCCGCCTTCGAACTGGTCGCCCAACCCCTCATGGCCTCGTGGAACTTCGGGGGCGGTGCCGAGGACTTGTCGGTCCTGTGCCTGACCATCGACAAACCCGCCATCGGCGACTTCAACGGCGACGGCGCATTGGACATCGTGACCTTCACGGAAACGAGCTCCACGCTGTACGCCTTCACGGGCCAAACGGCGTGCGGGCTCGATTTCGAATGCACGAACCGGTGCTTCGGCATGTGGAACGAAGGCTTTGAGGACAACAGCGTGTTCATCGGAGCGGACCACTCGTGCAGCTTCAATGTGGTGGATCCGCGCAACGTGCGGCCGGGAGCCCTTGGGGGCAATCGGCACGCCGGCGGAACGGTCACGCTGCTGAATTTGGACGACGAGACGCCCTTGCCCGATTTGCTCGTGGGCGATGTCTCCTACCCGACCCTGGTGGCCTTGCTGCTTGAAGACGCGGTGGACGGACAAGACAGCACGGTTTTCGCCGACCCTTTCTTTCCCTCCCTCCTGCCGCACAGCGGTCCCGAGGACACGTTGAAGGTTCCGCGCTTTCCGGCGGCGTATCCGCTGGATTACGATGCGGATGGCGTGGTGGACCTCGTGGTCTCGCCGAACACGCACATCGAAACGGATGACGACGCAGCCGTGCACGTTTGGCGGAATGCGGGGACGGAGGCGGCTCCGGTTTGGGAGTGGGTGACGGACCGGTTCGTTCAGGAGGGGATGCTGGACGTGGGGCGGGGGGCTGCGCCGGTTTGGGCGGACCTCGATGGGGATGGGTTGCTGGATTTGGCCTTGGCGAACAAGGAACGGTATGAAGGCGTCGGCATGACCCCTACGGCGCTCGCTTTGTTCAAGAACACGGGCACCGCATTGGAACCGGCCTTCGAGCTGTGGACGGAAAGCGCGATTGATTTTTCGGCGAACGGCATCGAGAGCGCTTACCCGGCGTTCGGCGACCTCGACGGGGATGGCGACGTGGATGCGGTGGTGGGCGACGAGCTCGGCGTGCTGCACGCTTACAACAACGTGGCCGGGCCGGGGGCGTGGCCAGAGTTCGAACTGGATGAGTTGGCGCTGGTGGACTCGGAAGGTGGACTCATCGACGTGGGGCAATTCGCTGCGCCGCAGCTCGTGGACGTGCAGGGTGATGGGGCGTTGGATTTGGTCGTGGGGCACAAAAATGGCACCCTGAAGCTGTTCCTCGGATGCGAGAGCGGCTGGTGTGCTCAAGGCGATTGGGCGGGCATCCAGGTGGACAATCAACTGGGCATCAACGGCTACAGCGTGCCATGTCTGTACGAGGATGCGGACGGGCTTCACGTTTTTGTGGCGAACGAAACCGGACGAGTTCAGGATTTCGGCACGGTGAATCCGGCGGACTGGGCTGCGGGGCTGGCGGAGGTGAGTGAAGCCATCGGCGGGTTCGCACCGGGTTTGCGCGCGGCCGCTTCCATGGGCGACCTCGATGGCGACGGGTTGCCGGAATTGGCCATCGGGATCCAAAACGGTGGGGTGCGGCTGTACGCAAGCGGTCCGCTTTCGGTGAATGAGCTCCCTTCGGTTCCGCGGGAATGGGCGCTGTTTCCCAACCCGGGATCAAGTGATCGTCCAAGTGCCCTTCGCCCCTTGCAAGGCCGCGGCGTCGCGGGAACGGTGGAAGTGTGGTCCGTGCTCGGTGAATTGGTCGCCGAATCGCCCGTACCCGGAGGGTGGACGGAATGGACGCTTCCCACCGTAAGGCCAGGGGCCTACCTCGTTCGGTTTATGCCAACGAAAACGGGAGCCGCAACCGCGGCCCCCGTTCCATTTCGTTGGTTCGTTCAGGGCTGATCAGGCCTTCTCGGCATTCATGCGGTCGAGGACGTCGGCCACCGAACGCACAGCAGCTTCGCTGTTCGCCAAGAGGGCCTTTTCGTCGTCGTTCAAGTCCAGCTCGATGATTTCCTCGACGCCGTTCTTGCCCAACTTCACCGGCGCTCCGATGTACAGGTCCTTGATGCCGTACT
>CAYMHW010000091.1:0-7050 GCA_964390365.1 uncultured Comamonadaceae bacterium | reverse complement strand
CCCACGTGGCGATGCCCCGAACGCGCCATTCAATGAAGTTCGCCCCAAGCGGGTGCGCGAGGGGGCTCCGGTCGTGGGTCCACGCCGTTTCCTCCACCACGTGGCTGTACGTATACGGCCGTGCCGCGCAGCGTTCGAGGACGGCATGCAGCACATCGCCCTTGCGCTGCACGGTGTGGACGGTCGACCATTTATTCGCCCACCAGCCCCGGTCGCTGAACACCTCGCGGGTCACCCATTCGTCGAACAGCCACTGGCTGCTGAGCAACCAGCGCCCGTCCGGGGAACGCCAAGCGCCTTCGAGGCCGACGAGCGCGTTGTCGGCTGATCCGAGCCGGTATTCCGTCGGCCGGAAGGCCACGAACGGGACGAAGTAGGCGGGCTCGAGACGGAACGGGATGCCGGAATCGACCGCCAGCCACGTCACCGCTCCGAAGAGCGAGCCTTGGAAGCCGCGGCCGAGGTCGGCGCTCACGGAATGGGCGGCGAGGAAGGAACGGTTTCGCTCGGCGTATTGCCAGGGAGCCCAGGCGTTGGGGTCGGTCCCGGGGAGGTCGGGCGGAGCGCCTTCGGACCAGACCCGCTTCGAGGCGATCACGTGCTCGTACCGAACGCGACCGCCATCGACTTGGAGGGCGAGCTGGGGGAGAGGCGCTGCGGCTTGGTCCATCCAAACCGACCGCCAGCCGTGCCCCCAATGCCGTGCCACTTGCCCCAGCTGCACACGCATCGACGGGCTGAGCTGGTGGGTCACCAAGCCCTCGAGCCGGGTCGCACCGATGGACGTGAGGTTGGGCGTGGAGGCCCGGCCCCAGCCATCGAGCATGCCCCAATGGTAGGCCAAATCGTGCCACGCCCCCGAAACTCCCGGCACCCGCCGGTACTGCCCTTTCACATGAACCGTCCACCGCGAATCCTCATCCTCGCCCCGCACTTCGAGCAGCCCCGTTCCGCCCCATCCACCGCTCCCCGAAAACATCGGGCTTTGCAGCGAACCCAACGCGAACAAGGGTTCCACGCCAGCCCCCACGCTCCATCCCGCCGAATCCAGCGCCTCCTGTTCTTCCAGGGCATGCGTCAGGATGCGCGGAAAAGGAGGCAGCGAATCCACAGCGGGTCGGGCGTGAACGCTTCCCCAAACGAGGAGCAGTCCCCAACCGAAAGCCATCGGACGGTGCATGCCTCAAATGTCGGTCAAAGGAGCCGGCTTGCCGCCTTCTCGGCGCATTTGGTGGCGCTCTTTTTCAATGCGCTCCCGCCGATGGGCCTTGATGCTCGCGGATTTTCGTAGAATGGGCGAGAACAATGCGAAGGCCAACGCCAGCACCCCCATGAACAGCACCGTCGCATCTCCTGGGATGAACGAGAAGATGCTCCACGCCAGCAAGGCCATGAAGAAGGAGTAGGCGTAAACCGTCGTGCTCGTCCGGCGATGCCCCCATCCGAGCGCCATCATGCGGTGGTGCAGGTGATTGCGGTCAGGCGAGAACGGTGAGCGCCCTTTGAGCACGCGCAACGTAAACACGCGCAACGTATCCACGAGGGGATAGGCAAGCAAGGTCATGGCGATGACCGGAGGGGACATGGCCGACAGCAGGCCGGGCAAGGCCGCTTCGTTCAGGTTGATGCATTGGACGGCCAATACGTAGGCCAGCAAGCCCACTTGGAGGGAGCCGCCATCGCCGAGGAAAATCTTCGCGGGATGCCAGTTGTGGCGGAGGAAACCGGCCAAGGCTCCGGCGAGGGCGAAGGCGACGACTGCGCTTTGGATTTGGCCTGTTGCGGCAAACAACGTTCCGAAAGCGAGGCCTGAAATCACGCCGAATCCTCCGGCCAGGCCATCCACTCCATCGATCAAGTTCATGGCGTTCACCACCACGATGTACACGAACAAACTGAAGGCCGACGAGGCGTAAAACGGAATCTCGTGGATGCCGAACAAGCCGTTGAATGTGGTGATTCGGAAGCCGCCTTCGAAAATGAGCAAGCCACCGAGCAGCAGGTGGACGAGCAATTTCTTACTCGGTGAAAGGCCGACCAAATCGTCTTTCAATCCCACAAAAAACAAGGCGATGAGCGCGGTGAGGGCCGCCCCCCAATGCTCCCCCGCTTCGGGCGTTTGAATCACCTTCGGCAAGAACATCGTCACCGCCGCCATGAAGCCGAAAAAAACGGCCACGCCTCCGATGGTCGGCACCGCGCGTGCGTGCAGTTTGCGATCGCCTTCCGGCTCGTCCACCAGTCGCTTGAGATGGGCGACCCGGATGAGCGTCGGCATGGCGAACACGACCAGCGCGCTCGAAAGGAGGAAGGTTTTGGTTAAGACAAGGATGTTCTCCACGACCCTAATTTATCCCATTATGAGGAGCGGATGACCGGCCCGTGGCATGAAATTTATGTGACAATGCGATGAAACAGGTTCCGTTGCGAAATCTGAGGTTCGCCCATTGCGATGTCATGTTCCATTTAACATACTGAAAACCAGCCACAAAAGATATCGGCCAATCGGGAATCAGCCGGCGTTCACATGATATCATGAGGGATGCCAGTGGGGGATTCGACCACGTATTCCGAGACGTGGCGTTCGCGCCATCGGACTGCATGAACGTGCGCTCTGCTTGGACGTGCCCTACCCAGTTGGGCAGGAATGTGGACGATTTGCCTGTCCAACCCATCGCCAACGTGGAAACGCCATCCCCCCAAAAATGGGCAATCGGGGTGGCCGAATGGAGAAGCGGCAAATGGGTCGAACCGTCCAACCCGACGGCCCGAGCACTGCCGGCGCGTGCGCGGTGCCATTCGATCCACGCTGTGGATTGCTTCCGGTCCCAGCTCACGTTCACGAGCTCGCCCATCCACTTGGGGTGGGTGCTGCGTTCGAAGCAAGCCGCCCAATCCAACACGAGGCCGGCGTAGGCGTGGAAGGCCCCTTTGCGAATCGAGCCTTGGAGGCCTCCCCAGTGCCGAGCCTGGTGCGCTTCGTCGCCGAACGGAACGCGGGCCATCCGGTACCAAAGGACATCGGTCGACCAGCGCTCCTCCCGGTGAAGGCCCAGTCCCAACCGGCTGACCCGCTGCCGTGCATACAGCGGTTCCGCCGTCGCTCCAACGGGCCCTCGGTCTGAGCCGATGGCGGAGCCGGCCCAGCCGCTTGCGTGCCACGTCGAGGCCGCATGCGACAGGCTCACAAAAGGAAGGGGCGCGGCCTCCCGGCTCCAAAACGCGCTGCCAATCCCGCCCCCCTCGTGCACGTTGTCGAGGCCTGCGCGGAAATCCAGGCGTTCGCCGCGCCGTTCCACGGTGGTCGTGGCGCGCGAAACATCGAACCGCAGGGGACTGCCCGGCTCGTATTCCGTTCGGTCCACCCATTTTGCCCGCCCCCACCCCGGCATCGCCACAGTTCCCACCGCAAAATCCGCGGTCTCGTAAGCCCAGTACGAAGTCCTCGGGTCGGCGGCACCTTGTCGCTCCTGCAACGTGCCTTGCACCCGCCACTCCCCGTCGATGACCGCCTCAAACCGGGCGCCCCGGTTGTTTTCAAACACCCGGCCGCTCGTCCCCGTGCCCACCTGCAAGTCCAGCAGCGGGTTCACGACGACCGAAGCCCCTTCGCCCGAAAAATCCAACAAGTCCCGTTGCCACCACCGCGCGGTGTCCGATGCAGCGCCCTGCGCGAAGGCGCACCACGGAGCCGCCACCAGGCCGACCACGAGGAGCCCGCGCATTCAGAATTGGTTGCGCACCTCGTGGTAAACCGCCTCGATGCCTTCGCGCAATCCGATCTGCGCCTTCCAACCCAACCCGTTCACCTTGGACACATCGAGCAGCTTGCGCGGCGTTCCGTCCGGCATGTTGGGGTCGAACCGAAGCGCCCCTTCAAAGCCCACCACGTCCGCGATGAGCTCGGCCAACTCCCGAATGCTCAAGTCCTCGCCGGTTCCGATGTTCACCCAGCCCGCCTCGTTGAAGGTGTCCATCAAGTGCACGCACGCCGCGGCCAAATCGTCCACGTGCAAGAACTCCCGCTTCGGGCGACCGCTTCCCCACACTTCCACTTCAGCGGCTCCTTCGGCCTTCGCCGTGTGCATTTTACGCAACAGGGCCGGCAAGACGTGGCTGTTCTGCAGGTCGTAGTTGTCGCCGGGACCGTACAGGTTCGTCGGCATGGCGCTGATGAAGTTGTCGCCGTATTGTTCGCGGTAGGTTTCGCACAGCTTGATGCCCGCGATTTTCGCGATCGCGTAGGGCTCGTTCGTCGGTTCGAGCGGCCCCGTCAGCAGGGCGTCTTCGCGCATCGGCTGTTCCGCGTGTTTCGGGTAAATGCAGCTGGATCCGAGGAAGAGCAGCTTCTGCACCTGCGCCTCGTGCGCGGCGTGGATGATGTTCGCCTCGAGCATCAGGTTTTCGTACAGAAATTGCGCGCGGTAGGTGTTGTTCGCGTGGATGCCGCCGACTTTTGCGGCCGCCAGGTAGACCAAATCCGGGCGCTCCTCCGCGAAAAATTCCCGCACCGCTCGTTGGTCCAGCAAATCCAATTCCGCCCGCGTGCGCGTGACGATGTTCCGGTACCCGCGCGTTTCGAGCGCCCGGACGATTGCCGATCCCACCATGCCGCGGTGACCGGCCACGAAAACGCGGTGTTCAGGGTTGGGGGTGAATGCCTGCATGCATCAAATTTAACTCGAAACCGCCGACCGCAGGGCGTCCCCGATCCAGGTGAAGCTCAGCACCACGCTCACGATCAAGGCCCCGGGCGCGAGGGCGAGCCAAGCGTGTCGGCCCGTGATGAGCGCGTAGTGTTCCTGGACGAGGTTGCCCCAGGAAGGCATGGGGATTTGGGCCCCCACTCCGAGGAAGCTGAGCCCCGCTTCGATGAGGATGGCGGCGGCAAAATTCGCGGCCGCCACCACGATGAGCGGCCCCGCGGCATTTGGCAACATGTGGCGGAACAAAATGCGCCCCTCCGGAATGCCCAGCGCCCGCGCGGCCTCCACGAAATCCTGCTCGCGCAACGAAATGAATTGCCCCCGCACCACCCGCGCCACATCCACCCACATCGTCAGCCCGATCGCCACAAACACCTGCCAAAACCCCTTCCCGAACGCGAGCGTGATGGCCAGCACCATGAGCAACGTCGGCAAGGTCCAGACGACTTGGATGAACCCGCTCAGCACGGCATCGACCCACCCGCCGCGGTAGCCCGCCCATGCCCCGAGCGCGATGCCGATGAGGAGCGAAATCAGGACGGCGACCGCACCGACGCCCAGGCTGATGCCGGAACCGGCCATGAGGCGGCTGAGGTAATCGCGGCCGTACCGGTCGGTCCCGAGCCAGTGGGTCATGTGGGTTCCGTCGGCGCGGACGGAGGTGCTGCCGGGTTCGAGCAGGGCGTGTTCGAGTTGTTGGTCGTTCGCGTAGCGGCTGCCGTCGGGGCGCACCCAAGGGCCGAGGAGGGCAATGAGGGTCCACAGGGCGATCCACGCGGCTCCGGCGGTGGCCAAGGGGTGTTGACGGATCGCGGAAAGGCCCTTCATGCGGGGCAAGTTACGCAAGGGCGAGGTCAAATTCGGCGGCCCTTCCACTCCATCGGACGGAGCATTTGGAAGGCGGCCGCCACCACGAGGACCGGGTAGCCGAGGGCGAGCCGCAGGTCGTCGGTGCCGGGGTGCCAGGGGAGGTCGAAGGCCTTCGCGGCGCGGTGGGCGTACCAGGTATCGAGGAGGGTTTTGCCGAGGAAGAGGGCGGCCGCGGCGGCGGGGGGGAGGCCGATGAGGAGCAGGACGTAGCCGGCGATGAGGGCACTGACCGTGCGCGCTCCGACTGAACGGTACTTCCGGGACTTTTTGCCCCAGCGGGCGCGCTGGTGGATCCAGGCGCGCCACGTAGGCACCGGGCTCGTGGTGGCCCAGGCCGCGGGGCCGGTGGCGGCCGCCGTCCGACCGCCTTCGGCCGCGAGGGATTCGAGGGCAAACAGGTCGTCCCCCGAGGCCTCGTCTTCGCGGAGGTCGAGCTCGAGCCAGCGGGTGCGGCGCCAGAGGAGGTTGGCGCCGGAGCCGTTTTGGGCTGCGCCGCGCTGGGCGGTGGAGAGGGCCCAGCCCATCATGCAGGCGTACTCGAGGGCTTGGACGCGGCTCCAGGGGGCGTCGGGTTGGGGGGCGAGGCGGACGGGGGCGACCACGGCGTCGACGTCGTCGGAGGCCGCGCCGAGGAGGGCCGTTGCCCAGTCCGGGCCGACGCGGACGTCGGCGTCGAGCGTGGCGACCCAGGGGGTGGTGGCGGCTTGGAATCCGGCGCGGAGGGCGGCTTTTTTGCCGGTGCCGGGGTTGGGGAGGACGCGGGCGCCGCGCTGCCGAGCGAGTGAGGCGCTGCCGTCGTCGCTGCCGTCGTCGATGACCAGCACGTCGAGTCCGCGGAGGTCGTCGAGCAGGTCGCCGAGCCGCTCCGCCTCGTTGCGGCAGGGGATGACCACCGTCAGGTCGCGGGGGGCTGCCGCGAGCGGGGTGCTGGGCCGGGCCAAATCCCGTCCCCACCGCACCACCCGTGCGCCGTAAAGGGCCAGCCACAGAGCGGGGAGGAGGAACATCATTTGGCCTGCCCCTGAAGGACCGCCCCGACCGCCGCCGGCACCGCCAAGTTCACGACCCAAATCAAAAACGCGGCCACCACCGCCGCCCCCACCGCGCCCCCCTCCGGCCGCAACACCGCGAGCGTCACCGCTTCCCGCACGCCCAGCTCCCCCAAGGCCGCGCTCGGCACCGCCGTGTTCCCCAGGAAAATCAGCGCCACGCTCCGCCACGGCACCGCCAGCCCCATCGCCGCGAACGCCAGCACGAACTGCCCCGAAAAGATCGCGTACCGCGCGGCGCTCAACCCCAACGTCCCCAAGCGTGCGCCCACCGACATCGGCTCCGCATCCGCCCAGCCGAACCGCTTCGGCACCCGCGGACTCCAGAGCAGGAACGCCCCACCGTCCCCCCCCTCTGCGCAAAAATCTCCCCCCCCCCAATGTCGCCCCCCCGCAACCCTCCCCCCTCGCCGCACTCCCCCCGG
>CAYMHW010000090.1:0-7826 GCA_964390365.1 uncultured Comamonadaceae bacterium | reverse complement strand
CTGAAGACGTCCGACGACCGCGTCATCGCGGTGGACGCGAAGGTGTCCCTCGACGGGAATGCCTTGTACCGCCACTCGGATTACGCGGCGATGCGCGACACGACGGAAGAGGATCCGACGGAGGTGGAAGCCGGTGAAGCAGGCTTGAACTACGTGAAGCTCGACGGCAACGTGGGGTGCATGGTGAACGGAGCCGGATTGGCGATGGCCACGATGGACATCATCAAGCTCAGCGGCGGCGAGCCCGCGAACTTCCTCGACGTGGGCGGCACGGCCGACGCGGCGCGGGTGGAAAAGGCGTTCCGCATCATCTTGAAGGACCCGGCGGTGAAGGCCATCCTCGTGAACATCTTCGGTGGCATCGTGCGGTGCGACCGGGTGGCGCAAGGTGTGGTCGATGCCTACCGCAACATGGGCGACATCAACGTGCCGATCATCGTGCGCTTGCAAGGCACGAACGCTCAAGAGGCGAAGGCGTTGATCGACAATTCAGGCCTGAAGGTGACCTCGGCGGTCCTCCTCAAGGAAGCGGCTGACGCGGTGGCCAAAGTCCTCGCCTGATTTCAGCGCCGGCGCAGGCAGTGAATGCCATCGCGCAGCGGCAACAGCACGTTCTCGACCCGGAGGTCTTGCGCCAGTTTCGCGTTCATGCGATGCAGGGTGCGGGCATCCGGGTCGCTTGCGTTTTCGCCTTCGAGCACCTTGCCCCACCACAGCACGTTGTCGATGAGGATGAGGCCGCCTGA
This sequence comes from uncultured Comamonadaceae bacterium, assembly GCA_964390365.1. Classification (GTDB taxonomy): domain Bacteria; phylum Bacteroidota; class Bacteroidia; order Flavobacteriales_D; family Sanyastnellaceae; genus JALQTD01. The sequence goes on along the minus strand of CAYMHW010000090.1, from coordinate 7,080 downwards.
GCGGGTGTGCGCGATGGCCCATTCGACGTATTCGGGCGTGCGTTTTTTGTCCGCATCGATCCAGACCAAATCAAATTCCTCCCTCAGCTCCGGCAACACCGTGTGCGCCTCCGCCGTGTGCCGCACGATGCGATCCCGGACTCCGGCCTCCCCCCAAAACGCGTCCTGCAACGTGTGCAACTCCTCATCCGGATCCACCGTGTGCAGCACCCCATCGGGCGCGAGCCCTTCCGCCAGGCACAGCGTCGAATAGCCCGTGAACGTGCCCAATTCCAGGACGCGTCGCGGGCGAATGAGCTGGGAAAACAAAGCGAGCAACCGGCCTTGCAGCGGGTCGCTCAACATGTGCGCGTGGGTTTGGGTTTGCCACGTACGGCGCCGCAACCGACTCAGCAGCTCGGGTTCTGGCTCGGAATGCTGCTCCGCGTAAGCGGTGATGGGATCCTCGAATCGGTCGAGCTCCATGGAGGTCACAAGCAGTACAGGCCAAATTCCGAAAGGAAGGCCAGCAAGTCCGACGCCCCCACTTGCCCGTCGGCGTTGAAGTCGCCGCTGCAATCCGCTCCGTTGCATTCGTAACCGGCGAGGAAGACGAGCAAATCGTCGGCCCCCACGACGTTGTCCCCGTTGAGGTCCGCCACGCATGCGGCCAATTCGTCCGTCGTGTACAATCCGTTGCAATCGTTGTCAATGCCGGCGCTGGTGCCCTCGGCGCCTGGGTGAATCGCCGGGTTGTTGTCGTCGCAGTCGCACAGGTTCGTCCATTCGTCCTGGTCGGAGTCGACGATGCCCGCGCATTCGTTGAATCCGGCTTCGCAATACGTCAAGGCGCACGCTGCGCACGCCTCGTCTCCGAGCACGGCGCATTGAAACAGGCAGTTCGTCACAACGCACGTCACCTGTTCACCGAAGCACGTGATGCATTCGGACGTGAGTTCGAGTTGCGCGGCCATGCAGGCTTCCATGCAGGCTTGACCTTCGGCGATGCACTGGTCGCCACAGGCGGCGCTAACGGCGCTGACGAGCTCCGTGTTTTGGCAGATGTAGTCCAAATCCACCGGCGTGCAATTCCCCAAACTCTGGGCAAAAACCCCGGAAATCCCCGTGAACATCAGGGAAATCAGCGCGAAAAAGGAGGAGGCGTGCGTGCGAGACATCTTCGTTCAAATTGGTATGACGCGGTATACGGCAGGACCGACCGCAAGGTTGCATCGAAGGTACGATGCGAGGGGCTTTGATGTACCTTGCACGCCCAATGGCCAAACAAAAATCGAACAAGCACCGATCGGACTCCGACGGGCTCGTGTTCAGCACGAACCGCGAGCTCGATTTGACGCCTGATGCCGAGGAAGAGGCGTCCGTGGCCCCGTCAGAACAAGTGCTTTACGTCAGCCTCGACCGCAAACAGCGCGGGGGCAAACCCGTAACCCTCGTGGAGGGCTTCGAAGGCCCGGGCATGGAACTGCTCTTGCTCGGCAAGGAGTTGAAGCAGCGTTGCGGCGTTGGGGGTTCGGTGAAGGACGGGTGCGTTTTGGTACAAGGCGACCACCGGGATGCGGTGGTGGCGCATTTGGAAAAATCCGGCTTCCGGGTCAAGCGCAAGGGCGGTTGAATCGGAGGTCCGATGGAGCAAGCATGATGAAAGAAACGGAAGAACAAGCGCCGCAATGGCCGACCTACTTTGCGAAGACGTTCGCGGGGTTCGAAGAATTGCTCGTGCCGGAATTGGAGGCCCTCGGGGCGCAATCCATTGAGCGCGAGCGCCGCGGCGTGCGCTTCGGAGCCGACATGCCCACGCTGTTCAAGGTGTGCATGGCGAGCCGCTTCGCCCTCCGGGTGTTGCGGCCGGTGTTCGAGTTCGACGCCCGCACCCCGGACGACTTGTACGAGCACGCGTTCCATTGGGACTGGGGCAGCGTCATGGACAAAACCAGCACCTTCGCCATCGACTTCACGGTCCATTCGGAGGTGTTCACCCACTCGCAATTTGCGATGCTCCGGCTCAAGGACGCCATCGTCGACCACTTCCGGAAGGACGGCGGATTGCGGCCTTCCATCAACCGCGACCGCCCGGACGTCCGCATCCACCTGCACATCAGCGGGCAGCACGTCACGGTGTCGCTCGATGCTGCCGGCGAGCCGCTCTCGCGCCGGGGTTACCGCCCCGCGGGCGCCATCGCTCCGCTGAACGAGGTGCTCGCAGCGGGCCTGCTCGCCAAGGCGGGTTGGAAGCCGGGCATTCCGTTGTACGATCCGATGTGCGGTTCCGGCACCTTCGTTACGGAGGCGGCGATGTGGGCCGATGGCTTGCCCGTCAATTGGCACCGGCGCCGGTTCGCGTTCATGCAGTGGCGGGGCTACGACGAGGAGGTGTTCTATGCCGTTCGGGACGAATTCTTGGCGTCGCGCGAACGCGTCCCCACTGAAATTTACGCTTCCGACAAGGACTTCAAAGCGATTTCCCAAACCCGCACCTCCCTCACGAACATGGAAATCGACGACCTCGTGGAATTGGGGCGCGCCGACTTTTTCAAGCTCGAACCGCGCACGGAAACGGGCATGCTCGTCATGAACCCGCCCTACGGCGAGCGGTTGGAGTTGCCCGACGGGTTTTACGCGGCCATCGGCGACCGCCTCAAGCACCACTGGCCCGGCTTCAAAGCCTGGATCATCACGAGCGACTTCGACGGGATGAAGGAAATCGGCTTGCGTCCCTTTGCGAAGAAGGTGGCCTTCAACGGCGCGTTGGAATGCCGGTGGCTCGGTTTCGACTTGTTCGAGGGCAAGAAGGGGCACGGGGGGTGAACCCCTCGGTTGGGACAAAAAAAGACCGGTCGCCTCACGAGGGCGACCGGTCTTTTTTTGCTCAGGTGGTTTACTGCACCGAAATCACTTCGCGGTAGTTCCGCTGGCCGTCGGCCGACTGGCCCACTACGACGTACATGCCAGCCGCCCAGTCCCCGCAATCCAGGGTCGTGGTGCCGCGGAGCTGGTTGAACGCCGCTACGGGCTGTCCGAGGGTCGAGTAGACCTGAACTTGCGCCAAAGGCTCTGGCAACGTGATGGTTACGAAATCGCGCGCCGGCATCGGGTAGACCTGCAGGCCCAGCACCGAGGGGGCGTTCACACCGAGTCCGATTTGGACATCGTCCGCCGAACGCACCTCGATTTTGTACTCCTCGTAGTGGTAGTTGAGCGGGCCCGTGAGCGTGTAGTACTCGTCTTGCACCCAGCCCGTTTCCGGGATGTAGATGTAGTCGTTCGTCTTGCAGGGGCCTGAGCCGTCGTCGAAGATGGCTTCGCCAAAATCCGCATCGGGCGTCGTGCACTGCGCCTCCGTGATGGTCACGAGGCAGCCTTCGTACGCCTCACCGACGGCCACTTCGCCCGTGGTGAGCGCGGCCGGAGCGGGGAGGGTGTTGCCGGTGGAGACGACGGTGAAGCTCGTGACGTTGATGAGCTCGGTGTTGTCGAAGTATTCCGCGACTTCGGCCTCCATGATGACTTCGTCCCCGATGTTGGGAAGTTGCGTGTTGTCGTAGACGTAGACACCGCTCCAGGGGCCGCCCGCGGGGTCCTGAATGAAGTAACCGATGACGCCGCTCGTGGTGGAGGTGACGTTGTTCGCGGTGATGATGCCGGAGGTGGTTACGGTTTGGCCCGTCAACGGGGAAGCGAAGAGCTCGCCCTGGATCTCAAAAATCGAATGCGTCACTTGCGCGTTCGCAGCGCTTAAGGTCAATGCAGCGCCCGCGAGGAACGCCCCAAGTTTCATGGAAAATGCTTTCATGCCTTCAGAGGTGTGGTGGTAAATTGCGGGTGCAAATTCCGAGAAATTCCCTTTCCTTCCCAAACCATGGACACACTTTCAGCAGGATTCGGCCGTTCGCCGTACTGGCGCACGGTTTTCATCACGGGGGCGACCTCGGGCATTGGGCGGGCAACCGCCGTCATGGCATGGGAGGCGGGTTGGTCGGTGGTGGTCACCGGGCGGCGCGCGGATCGGGTGGCTGAGGTGGTGGAAGCGGGGCGGGCTGCCGGGGGCGATGTGCAAGGGCTCGTGTTCGATGTGCGGGACCGGGCGGCGGTGGCGGCGGCGATTGGGGCGGTGCCGGATGCGTGGGCGCCGGCCGTGCTGGTGAACAACGCGGGGTTGGCGGTCGGTCGGGAGCCCGTGGATCAGGGGGTGTACGACGACTGGGATCGGATGGTGGACACGAACGTGAAAGGCCTGCTGAACGTGTCGCGCGAGTGGTTGCCGCGGATGGCGGCGGGGGCGCGGGTCATCAACGTGGGCAGCGTGGCGGGGAAGCAGGCCTACCCGGGGGGCAGCGTGTACAATGCGACGAAATTCGCGGTCGAGGGGTTGACGCAGGCGATGCGCATGGACTTGTTGCCGCGCGGGATCCAGGTGGGGCAGGTGTCGCCGGGGGCGGTGGAAACGGAGTTCAGCCTGGTGCGCTTCAAGGGCGATGCGGGGGCGGCTTCGGCCGTGTACGAGGGGTTTGAGCCGTTGAGGGCGGAGGACGTGGCGGATGCGATTTGGTTCATGGCGACGCGGCCTGCGCACGTGTGCATTCACGACGTGTGGATCATGCCGACGGCGCAAGCGAGCGCGTATCACCTGAATCGGGCGGAGTCGTGAGGGGGCTGGTGGTGGTGGCGTTGCTCGCGGCGGGCTGCGGGTTCCGTGGGGAGTCGGTGGACTTGATTGTGCACAACGCGCGGGTGGTGACGCTGGACCCCATGGGCACCGTGGGGCAGGCGGTCGCGGTCCGGGATGGACGGGTGGTGGAAGTTGGGGCGGAGCGTGCCATATTAAATAAGTATCGGGCGGGTGAAGTGGTGGATGCGGCGCAGGCGACGGTTTATCCGGGGTGGATGGACGCGCACGCGCACTTGGTGGGGTATGCGAAGGGGTTGGGGGAGGTGGATTTGGTGGGGACGGGGAGTTGGGCGGAGGTGGTTGCGCGCGTGGAGGAGGGGGCGAATGAGCGGCCGGAGGGTTGGGTCGTGGGGAGGGGCTGGGACCAAAACGATTGGGAGCAAACGGACTATCCGACGCGGGCATTGCTCGACGCGGCCTTTCCCGATCGGGCGGTGGTGTTGCAGCGGGTGGATGGGCATGCGCTGGTGGCGAATGGGGCGGCCTTGAGGGCCGCGGGCATCGATGGCGGGTCGGTGTTCGAGGGGGGCGAGGTCGTTCGGGACGCGGACGGGGAGGCGACGGGGGTGCTGGTGGATGCGGCGGCGGAGGCGCTCCTTGCGGTGGTGCCGGAGCCGGACTCGTTGGCGAAGGTGGGGCTGATCAAGCGGGCGGAGGAGCGGTTGGTTGCGGCGGGGTTGACGACCGTGGTGGACGCGGGGTTGCCGGTGGAAGACATCCTGCTCCTCGATGCGATGCAGCGGGCGGGGGACTTGAAGTTGCGGGTGGTGGCGATGGCGGCGGACGAGCCGCAGACGTGGGACTGGTTTGCGGCAAACGAGCCGTTGGTGACGGAGCGGCTCGTGGCGCGATCGGTGAAGTTTTACCTCGATGGGGCGCTGGGGTCGCGGGGAGCGGCGTTGAATGCGCCGTACGCGGATCGGCCGGATTGGAAGGGGTTGCTGTTGGAGGATTCGGCGGCGTTTGGCGAGCGCCTGGAGCGGTGTGCGGAGTTGGGGTTGCAGGCGGCGACGCATTGCATTGGGGACCGCGCGATGGATTTGGCCTTGAACCTGTATGGCCAAATCCTCGGGGGCACCAACGACCGCCGCTGGCGCATTGAACACGCTCAAGTGCTCGGGCGCGACAACCTGCCGCTGATGCAGGCTTACAACGTGCTGCCGAGCGTCCAACCGACGCACGCGACGAGCGACATGTACTGGGCAGGGCAGCGGCTGGGGCGGAACCGGATTCGGCGCGCTTACGCCTACAAGGACCTGCTCGGGGCGAACGGGCTCATCGCGTTGGGAACGGATTTCCCGGTCGAGGACATCGACCCGCGCGCGACGTTTTATGCGGCGACGGCGCGCAAGGACGCGCAGGGCACGCCCGTCGGCGGCTTCCAGCCGGAGCAAGGGCTGACGGCTGACGAGGCGCTGAAGGGCATGACGCTCTGGGCAGCGATCGCGAACTTCCAAGAGGAAGGCCTGGGTTCGATCGAGCCGGGCAAGTGGGCGGACTTCACCATCCTGGATCGCGACGTCCTGCAGGTTTCGCCGGAACAAGCCCGTGAAGCGGCGGTCCTCGGCACGGTGGTGGCGGGGGAGTGGCTGCACCGAACCGGAAAACTGACGCCATGAGGACGAACTGGAAACCGTTGGTGGCCGTGGGCGTGGTGTTCGCCGTGGCGGTGACGTGGGGCGCGCTGGAGTTGATGCCCGAGCGCACGTTGCCCGTGTTGCAGCCGAGCGATTTGAATCCCGCGTTGGTGGATGCGTCGCTGCGGCATGCGGAGCGCCACCGGATTTTGCCCTTCACGCTGGTGAATCAATTGGGGGACACGGTGACGCAGGCGGATGTGAAAGGCCAAATCCTCATCGCGGACTTCTTCTTCACCCGCTGCCCCACGATTTGTCCCGTCATGACCCAACAGCTCACCCGCGTCCAGGCCGCTTACGCGGACGAACCCCTGCTGCGCATCCTCAGCCACAGCGTCACCCCAGCGGCCGACAGCGTGCCGGTCCTCGCCGCCTACGCCGACCGCTACCACGCCGATCCCTCCCGGTGGTGGTTCCTCACGGGCGACAAGGCGCACATTTACGACCTCTCGCGCCGGAGCTACTTCGCGTGCCTTGAGGACGGCGACGGCGGATTGCAAGACTTCGTCCACACCGAGAACGTGGCCCTCATCGACCCCTCGGGCCGAATCCGCGGCATGTACGACGGCACCTCTTCCACCGAAATCGACCAACTCATCGAGGACATCGCGCTCCTTCGCGCGGCCGCAGAAAAATAATTTCGCGCCTAATCGACACGGAATCAGCGTGGTCGAGAAGAGCGCGAAAAATATCGGCAGCGAAGTGTGGAAGTTGGTTTTCGTTCGCAGTACATTTGCCCCCGCTTTCGAAGGAAGGCGCGTTCGTTGAGGGGCTGGG
>CAYMHW010000089.1:0-7958 GCA_964390365.1 uncultured Comamonadaceae bacterium | reverse complement strand
CACCCGCTTGGGGCGAACTTCATTGAATGGCGCGTTCGGGGCATCGCCACGTGGGAACGGTTGCGGGTGGTGGTGGGCGCGACCCACGTTCGGCAAGGGGTGGACGACGTCGAGGCCGCGCTCGAGGGGGGGCGCAGCATCATCGGCGCCGCGGATGCCGACGCGCCGTCGAGCGTGGGGACCAGTCCGCTCCTTTCGTACACGCTCAGGCCCGTGGAGGATGGGGTGGGCGACCTGTTTGGGGAGGTGGTGACGACGTGGCGTGGATTTGCGGACGTGGAGTGGGCGCACGAGCGGTTCGGGTACGGGCGGCTGTTCCTGCGGGCGGCGGGGCGCTGGGCGGAAGCGGGGGAAGGCGCGTGGTGGGGGCGGTTGGAATTTGGCCTGCGCGTTCAACCGGCGCTTGAAGAGCGGGATTGGTAACCCGCGGCACACTTTGCGCAACTTCGTGCAGTACTTTTGCCGCGCAAGTTGTTAACCCACCATGGCCGGAACCCTCAAAGACGTCGCTACCCTGTTCAAACTCCGCTTGGGGTTCTTCGTCGTGCTGTCGGCCGTGCTCGGTTGGTTCATGGCGACGGAGGAGATCGATTTGCCCACGCTGCTGAAGATTGCCATCGGCGGGTACTTGCTGACGGGCGCGTCGAATGGGCTGAACCAAATCATCGAACGGCGCATCGACGGGCTCATGTCCCGCACGGAAAACCGCCCCTTGCCCACGGGGCGGATGTCGCCGGCGCAGGCGTGGGGATGGAGCCTCGCCGCCGCCGTCATCGGTCTCGGCAGCCTGTTCTCGCTGAACCCGTTGAGTGGCTGGTTGGGCGTGGCGGCGCTCGTGAGTTACGCGTTCATTTATACGCCACTGAAGGGCAAAACCTCGCTCAGCGTCTTCGTTGGCGCCTTCCCGGGTGCCCTGCCGCCCATGATCGGCTATGTGGCCGCCACCGGCGACTTCGGCATCGAGCCCGGCACCTTGTTCGCCGTGCAGTTCATGTGGCAGTTCCCGCATTTTTGGGCCATCGCATGGCTCGCGCACGACGACTACGCGAAGGCCGGCTACCAGCTCCTGCCATTCAACGGTGGGCGCACGAAGGAATCGGCCTTCCAAATCGTCCTGTACACCGCTTTCTGCATTCCCGCGAGCCTCCTTCCGTGGGCGTTGCCGACGGGATCGCCCATGGTGGGCAATGCCGCGCTTGTCGTCGCGCTCGTGGCCGGCATCGGCTTCCTGTGGGCGGCCATGAAGCTGTACCGCTCGCTGGAATTGGCGGATGCGCGGCGGCTGATGTTCGCTTCGTTCCTCTACTTGCCTTTGGTCCAAATCGCATACGTTCTCGATCAACTCTAACGCCATGACCTCCACCACCACCTCCCGCATCGACGTTTTCGAAGGAGTCGACCCCGCCGTCCGCGCCCGGACGAAGAAGATGTTGATGTACTTCATCATCTTCGCGGTCGTCATGATGTTCGCCGGTTTCACCAGTGCGTTCATCGTGTTGAACATGGGCAAATTTTGGGTCCACGCGGCGGCGCCGGATGCGCTGTGGTGGAGCTTGGTCTTCCTTGCGGCTTCTTCGGCGACGGCCATCGTGGCGCTGCGCCAAATGCGCGCCGGGTCGAAAAACGGCACCCTGATTGCCCTCGGCGTCACGCTCGCGCTCGGCATCGCCTTCACGCTTTCGCAATCGGCCGGTTGGCGGGTCTTGTCCGACATGGGGCTGGGCTTCACGGTCACGACGACCGAATCCGGCCTGGAGGCCTACCGATGGAACTCCATCAAGGACCTCGTGGACGGTCCGGCCGTGTACGGCGTGGACTACACCGTGACGGTGAACGACGAACCCCTGCTGTTCGACCCCATCCGCAAGGAGTTCTACATGCCGGATGACCAGCTCATGGCGCAGCCCATTACGCCCGACGTCACGCGCACGAGCAACCTCGGAAGCGGCCTGTTGTGGGTCCTCATGGCCATCCACATCCTGCACCTCGTTTTCGGCTTCATCTACCTCGTAGTCAATGGCATCCGCGTGTTCCAAGGCACCATCCACGCCGGCGACACCGTGCGGCTCCAAACGATGAACACGTACTGGCATTTCCTCGGCATCCTGTGGTTGTACCTGTTCGGATTCTTGTTTTTGATGAACTGACGGGATTTGGCCTAGTTTAGAATCGTTCTCAATAGGGTGCGCAAAGGGGGGAAATTCGCAGTTCCTTTACTAAGTTTGCGCCCAAATTCCCACCATGGGCGGAGAAGCAACAAAAGCGATTTCTAAAGAGATCCTCTGGGGCGGCGGACGGTCGCCATTCAGCGTCACCTACGGCAAGATGATGATGTGGTACTTCCTGGTATCGGACGCGTTGACGTTCGGCGGGTTGCTGACTGCATACGGATTCGCGCGGGCAGGAAGCGAAGACGCTTGGCCAATCGGCGAACAAGTTTTCCGAGCGCTTCCGGGCCTCGAAGGCGAGTACCCCCTGATTTACGTGGCCTTGATGACGTTCATCCTCATCGTGTCTTCGGTGACGATGGTGTTGGCCGTGGAAGCAGGGCACCGGAATGACAAGCAAGGCGTGGTCCGTTGGCTGTTCGCCACGGTCATCGGCGGATTCTTCTTCCTCGGCTCCCAGGCGTGGGAGTGGTCGCACTTCATCCACGGTTCGGGCGGCATGTTCTTGCTCGCGGAAGAAGTGACCGTGACCGACGTCGACGGCGAGCAGTTTACGCTGAAGGCGGGCGACGCGGTCTACATGGACCACCACCTCGGTGACGCGGTGGCGAAGTGGATCGAAGGCGATTTGACAGTCGCGATGCACGAAGGGCACGGCAACGTGATGTTCGTTGACAACGGCCACGAAGTTGCGCTCGAGACGCTGACGCTGAACAAGTACATCGAAAACGAGAGCGCGGTCACAGGTGCAGATGCCGTGAAGCTTTGGAACGCCCGTTCGGAGAACTTCGCTTTCGGAGCGAACATGCACGACAGCGAGTACGCCGTGCAGCAATCCTACGCGAACTTCTTCTTCTTCATCACGGGTTTCCACGGATTCCACGTCTTCAGCGGGGTCATCATCAACCTCATCGTGTTGCTCATGGCCGTGAACGGGGTGTTCGAGCGCCGGAAGCACTACGAAATGGTCGAGAAGGTCGGCTTGTACTGGCACTTCGTGGACCTCGTTTGGGTATTCGTATTCACCTTCTTCTACCTCATCTGACGCCATGGAACGCGACGACCTCCTTGTCAATGACAGCTACGCCCTGAACGCTCACCACAGCGAAGAAGAGGGCACCAAGATCCGCAAGAACATCCTGAAGGTGACCGTCCTCTTGACGGTGCTCACGACCATTGAAGTCCTGATGGGCATCTACTTCAAGCGTTCGGAAACGTTCACGTGGACGGCCATCAAGTGGACCTTCATCATCATGACGCTCGTCAAAGCTGCCTACATCGTGATGGTGTTCATGCACCTCGGCGATGAGCGGTCGAACTTGAAGCGCGTGGTGTTGGCGCCTTATTTGGTCTTCATTGCCTACCTCATTTTCATTGCCATCACCGAAGGCTTTGGGCATTTGAGCCTCTTCAGCACCTTCCACTGATGGATCAACTCCGGCACGCATGACCCGGAATCACGCATTGAAAAAGTACGCCCTCCTCGGGGGCGTACTTTTGTTTTTGCCCTTGTTTGGGCTGGTCCTGTTCGGCGTTTTGGGTGAGCATGAATTCAACACGTTGCCGTATTACACGGCCGATGGTCCCGTGGAGGGGCGCAGCCCAGGCGTTCAGCGCGTGGGGGCGTTCGAGCTGTTGAATCAGGATGGCGAGGTCTTTACCCGCGATTCGTTGGAGGGCAAGGTGTGGCTCGCCGCCTTTTTTGCGACGGATGCGCCGCACGTGGCGAGTGTGACGAAACAGTTGCTTTGGCCCAACTTCCGCTACCGCGCGGAGGAAGACATTGTGACGGTGTGCTTCACACTCAAGCCCGAAGAAGACCGGCCCGAAGTGCTGCGGGATTACGTCGAAACGAACACGCGGTACAACGAGGTCGAGGGCAAGTGGCAGTTCCTGACGGGCGACCGAGCGGAAATCGATCGGCTGGTGGCGGAGGATTTCATGATCCAGCGCGATGCGGCGGATCCGTACAACGTGGCGACGATTTGGCTCGTGGACGCCTCGGGGTACTTGCGCGGGGTGTACCACGCCGCTTCGGAGGATGCGATCCGGGATGCGGTGGAGGACATTGCCCTGTTGCAAAAGGAACTCGACGAAGCAGCTTACGCGCGGGAGAAGGCCGAGGAGGCCCTCGCGAATGCGGAGCCGCTGCCGGTGATGGGGCCGGAAGGGCATGTGGTGCCACCGTTTGCCTTCACGAATTTGGACGGGCGCGAATACTCGCATCGGGACGTGGGCGAGCGGGTGCGGGTGGTGGATTACTTTTTCACGCACTGCCCGACGATTTGTCCTGTGATGAGCAGCCAACTCGTGCGGTTGCAAGCCCAAATGCGAAAGGAAGGCATCGCGGAAGACGAGGTGGTCCTCCTGAGCCACACGGTCGACCCGGTGCGCGATACGCCGGAACGCTTGCTCGAATACGCCACGCGGATCGGAGCCGACACGGCGCAATGGAAGTTCCTGACGGGTTCGGAAGAAGACCTGTATGAGATGGCGCGGAGCGGTTATTACTTGACGGCCTTGCCCAGCGACACCGCGGCCGGCGGCTTCTTCCACTCCGACACGTTCGCGCTCATCGACAAGCAGGGCCGAATTCGGGGGTATTATGACGGAACCGCAACCGAAGAGGTGAATCAGTTGTTGAACCACCTGAAGCAACTCTTGGCAACGGAGCCGTGAGTTTTTAGAAAACTGGTGAGCATGAGCTGGATCGAAAACGAACGCATCGTGAAGCGGGTCATTTGGGTGGCGGCCCTTGCTGTTCCCGCGGTCGTTGCCTTGCTGTTTCTCATTCCGCCGGCCGAATCGCTTTCGGAGGAGACGCGGAAAGCCCTGTACCTCCTTCCCACGTTGAATGCGGCGTTGAATGGGTCGGCGTTTGTGGCCTTGGTGGTGGCGTTTGTGGCAATCAAAAACAAGCGCATTGACATCCACCGTGCGGCCACGACCACAGCGCTGGGGCTCTCCGTGTTGTTTTTGCTCTCTTACGTGGCCTTTCACTTGACCACGGAATCGACCAAATTCGGTGGCGAAGGGTGGATCCGAACCGTCTATTTTGTCGTTCTGCTGTCCCACATTTTGTTGTCGGCAGTCATCATTCCCTTGGTGCTGTTCACGTGGATGCGGGGGTTTCGCATGCAGGTGGAACGTCACCGGAAAATTGCCCGCATCACCTGGCCCCTCTGGATGTACGTGACGCTGACGGGGGTCATCGTGTACTTGATGATTTCACCTTACTATCCGGCATGATGAAACGAATCGCATGGTTGGCAGCCGCCTTGATGCTCTCGGGAGCCGTCTTGGGCGACGTGGAAGCGCAGTGCGTGATGTGCAAGGCCGTGGCGGAGGACAGCGCGGCGGATGGAGGGTTGGGCCGCGGACTGAACGCGGGGATTTTGTATTTGATGGCGATTCCGTATGCGCTGTTGGCCACCTTGGGGGTGGTGTTCTTTTGGCGGAAAAAGGCGCGGAACGACTCCTGAAACCTTGAGAGCGCATGTTGCGTATTTTAGAGCATGCGCGGCTTTTTATTCGCATTGTTTATCGGTCTTGGAGGATCGTGGGCAGTTGCCCAGGATGATCGAGGGTGGGCCATTGTGGACGCCGCGAAGGGCTTGCCCATCGAGGCAGCCCTGGCCTTGGAATTGCCCGAACGGCCGAAGCCCATTGAATCGGAAAGCGCGGGCTTTCACGGCTTGCCCAGCGGTGTGGTGGGAACGGTGCATGCCTTGGTCCTGAAGCCACAGTTCCTGCTGCATTCTCAAGAGTACGACGTTCCTTTTGCGGGCACGGACACCATTGCGCTTCATCCCTTGCAGGCGGGATTGCGGATGGACTTGCCTCGGGTGCAGTTCGTGGAGGCCTCGTTTCGTTTGGACTACCACTCGCTGGTGACGCTCGAATACCTCGTGCAATTTCTCGCCCTGAACCCAACCACGGAACTCGCGATTTCCTGCTCGGTGGCGGGGAAGGATGCCGTGGATTGCCAGCGGTTGGGGCGGCAACGGGCGCGGTCGGTTTGGGAGTACCTGGTGACAGAGGGGGTGACGCCCACGCGGCTGACGCTCGAGGGCCGGTGCAGCGAAGAGGAAGAACCGCGCATCGCCTTCGAGGTTCGATCCATTTGAGCGGAGGATTTGGGAATTTGTGGGGGAATCGCTGGCGCGCGGTTTTGTAGCTTTGGTGCATGGTATGGAATTCATTGGCTCCGCGCTGGTGGGCGTTGGCGTTGGCCGTGCTGGGTAGCACCGGCGGTGCCGCTCAGGAGGTGTGGACGTTGCAACGCTGCATCGATCATGCGTTCGAGCACAACTTATCGCTGCAGGAGGCCCGGTTGGGCGAAGTGTCTGCGGCCATCGGGGAAGAAGCGGCCATCGGGGCGTTTTTGCCTTCGTTGAACGGCTCGGCTTCGCACGGGTACAATTTTGGCCAAACCATTGACCCCTTCACGAACCAGTTCGCGACCGCGCGCATCCGCTCGAACAGCTTCGGCCTCTCCTCCGGCGTGGTGCTGTTCAACGGATTCACGAACCACCTGAACCTCGAGCGCGCTCGGCTGTCCGCGCTGCGCGCAAACGTGGGCGTCGAACAAGTGGGAAACAACCTCGCGCTGACCATCGCCGCGGCCTACCTGAACGTGCTGTTTCAAGACGAGTTCACGAAGGTGGCCGAAGTCAACCGCCAAGCGTCCGCGCGCCAGGTCGAACGCGTCGCTCGGCTCGTTGAAGCCGGCGCCTCCGCCCCCGCCGACTTGCTCGATGTGCAAGCGCAGCTCGCGGGCGATGAAGCGAACGTGGTGGCCACGGAAAACGCGGCCTACCTCGCCCGGCTCAACTTGACCCAGCTCCTTCAATTGCCCAGCAGCGCAGCGAGCGGATTCCAAGTGGCCCGGCCTTCTGACGACGACCTTGAGCGCCTCGCCGTTCCGGGATCGCCCGATGCCGCCGTTCAGCACGCCCTCTCGAATTTCCCCGAAATCAAAGCCGCCGAATACGCCGTCGAGGACGCCCTCATCGGACAACGGCTCGCCGCCGCCGGCCGCATGCCACGCGCCTTCATGAGCTACTCCATGGGAACCGGCTACTCCGGCGCACGCCAGACCCCCGTCGGCAACCCCACCACCGAAGAAATTGCCCTCGGCACCATCAACATCAACGACACGCTCTCGTTCCTCCTAACCACGGAGCAGACGTACTACGAAAACTTCGAAACGGTGGCGTTCGGTGATCAGGTGCGCGACAACCGCAACCAAAGCCTGTTCTTCTCGCTCAGTGTGCCGATTTTCAACGGCTTCAGCGTCCGCTCGAACATGAAGCGGGCGGAGGTCGAATCGCTGCGGGCGGATTACCGCCTCGAGCAAGCCCGCCAATCCTTGACCCAAACCGTCGAGCAGGCCTGGGCCGATGCCCTCGCGGCGAAGAGCACGCTCGACGCGCAGGAGCGGGCGTTCAGCGCGGCAGAACTCGCCTTTGCGAATGCGGAAACGCGCTTCGAGGCCGGGGCAGCGACCGCGCTGGATTACGCCGACGCGCGGGCGCGGTTGGACAATGCGCGGGTGAATCGGTTGCGGGCGTTGTATGATTTGGCCTTCAAAAGCCGCATCCTCGACTTCTATTCCGGCGCACCCCTCACCTTCCGATAACGCGACATGAACAAGAAAAAACGCCTGTGGATCCTCGGCATCGCCCTCATCGTGGTGCTGGTCATCGTGGCCAAAATCGCGGGTCCGCGCACGGAAGAAACCGCGGTCACCATCGAAAAAACGGAGCGCCGTGACCTCATCGAGCGCGT
>CAYMHW010000088.1:0-8166 GCA_964390365.1 uncultured Comamonadaceae bacterium | reverse complement strand
ACAACCAGTTCGGCAACCTGGCGGAAGGCGAGTACTTCGTGGCGCTCGTGGACGGGAACACCTGCCGCGACACGTCGGGAACCTTTTCGTTCGTTGAGCCACCGGCATTCGAAGTGTCGTTCACCTTGGAACAGGACAACGTTTGCCCGGGTGAGAACATCTCGGTGGTGCACGTTGACGCGGTGGGCGGAACCGAGCCGTACGATTTGATTGCCTACTCGACGACGAACCTGGGCGTGGGCACCATGCCCAATGTTCAAAACGACTGGGTCGGATTGCCGTGCATGATGGGCGATGGCGGTTACGAATTCATCGCTGAGGACGCCAACGGTTGTGAAGTGAGCACCATCATCGAGTTGAACTGCCCTGCGGAACTGCTCTTTGACCTCGAGTCGGAGAACGTCACGTGCTACGGCGCGGGGAACGGAGAAGTCTCGGGTGTGGTGACGGGGGGCACCGGCATGTTGACGTGGGAAGCGACGCCGGCGATGCCCGCCTTGGAAGGGGCCTCGCCCTTGGTGGTCAACTTTACGGACCTCGAGCCGGACAATTACGACGTCACCATCACGGACCAAAACGGGTGCTCCGCAACTTCAGGGTTCGTCATCACCCAGCCGGAAGAAGTGTTCACGGAAGTGGCCTCGACGGACCTCGGATGTGCAGGGGAATGCAACGGCACGGTGGTTCAGTCCGCATCAGGCGGAACGGCTCCGTATGATTTCGTGGTGACCACGTTGGCCGGGGCGGGAGCGAATCCGAATGCGCTGTGTGCGGGGACGTATTTGGCCAACACCATCGACGCGAACAACTGCGTCACCCAAGACACGGTGGTCATTTCTGAGCCCACGCCGATTGAGTTCGATGTGGTCGTGAGCAACGTGAGCTGTGCGGGTGAGGCCGACGGTTCGATTTGCGTGGTGGGGGCCACGGGAGGCAATGGGGAGTTGTTGTACCAAGTCGATCCACCGGAGGATGCGTTCGTCAACACGCCGTGCTTCGACCTGCCCGTGGGCACGTACACCATCAACGTCATGGACGAATCGAACTGCATGGTTTCCGTGACGGGATTGACCTTGACCGAGCCCGAGGCGATGCAGTTGATTCTGAACACCGATGAGATTTCGTGCTTTGGCTTCGACGACGGGGCGGTGAGCGTGAGCGCCATCGGTGGCACCGGTGAGATTGAAATGGTTTCGCCAGTGGCGACGACCTTGCCCTTCACCATCGAGGGCCTCGGAGCCGGCATCACCACGGTGGAAATCGTTGACGAGAGCGGCTGCACCTTGGAGACGGACATCCAATTGGTGGAGCCGGATCCGCTGACCTTGGAGATTTTGTCCACCCAAAACATCGCCTGCGGCGGCGATTGCAATGGCATCGTCGTCCTTGACTTCGCTGGGGGAACGGGCTCCGTTGAACTCGCGCTGAACGGCAACGCGAACTTCAACCTGAACGCGTTGTGCGAGGGCGAATACGAGGCCACGGTGACCGATGCCAACGGTTGCGTAACGGCGTCGCCGTTCAGCATCAATGCGCCGCCGGCATTGGAGGTGCTGATGGCGGTTACGAACGTCACGTGCACCGGCATGAACGATGGAGCGGCCAACATTTTCCCCACGGGCGGCACGGGCGTGCTGACCTGGGAGGTGTTCCCGGCAGGCATTGATTTGGACAACCTGTACGAAGGAGAATACGCCGTTTCCTTGGTCGACGCTGTGGGCTGCACGGAGGACACGGTGTTCGTGGTTGGAGCCGAGGAGGTGACGGACATGGAAGTGGTCATGCTGAGTTCTCCCGTGACCTGCTGGAATGAGGAGGACGGGACCGCGACCGCGTCGGTGACGGGGGGGTACGCGCCGATTGAGTTCTTGTGGAGCGACAATTTGGCCCAAACCACCGCCACCGCTACCGGCTTGCCCGAAGACGTTTACAGCGTCGTCATCACCGACGATTTGGGGTGCACCATCACCCGCACGGTTGAGGTGGAGCCGACCATCGGTTGCTTGTTCATCGCCGAGGCCATCACGCCCAATGGGGACGGTTACAACGACGAGTGGATCGTTGGAGGCCTGGAGTACTTCCCGAGCGCCCGCGTGACCGTGTTCAACCGCTACGGGCAGGTGCTGTTCGAGTCGCAGGGCTACGAGACCCGCTGGGATGGGCGCTACAACAACGCGCCCCTTCCGATGGCCGATTATTACTACACCATCGAGTTCGCGAACGGCAACGCGCCGATCACCGGAACCGTTACCTTGAAATACTGAGTCACCATGAGCATCATCCGCAACATCGCATGGGGAGCCGCATTGGTGGCAGGGTTTGCAACCACCTCGCAGGCGCAACAGGTTTTTCGCCGGTCGCAGTTTTTGGTCAATCCGTACTTGAGCAATCCCGCCGTGGCGGGCACCATGCCGGAGAGCCCCATTTCCGCTTCTTTCCGGAATCAGTGGGCGGGATTTGAGGGCGCGCCGCGCACGAACACGATTTCCGCGCACACGAGCCTGCCGAACCGGTTTGGAATTGGTGGGGTGGTCTATTCGGACAACACCGGCGGCGCAATCAAACAGTCTGGGGTGGAATTGACCGGCAGCTACACCATCGACTTGAACAACTACGATGCGGTTTCGTTTGGCTTGAGCCTGATGGCGAACCAGTGGTCGTTCGACAACGATTTGGAAGTTTGGGATGTGGAGGATCCGGCCTTGCAGTGGGGCATGGAGCAGAGCATGAGCTTGGATGCGAACTTCGGCATGATGATTTTCGGCGATGCCTACTCGTTTGGCTTCGCGATTCCGCAATTGCTTCAGACCAAATCCGGCCTCAACCCATCGTCCATCGGCACCACCAACAACGACAATTCGCTGTTCCGTCATTTCCGGTTCATGGGCCGCTACGAATACGACGTCAACAAGGACTTCTCCATCGAGACGGCGGGTTTGGTGCGGTTCACGGCGGTGACGCCCGCTCAATTGGACGTTTACGTGAAAGGCCGTTACGCCCAAATGGGATGGCTCATGCTCGGCTTCCGGGCAGGCGATGCGGTGCTCGTGGGAGCGGGCATCGATTACGAGCAATTCGGTTTGGCCTACACCTACGACATCACGTCCACCGACGCCCGCTTGTTCAGCCCCCACACCCATGAGGTCACGCTGACTTATTTCATGCCGCGCGACGGGGGCTTCTCGAGCCGGTCGCTCAACAGCAAGCGCATCATCAGCCGGAAGCGGCTTGTGCGCTGAGGCAATTGTTGTAAATTTAGGGGGAACATCCCAGGACATGCAGAAGATTTTTACACTCGCCTTGGCCCTTGCGCCGGCATTGACGTTTGCCCAATTCCAGGAGCTCGTCATTGAGGAAGTGCCCAACTACGGCCTCGTGGAAGGCAAAACATGGCGCGTTTACGCTCTGATGGAGCACCCCGGTGACGTCATCGATGCCGTTTTCGGCGAAGAGAATGCGCCGCTTTGGCTGCACGCGGAGAACGGCTTCTACCAGCACCCGAAGGGAGGTGCCCTCGCGAGCGAGGTTCAGCGGTACGACGTGGAGCAAGACCGTTCACTCCGATACGACACGTGGTTCACCATCGGCAAATCGGACAACTACCTCAACAAGGTGTCCTCCTTTCCGCCGGATCTGAGCTTTGACGCATTCGAGGCGGGTGGCGATTTTGAGACCAACAACGGCGCTTGGTTCGTGGTGCCCACGGAATTCCAAGCCATTGCCCCGCCAGATCGCAAAATCCTGCTCATGCAATTGACTTCAGCCGGTCCGATTGAAGGCGTGCTCAATTTGCACGGACGCGAGGCCCAGACCTTTGACGAGGCGGGCAACATCGTCGGCAGCGTCACGCCGATCCAAGTGGAAGGCGTGAAATTGCAGTTGCCTCCAAAGAACTGATTACCAAGACCCCGAAAGGAATCGGCCGGCACCTCCCACGGGGAGGTAGCCGGCCGGTTTCGTTCAGGCCTGTGCTTTGGCGAATTTGGTGCGAAGGTGTGGGCCAGTTACAGAATCCTGCGTGCTGAGTGCCCCTTCGGGCGGGCCTTGGTAAACGCATCGGCCCCCTGCGCCGCCGCCGCCAGGACCCATGTCGATCAGGTGGTCGGCGTGCGCGAGCACATCGAGGTGGTGCTCGATGACCACCAGCGTGTGGCCCTGGTCGATGAGGGCATCGAACGCATCGAGCAGGCGCTGAACGTCGTGCACGTGCAAGCCGGTGGTGGGCTCATCGAACACGAACAGGGTCGAGCCGCTGCGGGAGCCCTTCGAGAGGAAGGTGGCGAGCTTGATGCGTTGTGCCTCCCCGCCGCTGAGG
This sequence comes from uncultured Comamonadaceae bacterium, assembly GCA_964390365.1. Classification (GTDB taxonomy): domain Bacteria; phylum Bacteroidota; class Bacteroidia; order Flavobacteriales_D; family Sanyastnellaceae; genus JALQTD01. Next base: position 3,851 of record CAYMHW010000088.1, on the reverse strand, counting down.
GTGTGAGAGCCCTGGCCGAGCGCCAAATACCCCAAGCCCACGTCCGAAAGCGGCTGGAGTTTGTCAACGATTTTATTCAAGCCCGCAGGTCGCTTGTTCGAGGTCGGGTCGCTTTCCGAGAAGAAGGCAATGGCGTCGTCCACGGTCATGGCGAGGACTTCGGCGATGTGCCGGTTGCGCCACTTCACCTCGAGGACATCGGATTTGAAGCGCAGGCCCTTGCAGGCGTCGCAGGTCAATCGAATGTCGGCCATGAACTGCATGCCGATGGTGACTTCGCCTTCTCCGTCGCATTGGTCGCAGCGACCGCCGGGAACGTTGAAGGAGAAGTGCCCCGCCTTGTAGCCGCGTGCTTGGGCCATGGGGGTGGAGGCGAAGAGGGCGCGGATGTCGTCGAAGGCCTTGACGTAAGTGACCGGGTTGGAGCGGGAGTTTTTGCCGAGCGGGTTTTGGTCCACGCTTTCGAGCGAATGCAGGTTGCCCCATTCACCGCTCAGGGCGCCGCGGGAACTCGGCGCCTGCAGTCCTTCGAGTTCTGCCCGCACGAGCGGCGCGAAGACTTCGTTGATGAGGGTGCTCTTGCCCGATCCGCTCACGCCTGCGACCACGGTCAAGGCGTGCAAAGGGATGTCGATGTCCACTCCTTTCAAGTTGTTCGCGCGCGCGCCCCGCAGGTGAAGTGCGTCCTTCAAGGGACGCGGACGTTCCGGCAGGGGAATGCGCTTCCGCTGGGACAAATACGCCGCCGTCAACGACGGATGCGCGTCCGGAAGGGCCGCACACGCCTCCAACGTCCCCGCGAACACCACCTCACCCCCGTGGGTGCCGGCCAGCGGCCCCATGTCGATGACGTGGTCGGCCGCAGCAAGGATGTCTTCGTCGTGTTCGACCACGACCACGGTGTTGCCCAAATCCCGCAACCCGTGAAGCACGGCGATGAGCCGCTGCGTATCGTGGGGGTGCAAGCCGATGCTCGGCTCGTCCAAGATGTAGGTGGAACCGACGAGGCTGCTTCCGAGGCACGTGCTCAGCGCAATCCGTTGCGATTCCCCACCGCTCAGCGTGTTGCTGGGCCGGTTCAAGGTGAGGTAATCCAACCCCACATCGGCCACATAACCCAAGCGGGACTCGATTTCTTCCAGCAATCGGGCAGCCACCTGGGCGTCCGACGGCGTCAGCTCCAATCCGCGCGCCCACTTCAGGACTTCCGAGATGGGTGCCATCAACAGGTCCGGCAGTGAGCGCCCGCCGACGAGGACGTTCCGCGTGTCCGGGTGCAGCCGAGCGCCCTTGCACGCCGTGCAATTTGTCCGTCCCCGGTAGCGGCTCATCAGCACGCGGTTTTGGATTTTATAGCCTTTCGCCTCGAGGTGATCGAAGAACGCGTGAATGCCTTTGAACCCTTTGCCACCGCTCCAGACCAAATCCTGCTGCTCCTCCGTCAACTCGTGCCACGGCTTGTGAATCGACAAGCCCTCGCGCGCAGCTGCCAGGCACAACTGGTCGTTCCATCGCGCGTGCTGGTCCGAACGCCACGGCGCGACGGCGCCCTCGTAAAGGCTGAGGCGGGTGTCGGGGATGACCAAGTCGGGGTCGATGCCGAGGATTTGGCCAAACCCCTCACACCGCGGGCACGCGCCCACCGGGCTATTGAATGCAAAGAAATCCGGCGTCGGCTCCGTGAAGCTCCGTCCATCGCGCTCGAAGCGCGTGCTGAAGTCGAGCCGATCGCCGCTCCCGACGACGAGCGCCGCACAGGCACCCCCGCCTTCGAACAGCGCCGTCTCCACCGAGTCCGCACACCGCCCCCGAAAGGCATCGCCCGCTTCGACGGCCAGCCGGTCCACGACCAGCAGCACATCCTCCCATTCGATCCGCCCATTGCGCCCCGCCACGCTCACCTCGCCCTCGGGGCTCTGCGCCACCACGTCCGCGATGTTGTGCACCGCCTCCCCAATCTGGATGCGGCTGAACCCTTGCTGCGCGTAGACCTCCAATTGGCGGCGCAAGGTGCGGTCCTCCCGCGGCAGCACCGGGGATACGAGCAAGAAGCGCGTTCGCTCCGGCAACGCCATCAACCGCTTCACGATGTCGTCCGGGCGGTCCCGCTTGACCTCTTCGCCCGAAATCGGCGAGAACGTCCTGCCGATCCGCGCGAACAGCATCCGCAGGTGGTCGTGCACTTCGGTCCGGGTGCCCACGGTGGAGCGCGGACCGCCGCTCGAGGTGCGTTGCTCGATGGCGATGGCGGGGGAGATGCCGTCGATGCCGTCGACATCGGGTTTGTCCAGTCGACCGAGGAACTGACGGGCATAGCTGCTCAAGCTCTCGACATAGCGTCTTTGGCCTTCCGCATAGAGCGTGTCAAAGGCCAACGAACTCTTGCCCGACCCCGACAAGCCGGTGATGACCGTCATCTTGCCCTTGGGAATCGCCACATCCACATTCTTCAGGTTGTGCACCCGCGCGCCCTTGATCCGAATCTCCATTGGCTAACTTTAACAGCCCCAAAGGTACCGGAGTTTTGGAGGGACGAAAAAAAATCCTATATTCGATTTCGTAACCCTTAAACAGAAGTCCATCGACACATTTTACGCAATTCTCTAAACCGGTCTGACCGGTCTGTTTCACTTTTAATGCGTAAATGTCATGATGGCGACCTGCACTGACCAGGAGCTCATCGCCCGCTACAAGGCCGGCGATAACCGAGCGTTCGATGCCCTGTTGAACCGACACCAACAGGCTGTTTTCAACAAAATCTACTTCATGGTGAAGGACGAAGACGTCGCGAACGACCTCTTCCAAGATGCCTTCATCAAGGCCGTGAACACCATCCGCGAGGGGCGGTACAACGAGCAAGGCAAATTCATCTCGTGGATGATGCGCATCGCTCACAACCTGGCGATTGACCACTTCCGCCGGAGCCGCAAGCAGGCACTGGTTCGCGGCACCGAAGAGTTCGACATTTTCTCGACGATTTCTTCCGACGACTTGCACATCGAAGACCAGCTGGTGGAAGGCCAAATCCGTTCCGACGTCATGAAACTCATCGACCTCCTTCCCGAAGAACAGCAGGCCGTGGTCCGCATGCGCATCGAGTCGGACATGAGCTTTCAAGAGATCGCCGACGAGACGGGGGTGTCGATCAACACGGCCCTCGGGCGGATGCGGTATGCGCTCATCAACATGCGCCGCCACATCGATGAAAACGGCATGCAACTTACGGCGCTGTGAGCGGGGTTTGGCGTTTTTTACGCCGATGGCATACGAAAGGAAATCGCAAGGCGTTTAAGGAGGGAACTTCAACAACAAGCGCATGGCAAACGGTACCCTTTCTTCCCAATTCAGTGCAGAGTTTGACGAAAGCAGCTGGTGTGCTGTTCCCGCCCCGCGGAAGCAGAGCATTCGCAACATCCTGGGTTACGCTGCGGCCGCCCAGAGCCCTGAAATCAAGTCGATGGCGCGTTTCACCGCGCTGCTCAACTGAACGAACCTGTACTTGGATGGAATGAACCGCTCCCCACTTGTTGAGGAGCGGTTTTTTCATGCCCGATTGACGGGGTAGCCCTCCTCGCTGAAGCAACGCCAAACCAGCCGTTCGCCCACCGCCTCGGGGTTCAGGAAGGCCTCCTTCAACAGGGCATCGGTCAACCCGCTTCGCGCGGAGTCGGTCACCGCATCGAGCAGCCGTTCGAGGTCCGCAGCGGGGTGCAGTCCGCCTTCGAGCCAACCGAGCCCGGCGAAGCGCCCCTCGCGCACGTACAAGACACCCGCTTCATCCGCGTGGCGGCCTTGAACGATGCAGAAGGCGTGTGGCGGGAAGGCGGGTTCGAGCAAGTCCCGGAGTCCGG
>CAYMHW010000087.1:0-8219 GCA_964390365.1 uncultured Comamonadaceae bacterium | reverse complement strand
AAAAGGGATTCGCCGCGCACTGGCGGTACAAGGTCAGCGCGGAGGAAGGCGCGGGTGCGGCCCCCACGTTGGACGCTTGGCTCAACTCCGTCCGGGAAATCCTGGAAAGCAACGAAGAGGACGCCCTCCAGTTCATCGACGAGTTCCAGCTGAACCTGTTCAACGACGAGATTTACGTGTTCACGCCCAACGGGGATTTGTTCACGCTGCCGAAGGGTTCGACCACGCTGGATTTTGCCTTCCGCGTGCACACGCAGGTGGGCTCGCGCTGCATCGGGGGCAAGGTGAATCACAAGTTGGTTCCGCTGAGTTATGAGCTCGAAAGTGGAGACCAAATCGAAATCATCACCTCGAAAAAGCAGCAACCGAAAGAAGACTGGCTCGGCTACGTCAAAACAGCCAGTGCCCGCTCAAAAATCCGCCACGCCCTGCGGGAAGAAGAGCGCCGCGTTGCGGCGGAAGGCAAGGACGCGTTCCGGAAATGGCTGCGGAAAGAAGGGCTCGATTTCGTCAACGCGAACGTCGAGAGCCTCTTGCGCAAGCTCAAACTGGACTCGCCGCACGAGCTGTACTACCGCATCGCCACGGACCGCACCGACCTCGAAGCCATCGACGGCTTCACCGTGAAGCAAGGGCGATTCGAATGGTCGAAACCCGCCGAACCCCGCGATTTACCCGACGTTGCCCCGCCGCCCGCAAAAGGCGACGAGTTGCTCATCGGCGAGGGCATGCAACGCGTGGACTACACGCTCGCCGCGTGCTGCAACCCCATTCCGGGAGACGAAGTGTTCGGTTTCGTCACGGTCTCGGGAGGCATCAAGGTCCACCGCCGCAATTGCCCCAACGCGACGAACCTCCTTTCCAAGTACGCCTACCGCACCATGAAGGCCCGCTGGGCTTCCAAGGCCGCGGTCCAATTCGAAGTCACCCTCATCTTCAACGGCATCGACGACGTCGGCCTCGTGAACGCCGTCACGAAGGTCATCTCGGACGACATGCACGTGAACATGCGGGCCATCAGCTTCGAATCGAAGGACGGCACGTTCGAAGGGCGCGTGAAGGTGCTTGTGCACGACACGGAACACCTCGAGCAGTTGCGGCAGAAGTTGCTGAACGTGAACGGGGTTTGGTCCGTGGACCGGGCGGACGAGGCTTAACCCGCTTCGAAGAGGGGCAAGTTCGCCATGCGCTCGTGGACTTCGGCGCCCACGGCCTGCAGCACCGCGGCGTCCTCCGGAGCGGAGACGACGCGATCGATCCAATCCGCCACCGTGGCCATGTCGCTCGGCTGCATGCCGCGCGTGGTGATGGCCGGGGTGCCGATGCGAATGCCGGAGGTCACAAAGGGCGACCGCTCATCAAAGGGCACCATGTTCTTGTTCAACGTGATGTGCGCGGCGCCGAGGGCTTGTTCGGCCGCTTTGCCCGTGACGCCCTTGTTCGTGAGGTCGATGAGCATGAGGTGGTTGTCGGTGCCTCCGGAAATGAGGTGGTAATCCCGGGCCACCAACGCTTCGGCGAGCGCCACGGCATTCGCACGGACGCGGGCGGTGTAGGCCTTGAACTCGGGGGCCAGCGCCTCGCCGAAGGCCACGGCCTTTGCCGCGATGACGTGCTCGAGCGGACCGCCTTGCATCCCCGGGAACACCGCACCGTCCAGGACGGACGACATGCTGCGGATGTCCCCTTTCGGGGTCTTGCGGCCCCACGGGTTGTCGAAGTCCTGGCCCATCATGATGATGCCGCCGCGCGGGCCGCGCAGGGTCTTGTGCGTCGTGCTCGTTACGATGTGGCAATGCGGCAGCGGATCGTTGAGCTCGCCCGCCGCAATGAGGCCCGCCGGGTGGGCGATGTCGGCGAGGAGCAGGGCGCCGACGGAATCGGCAATGGCCCGGAAGCGCGCGTAATCCCACTCGCGCGAGTAAGCCGACGCTCCGCAGATGATGAGCTTCGGCCGCACCTCCGCAGCCGTGGCTTCGACCTTGTCCATGTCGATGCGCCCCGTTTCGCGCTCCACCCCGTAGAAGTGCGCGCGGTAGTGCTTGCCACTGAAATTCACCGGCGACCCGTGGGTCAAGTGCCCGCCGTGGGCGAGGTCGAAACCGAGGATGGCATCGCCCGGCTCGAGGCAGGCCAACATCACCGCCGCGTTCGCCGAAGCGCCGGAGTGCGGCTGCACGTTCGCCCACGCCGCGCCGAAGAGCTCCTTGAGGCGGTCGATGGCGAGCTGCTCCACTTCGTCCACCACTTCGCAACCGCCGTAATAGCGCTTGCCGGGCAGTCCTTCCGCGTATTTGTTCGTCAGGATGGAGCCTTGCGCCGTGAGCACGTCGTCGCTGACGTAATTCTCGGAGGCAATGAGTTCCACGCCGTAGCGCTGGCGGTCGTGTTCGCGTGCGATGAGGGAGGCGATGCGGGCGTCGTTCATGGGGAGGGATTTTCGTGGGGCAAAATTATTGTGCCGCGATGAGGGATGGGGAAAAATTTGGCCCAAAACCCACACAACTTTCACACGACACCTGTACTTTCGCCACAAATCGTTTCAAAACCTGTGATGAAAAAGCTCTTCAACTACGGCCTCGGCAGCCTCGGCCTCCTGGCCATCCTCGCCTCCACCTTCGCGTTCAACTCGGCCCCCGTGCAATACGAGTACATGAACATGACGGTCATCGAATCCATCATTCCCGCGGGACTCGGCCGCAGCCGCATCCTCGTCGACCAAGGCGGAACGATGGAAGAATTGAAAATCAACAACCTGTACAGCGCAGTGGGCATCAAGCTCGAGAACATCTTCGACAACGACGTCATGATCATGGCGAAGTTGAACGAGTACTCGAACCAGGGCTGGGAAGTGGCGTTCGTCAACACGGGCGTCCAGTCGCCGACCGACGGCGGCAAGTCCGGCATCTACTGCACGCGCTTCATCCTGCGCCGCGCCAAATAAGCCGCAGCGAAAACGCATTGGAACACCCTGGCTTCGGCCGGGGTGTTTGCGTTTGTACCTTCGCGAACATGTGGCGCACGTTGATTTTCCTGGGGCTGCTGTTCACCTCGGTTACCGTTTCATGCCAAACCGACACCCCCCGCACCGTTCAAGAGTCCATCGAGGCGCAAGAAGCGGCGAAACAAGCCCGGATCGATGCGGCCGATGAAGCCCTCAACGAAGGGCGGAAACAGCATTGGAACAACCAAGACCGCGCCACCCGTCGGAGGATGCGCCGGAGCTACCGGGAATCGCACCGCATCGCCCGCGGTCGGAGCACGCCGTGGTGGCGCCGCGTGCTGCGCGGGCTTCGCTGAAAACGCCGCCTCTTCGCCGAGGTTGCCTCTGGATGCGCCGTTTCTGCACCGGTATTTTGTGAGATTTCCGTTACAATTCGAATGGAAACATTTTGTTATCAGTGATTTAACGCTTTTTCGCATCGCACGATGACCGCCCTATATTTACCGCACTTGTACCCGAACGCCTGTAACAAATGATTCGCATGTTGCGTCCTACCCTATTTCTGTTTGCCCTGCTGGCGGCTTCAATGTCCGCGCTGGCGCAATCGGGATCCGGAACCTTGAAAGGAAAGGTTACCGACGCCGACCTCGGTGATCCCATGCCCTTTTGCAGTGTCATCCTCTTCTTGAATGGAAACCAAGTAACCGGTGTGAACACGGACTTGGATGGGGAATACACGATCAAGCCCATTCAACCGGGCACCTATGATGTGGTGGTGAGTTTCGTGGGCTACCAGTCCCAGAAAATCACGGGTGTCAAGGTGTTGGCGAACAAAATCCAGTTCGTGAACGTGACCCTGTCCCCCGGGGTCATGATCGACGAGGCGGAAGTCATCGAATACAAAGAGCCGCTCATCGATAAGGAAGGCGGTACGTCCGGTGGAACGGTCGCCCGCGAGGACATCGACAAGATGCCGGGTCGGGACGTCGGCACCATTGCCAGCACGGTCGCCGGGGTCGGAACGGCCGGAACGGGCGGTGGCATCTCCATTCGCGGTGCGCGGACGGCCTCGACGTGGGTCTACATCGACGGCATCAAGGTGCGCGGTTCATCCGCCCTTCCGAAGTCCGCCATCGAACAGGTCCAGGTCATCACAGGGGGTATTCCCGCGAACATCGGTGACGTCACGGGGGGGGTCATCAACATGTCGCTCCGGAACTCGTCTTCGAAGTGGTTCGGAGGTGCCGAAGTCATCACGTCGGGCGTTCCGGTGGGTGAGACGGCTTACGGTTTGGACCGCTTCGGATACAACCTCTTCGAAGGCTCGCTTTCGGGTCCGATTTTGTTCGAGAAAGACGAGGAGGGCAACAACGTTCGTCCGCTGCTCGGCCTGTTCCTTTCGGGCAACTACACCTACCAAAAGGATCCCCGCCCCGCATTCGACGGCACTTACCGCATGACGGATGCAGCGCGCGAAGCGATTTTGGCCAATCCCTTGCGCCAAAACATCTCCTCGTCCGGCGACATCAACGGCGCCCTCTTCAACGCGGACTTCCTCACGGACACGGCCTTCACGAAGGTGCCGACGCGCATGAACGTCAGCAGCCAGAGCGCGAACCTCGTGGCGAAAATCGACGTGAACACGAACGAGACCACCTCCCTGACGTTCGGTGCGACGGGAGCCTACAACCGGAACAACAGCTTCAGCTACGCGAACATGCTGTCGAACTGGGAGAACAACCTCGACGTGCTGAGCTTTGACTGGCGGGGCTACGTGAAGTTCGCCCAGCGCTTCAACAACGAGGACGACTCCGAGGCGGCCGGCTCAACGCTCAAGAACGTGTACTACCAGGTCATGGCGGACTACACGCAGACCTACGAACGCGTTCAAGACGCCTCCCACGGCGACAACTTCTTCCGCTACGGCCACGTCGGAACCTTCAACGTGTACAACCAACGGTCGTACGACTACAACCCGGCAACCCAGCGCTTCGTCCACAACGGATGGGAGGACACGCTCGTGACGTTTGCGCCTTCGGTGCACAACCCGGAGCTCGCGGCCATCAACCAACAGTACTTCTCGCTCTTTGATTACGAACCGTACAACCCCGCGGTCGACGGCCCGTATGAGAGCCTCCTCGAAGTCCAAAACGGAAACGCCCTGCTCAACGGCCAAAGCCCTGCTGCCACCTACGGCTTGTGGAGCTACTACGGTTCGCAAGGCAACAGCTACAGCGTCTCGAACAACTCGCAGTTCCGCATCTCGGCATCGGGTTCGGGTGACTTGGGCGACCACGCCATCCAAGTCGGTTTCGAATACGAGCAGCGCAGCGACGCGTTCTTCTCCGCCTCGCCCGTGGGATTGTGGACGCTCGCTCGCTTGACGGCGAACTCGCACATCAAGGAGATCGACGCATCCGACTCGACGCTGACGAACATCGGCACCGACTACTACGTGACGTACGACCGCCTCATCGGTGACAACCAATTCGAATTCGACCGCAACCTGCGCGAAGCGTTGGGCCTCGATCCCGATGGCAACGACTTCATCACGGTGGACGCGCTTGACCCGGATTTCTTGTCGCTGGATTTGTTCGGCGCAGATGACTTGCTCAACCAGGGCAACAATTACGTGAACTACTCAGGTTACGACCCCTACGGCAACCGCTTGAAGGGGCGCCCGACGATTGAGGACTTCTTCAATGCGACGAACGAGGGGGGGTACAACACGCGGCCGGTCCAAGCCTATGAGCCGATCTACGTGGCGGGCTTCATCATGGACAAATTCACCTACGACGACATCATTTTCAACATCGGTTTGCGGGTGGACCGCTTCGACGCAAACCAAAGCGTGTTGAAGGACCCGTACGTCATCGGCGAGCGTTACACGGTGGGTGACGTACGGAGCGAATTGCTCCCGACCCTCGACCCCACGGTGGAGATCCCGACGAACATCGGGGACGACTACGTGGTGTACGTGGACGCATTGAAGAATCCGACGACGGTGGTGGGTTACCGCGACGGGGACACGTGGTTCAACGCCGCGGGTACTGAAATCAACGATCCGGACATCTTGGCCGTGAACGAAAGCTACCCGGCACCTTGGCTCATCAACGCGCCGGATGCCCCCTTGACTTCGAAGTCCTTCCGCGACTACACGCCGCAGATCAACTTCATGCCGCGGATTGCCTTCTCGTTCAACATTTCCGACGAGGCGGTCTTCTTCGCGCACTACGACATCTTGACGCAGCGCCCGACGTCGAACAACCGCTTCTCGCCCATCGACTACCTGTTCATCCAGAGCCGGAACAACCTCATTGCGAACCCGGATTTGTTGCCGGAGAAGACCATCGATTACGAGGTGGGCTTCCAGCAGGTCCTGTCGAAGACGTCTTCGTTGAAGATCGCGGCCTTCTACAAGGAGATGCGCGACATGATTCAGGTGCGGAACTTCACGGGCGCTTACCCGCGGCCTTACCGCGCCTTCGGCAACCTCGACTTCGGTACGGTGAAAGGCTTGACCATCGCCTACGACTTGCGCCGGACGGGCAACATCCGCATGAACGCGTCTTACACCCTGCAGTTCGCAGACGGTACCGGTTCAACCACGACGACGGCCCTGGCCCTCATCAACGCGGGCCTGCCGAACTTGCGGACCATCAACCCGTTCAACTACGACCAGCGCCACCGCATCGTAGCCAACGTCGACTACCGCTACGGCGGCGGTGAGGCGTATAACGGGCCGGTGTTGCGGTTTGGCAAGAACGAAGACGGCAGTGTCAAAGAGCACGCCATCTTCGAGAACACGGGAGTGAACTTCATCGCGAACCTCGGTTCAGGCACGCCGTACACGGCATCGGTCATTCCGACGCCAGTCACCGGGGAAATCAGCCCGTCCACGGAAGGCTCCATCAACGGCAGCCGCTTGCCTTGGCAGTTCAACCTCGACATGAACATCGACAAGAACTTCTCGTTGACCCTGTCGGACGAAGAAGGCGGCGAACCGAAGTACGCGAACCTCAACATCTACTTGTGGGTGAGCAACTTGCTCAACACGCGGAACATCAACTCGGTCTACCGCTTCACGGGCATCTCGGATGACGACGGCTACCTCGCTGCTGCGCAGTACCAACCGCTCATCAACAGCCAAAACAACCCGGAATCGTTCCGGAACTACTACTCGATGTACGTCGACAATCCGTTCAACCTCGGGCTTCCCCGCACCATTCGCCTCGGTGTCAAATTCGACTTCTGATCTTGACCATGCGCATCACCCTTTTCCTCTCCGCTGCGCTGCTCAGCACGCAAGCTTTGGCCTACAAATACGTCGGGCCCAATGTCAACGGAACGGACACGAACAACGGGAACACCCAACCGGCGCTGCGCGCGGCGGCATGTGCTCCTGCGACGGCGCTCCGAGACCTCGAATGGAACAACGTCCGCGCCCTCATCGAGACGGGGGGTTCCATGTGGCAAGACCGCGCCACGAGCCGTGCGGCATACGAAGTGCCGAAAGACGGTGGCGTGAGCTCGTTGTATGCGGGCGCCCTTTGGATGGGCGGCATCAGCCCGGACCAACAGTTGAAACTCGCTGCATTGCGTTTCCGGACGGGCAACGATTTCTGGACGGGACCGCTCACGAATGACGGTTCAGCAGAAGTCGACGCCACCACCTGTGCCGACTACGACCGGTTCTTCATTTCGACGCGTGCCGATGCGGAGCGTCATCGCCAGTACTTCGACTGCGTGAACGACCCGGAGTGCGATTTGGAAAGCGAATTCCCGAACGGATACAGCATCCCCTCGTACTTCTTCGATTACCCGGCGCACGGGAACACGGCCTTGAACCAAGACTACTACTTGTCTCCGTTTAAGGATTACGACGGAAACGGTTTCTACGACCCCTCAGCGGGCGACTACCCTTGGTACGACTTCCTGCAGGAAATCGATTGCAAGGAGCGCCGCCGGGAGGACATCGTGCCCCTCTACGGTGACCGCAACTTCTACTGGATCTTCAACGACAAAGGAAACGTCCACTCGGAATCCCAAGGCGAGCCCATCGGCATGGAAATCCGGGCGCAGGCCTTTGCGTTCTCCACGAACGACGAAGTGAACAACATGACGTTCTACAACTACGTGTTGATCAACCAGGGCACGCAAACGTTGACGGAAACGTACTTCGGCGTGTGGGTGGACGCGGACGTGGGAACGGCAACGGACGACTACGTGGGCTGTGACGTCCAGCGTGGTTTGGGCTACGCTTACAACGGGGATG
>CAYMHW010000086.1:5104-8615 GCA_964390365.1 uncultured Comamonadaceae bacterium | reverse complement strand
TCGATCCAATCCGAGCGCATCACCCCAGCCGCTGAAAGCCCATCGATGGCCTCGCGAACTTGGGTTCCGAAGACCAATTGGCCGGCAGCCAACACGGTGGCCAAGGCGAGCCACCCGCGGTGAACGCGCCACGCCTTCGGCCGTTCCCGACGGAGCGAATCGGCGATGAACAGGAGCAGCCCCACGAGGATGGCCAACGCGCCCACCATGTGCATCGTGATGGATCCGGGAATGAGGTTGCCGTCGACCACCTTCTTGCCCAACCATGCAGCAAAAGCCAGCATCACCAACGTCCACACCGCCGCCAAGACAGGCCGCCATCCACGGCGCCGCAGCGCATGGCGCAGGGCCAGCACGAAGAACACCAACGCGGGAAGGCCCGTGAACGCACCGATGAGCCGGTTGATGAACTCGACCCACGTGTGCACGGGATTGAAAATGGCGTAATCGTGTTTGTCGTAGGGAATGAGGTTCCCGGCGGCACGGGCCGCTTCAAACGAACCCGCTGTGAGCGGTTGTTGGACGACCCACAAGGTGTCGTTGGCCACGAGCATCCGGCCCGCGTCATAGGACTCGCCCTCCGTCCAAGTTACCTGCGCCGTCTCCGTGGGCGGAATGAGCAAGCCGAAGCACCGCGGCCAATCCGGGCATCCCATTCCGGATCCGGTCATGCGCACCACGCTGCCCGCAAGGACGACCAAGTAGGCGGATACGAAGGTTGTCCGCGCCCAGCGGCGCAAACTCCGTTCAGTGGATGCAGAAAGGACGGTCATGGAGGAGGGGTTTCAGGACCGCAAGTTCGGAAGAACCGGTCAGGGTGTCTCGGCAGCCAGCGCGTAATGCGTCACGTCAATGGCATTGACGTGGTAAATGCCCCCCGCGATCGCGTGCACCTTTGCCGCCATGGCCTCGGGGGAAACGCGCTCCGAGGAGAACTCGACCTCGACGAAGTTATCGGCGCGTTCGGCGTCGAAGTCAATGTGGGCGTTGGAAACGCCGTCGAGCTCGAGGAGTTCTTTTTGGATTTTACTTCCACAAGCCACGGCGCACATCATGCCTTCCACCTCCAACCGCGCGAGCGAGTGCTCGGAAGCTCCCGCCTCAAAATGCTCGGTGATCGCCACGTCCACTGCGCCCTCACCGCATCCAGAACCCATGGCCACCACCAACAACGCCGCGGCACCCGCCGCTCGAATTCCGAAAAATCTGAACATGGCACAAAGATAAAACCCGATGAGCACCACCTGAATCCAATGAATCCTAATTTCGCGACCCGTGAACACGCCCACCCCTCCTGCGCGCCCTTGGCTCGCCCCGGCCCTGTTGCTCCTGCTGGGAGCGGTGTGGGGCAGCAGTTTCATCTTGATGAAGCGGGCGTTGTTCGCCAGCACCGGAGCGCCGTTGATGGCACCGTTGGATTTGGCGACGCTGCGGATGGCGTTCGCGGGGACGGCGTTGGTGCCGGTGGCTTGGGCGGCGTTGAAGCGGGTGCGGGGGCCGCAGCGCAAGTGGGTCTTCGCGTCGGGGGTCATCGGGAGCCTCATTCCGGCGGTGTTGTTTGCCGTAGCCCAAACCCAGTTGCCGAGCGCCCTCGCGGGCATGCTGAATGCGCTGTCCCCCCTGTGGACCCTCGTATTCAGCGTGTTCGTGTTCCGGAACCGCGCGCAGCCGCGTCAGGTGGTGGGGTTGTTGGTCGGGTTCGCCGGCGCGTTGTGGATGGTGAGCCGTGGGGAAACGATGGCGGTGGGCGAGGCGGCTTGGTGGCCGGGGTTGTTGATCGTGGCGGCTACGATGTGCTACGGGATGAACGTGAACATCACGCGGGAGAAGTTGGCCGGTCCGACGGGGCTTCAATTGGCGTCGCTTTCACTGGGCTTCATCGCGGTGCCGAGTTGGGGCTACGTCTTGGCGAGCGGGACCTTCGGGCGGGTGTTGGCGCAGGACGAAGGGATGGCGGCGATGGGAGCGGTGGCGGTGTTGGCGGTCGTGGGAACGGCGGCGGCGCTGGCCTTGTTCAATCAGGTCATTGCGATGACGTCGTCGCTGTTCGCCGCATCCGTCACGTACATCATTCCGGTGTTTGCGGCGGTTTGGGGGTTCCTCGATGGGGAGGCGTTGACGTGGGGGCATGCGGCGGCCGGGGCGGTCATCTTGAGCGGGGTGGCCATCATCAACGCCGGGCGACGGAAAGCGTAGTGCACAAAAGTTCGCGCGAGGGTGTTGATAAGTTGCGGGGTTTGGCCTACCTTTGCCGACCCATTAAGGGACTTAAACATCATTCCCATGTATGCAATCGTAGAGATAGCAGGGCACCAGTACAAGGTACAGAAAGACCAACAGGTGTTCGTTAACCGCCTCCAGCAGGAAGAAGGCGCGAAGGTCAGCTTTGACCGCGTGCTCCTGACGGATCAAGACGGTAACGTTCAGGTTGGCGCCCCGGCTATAAGCGGAGCTTCCGTCTCCGCCGTGGTTGAACGCCACTTGAAAGGTGACAAGGTGCTGATCTTCAAGAAGAAGCGCCGGAAAGGTTACCAAAAGTTGAATGGATTCCGGGCTTCATTGACCGAAATCCGCATCACGGACATCAAAGCATAATCGACGCACTTCGCGAGAAGCGCGCTGAAAACCCTTTAAGCCATGGCTCACAAAAAAGGTGTAGGTAGCTCCAAGAACGGTCGGGAATCTCACTCGAAACGATTGGGCGTGAAAATTTTCGGAGGTCAAGGTTGCATCGCGGGGAACATCCTCGTTCGCCAACGCGGCACGCAACACCACCCCGGCGTGAACGTCGGCATTGGCAAGGACCACACGCTGTACGCATTGACGGACGGCGTGGTCGAATTCCGCAAGAAGAAAAACAACCGTTCGTACGTCAGCGTCGTCCCGATGGGCGAAGCGTGAGCGAACGCGATTTCACATTGAATGCAACGCTCCCGGCCCTCTCGTAGGGTCGGGAGTTTTGTATTTTTGCCCCTGCCAACGGGGCTTGCATCGGTTGGCACCCCATCCTTAGCAGAACAACGCCCATGTTGACCCTCAACACCCTGCGTGAACAACGCGATGCGGTCCTTGCCGCCCTTGCCAAGCGCGGCCTCGATGCCGCGGAAACCATCGACGGCATCTTGGCCGCGGACGCCGAGCGCCGGGCCACCCAGACGCGCCTCGACGGCCTCCTCGCCGAAAGCAACGCCGCCAGCCGGAAAATCGGCGAACTGATGCGCACGGGGCAGCGCGAGGAAGCCGAGGCGATGAAGGCCACGGTGAGTGGGAATAAAGCGTTGGAAAAGGAATTGAAGGACCAGCTCGCGGCATTGGAAGGTTCCGTGCACGAAGCGCTGTGCCACCTGCCCAACACGCCGTGCGACCTCGTGGCGGCTGGGAAGTCGGCCGACGACAACGTGGAGGTGTTCCGGAGCGGGGAGTTGCCGACGTTGGCGGAGGGTGCGGTGCCGCATTGGGACCTCGCGTCGAAGTACGATTTGATCGATTTCGATTTGGGGGCGAAGGTGAC
>CAYMHW010000086.1:0-5004 GCA_964390365.1 uncultured Comamonadaceae bacterium | reverse complement strand
GCGGGCAGCTACGGGAAGGACGTGCGCGGGTTGAACCGCTTGCACCAGTTCGACAAGGTGGAAATCGTGCAAATCGCGGACCCCGCCACGTCGTACGCGAAGCTCGACGAAATGGTCGATCACGTGAAGGGGCTCCTCGATACGCTCGAACTCCCCTACCGCATCCTGCGGTTGTGCGGGGGCGACATGGGCTTCACATCGGCGATGACCTACGACTTTGAAGTGTGGTCGGCGGCGCAGGAGCGGTGGCTCGAGGTGTCGTCCGTTTCGAACTTCGAGACGTACCAAGCGAACCGGTTGAAGTGCCGGTTCCGCGGGGAAAACGGCAACGAACTCGTGCACACGCTCAACGGCTCGGCGCTCGCGTTGCCGCGCATCGTGGCGGCGCTGCTCGAGAACCACCAAGGGCCCGACGGCATCCGCATTCCCGAGGGCCTGCAGGAGTACGTCGGATTCACATCCATTCACTGATTCCGCGTTTCGAAGCTTCCCGGGGGTGTTTATCTTCGGGACATGAAACAAGCTAAACTCCGAGCGGCGGTGGCCGTGGGGATGGCGCTCCTCTTGGGCGCGTGTGGAGGCCGCGGACACCGGTCCGAAATCGCCGAATTGGAGCAAGCGCGGCAAGAGATGGTGCGCGCCGCTGAGGCGTACGAGGCGTTGCCGCAGGATTCCATTGACGCCGTGCGGGTTTGGGCCAGCGCGCAGCTGCAGGACTTCGAGTTGCTCGCCGGGGATTCGGGCATCGTGTTGACCCGTGCGGAGGGCGCCATCATCAATGAAGTGGGCAAGGTCCGCCGGCTGCTGAAGGACAATCCCAAGCGGATTGCGCAGTTGCGCTCGTCCCAGGAGCAGGTCGCAGGCCAAATCCAACTTCTCATCGAAGCCCTCGAATCCCGCGCCACCGTCGACGGCGCAGGCACCCCCATCGACTCCACGTACATCCGCGTCCAAGTCGGCGCGGAGCGCTCCTCCGCGGAACGCATCGCAGCCTCTTGGGACGAATCCGCCTCCTACGCGACGAAGGCCCTGTCCCTTGCAGCCCGGACGAAACCCGCCGCCGACAGCCTCGGAACGGAGTTGCGCAGGCGGCTCGCGGTTTGGGTCCTCGAAAACAGCGCCCCATGAGGAAACTCAGCCTGACGGTGGCCCTCCTCGGCACCCTCGCCGCGGCCCAAGCTCAAAGCGACCTCGAGCTCGCGAAATACTACTACGAGGAAGGCTCGTACCAACAGGCCGTCCTCTACCTCGAGCAGCTCTGGAAGCAGGACAAATCGGACGAGATCTACGACATGTACTACGCCTCGCTCGTGGCCATTGACGACTTCGAGCGGGCGGAAGACCTGGTGAAGAAGCGGCTGAAAGGACGCGGCAACCGCGCGACGGCGTACGTGGACCTCGGCGAACTCTACGTCCGGTTCGACAAGCGCGACCTCGCGATGGAGGCGTTCAATGAAGCACTGGCCCTCCTCGGTCCCGGGGTCGGCAACGCGCAAAAGCTCGCGGACGCGTTCGTCGAGCTGAACGAACTCGATCTCGCCCTCGAAGTGTACGAGCGATCGGCGGCGATGGGCACGAAGGGGCTGGAGTACAGCCTCGCGAATTTGCAGGGCATTCGGGGCGATTACCCGGGGATGTTGGACTCGTATTGCGAGCTGTTGCACGACCGGCCGACGTACTTGCGGACGGTCCAAAACAGCATCCACCGCACGATGCGCTTCTACGAAAACCCCGAAATGGCGTCCCTCATCCGCACGGCCCTCCTCCGCGCGATGCAAACCTACCCGGACGACGTCATCTTCCCGGAAATGCTCGTTTGGTACTTCAACGCACTCGAGGACTTTGCGGGGGCCTTCCAGCATGCGAAAGCGCTGGACTTGCGGCTCGGCGAAGACGGCCAGCGGCTGATGGAATTGGGCAATACCGCCCTCGCGAACCGGGACTTTTCCACGGCCCGCCAATGTTTCGAAGCCGTCCTGGAGAAAGGGCCGATGACGCCGTACTATTACACGGCATCCAACGAGGTGCTTCAGGTGCGCTACGATGAATTGGAAGCGCAACTGCCCCCGGACCTGCCGGCCTATGAGGCCCTCGCGGAGGACTATCGAGCCGCCCTCGACCAGCTCGGCCTGCGCACCGAAACCGCTGTCATGGCGAAGGATTGCGCGCACGTGCTGGCCTTCTACCTCGGCGACATCGCCGAAGCCATCGAACTCCTCGACGCGACCATCGCCTTGCCCGGCCTGTACGACCGCATCGTTGCAGTGTGCAAGTTGGAACTCGGGGACATCCACGTGTTCGACGACAACATTTGGGAAGCGTCGCTCCTGTTCTCGCAGGTGGAGCTCGACTTTGGCGATGATCCACTTGGGCATGAGGCCAAATTCCGCAACGCCCGCGTCTCGTACTTCGGGGGCAAGTTCGACTGGGCCCAAACCCAACTCGACGCCCTTAAAGCCTCCACCTCCAAGCTCATTTCCAACGACGCCATCGACCTGTCCCTGCTCATCACGGACAACTACGCGCTCGACACGATTTCGGAACCGATGGAGCGCTTCGCTCAAGCCGAACTGCTTGCGCTCCAGCACCGTTATCCCCAAGCCGAAGCCGCCCTTGACAGCTTGCTGGCCGATTGGCCCGGTCACGCGCTCGAGGACGACATCCTGTTCCGCAAAGCAACCTGGGCACGCCTAAACGGCCGGTTCGACGATGCCCTCGTGTTCCTGGAAGAAATCACGTCCCTCCACTTCGACGATGTCCTCGCCGACGACGCCCTTTTCTGGCGTGCGACCATCTTAGAAAACCACCTCGACCGCGCGAGTGATGCCCTGCCCCTTTACGAGCAGCTCCTCTTCGACTACCCGGGCAGCCTCCACGTCATTGCCGCTCGAGAACGCTACCGCGCCCTCTCGACCGAAGCGGAAGCCGGCTGACCCCACTACAAGGGCCAAAAGACCGCCCTCTGCACCCCCAATTCACTTCGTGCCAACATGCGGTGTGCAACTACCTACTTAACGCCATAATGGCTCGCTTTCGCTTCTCAGAAGTCTGCCAAATCATCGCGAGTCCGATGGCCCCAACCGTCTAACTCCCGGCGGCCTCATCGGCTCAAGTTGCTCGTCTACCGTTCTCGCCACAAGTCCAAAACAAGGCGGCACCGAAGGCAGCAACGACGAAACAGCCCTATGCCACCGAAAGCACGCGGATGACCCTACAAACCCTTCAGCCCTAACCCGTCTGCATCACCAACGAGCTTGAACCCTCCTAAGGCCCTATTCGGCTGAGGATTGAGACCCTATGAGCATGGTGTTCCGCGATCTGCTGATAGACGCCAGCCCGAGTCTACAAAGGTCCATGCACAAACGAAACGCTTGAACGCAAAAAAGCCCCTCCGAAGAGGGGCTTTCTTTATCTCACAAATAAGAGGGGTCTTAGTTACACAACTCACCGTAGTAAGCGAGGAGAACCAACAGGTCGGCGGTTCCAATGATGCCGTCTCCGTTGAGGTCTTCGGCGCCGGCGTTATCCGAGCCTCCGATCTCTCCTCCATCCTGCGATCCGTAGAGCGCGAGGATGGCGAGAAGGTCATTCGTTCCGACGATGTCGTCACCAGTCACGTCTCCAGGACATTCGCGGAATGCCATTTGTTGGAAACCCTGGGTAAGGAAGACGTTGCCGTCGCCTACCGTGGTGGTGAACACTTGGCCGATAGATCCGCTGATCTCACCAAGTACGTCTCCGATTGCACTAACCTCACCGTTATGATATCCAGAGGTAATCGCTTCGCGGTCCATCGTGACCTGCGCGGCGGCGTCTTCTGAGATCATAGCGAGACCCCCGAGCAGGAACAAGATGTAAAAGAGCTTTTTCATGATGATGCTCGTTAGGGGGTTAATGAATCAATTAGGGAGTGGCCGTGCTTGCGTGGATATCCAAGAAGAGATGCAGACCTGTCATAAAGTATCCACCCTCCTGAGTACCGATAGCCACCGTCGGACGAACTACGCCATCCGTGCAGGCAACGATGCTGTTGATTTGATCGTAACCCAAGCGGAACTCCAAGGTCTCTGAATCAGTGCGCATAACGCCCTGAACGTCAAGATATTGGTTTTCCGCCCACAAACGAACCTTCACTTCATCGTCTGCTACAACGTTTCCATCCAAGTCACGCAGCTGATCAAAGTTGCGGCCCTTGATGATGAAGTTGTAGTTCTTGCCGTTCACGTTGGCTGAATCCTCGTACAGAACAATGTTGCCATTCATGTAGTACACTGCCTCGTTGTACTCCGGGTTTGCTGCTCCGAACAACTCGGCATCGTAGCTCCATGCCTGGGGCACGTCCGTTTGGTTGATGCGGTGGAAGTCCACGTAGTCGCGGCGCGTCAACATGTTGAAGTCCGTACCGTCTGACGGCCAGTTGTAACCGTAGTTGGTGTTACCAGCGAACATACCCGAAGTCGAGATGATGTTGTCTCCAGAGATGTCACCCGTCACTTCCATGTTGCCCGTCCAGTAAGCCTGGTCGGTAACCGTCAAGTTCTGAACCGTCATGATGTCGTTGTGACCGTCCACCTGAACGATGTAGTCACCACCAGCATTCTTAACAGCGAACTCAGGCTCGTCGACGATTCCAGCGCTGGTTCCAGCAGGCAAGGTCGGCGTTTCCACCACCAAGTGCTTAGCAACAGAAACCGTGTCATTGAACGTAGCGTAGTCGTCAACCGTCAACGTGCTGTTCAAGTCCGTTGCACCGTCAACTTCGAGCGTACCAGCGAGTGCCGTGTTACCAGCAACCACCAAGCTGTCGCCCACATGAGCTTCCGCCTGGAAGTTTGCATCGCCTTGAACGTCGATCGTACCGTCGATGTCCGTGTTACCAGCAACATCCAACGTGCTGTTCAAGTCAGCACCACCCGTGACGACCAAGCTGTCACCAACGTGTGCTTCTGCCTGGAAGTTCGCATCGCCTTGAACGTCGAGCGTTCCATCGATGTCCGTGTTACC
>CAYMHW010000085.1:4394-8815 GCA_964390365.1 uncultured Comamonadaceae bacterium | reverse complement strand
ATTTCTGAGGTGTCGTCGCGGCGTTCGCCCACGCGGACGCGGCAGGCTGAGCCATCCCGGCGGCGGGGCGGTGGGAGTTGCGCCGGGCGTTGACGGGGGTGTACGCGCTGGTGGGGGTGCTCGTGCTGGGAACGGCGGCTTTGGATGGGGGATACGACGTCGCGCGGGAGTTGCTGGGGTTCCTGCAATCGCCGTTGCCGTCGTTCCTGCTCGTCTTTGCGCGGTGGGCCTTGGAGGCCGTGCCGCGCGGGTGAATCACTTCCGCTCGGCGAGGGCTTCGCGGTGGCGCACGAGCCACCACGCGCCGGCTGCGAAGGAGGCGAGGAGCATCCAGTCGAAGCCCGTCAGTGGGATTTGGGAGCCGGGATCGGGCGGGGGCATGTACGCGTTTTGCGAGCCCGTGGGGGTGGCAGGGGGATCCTGCTGCCAGGAAGGACGTGGGGTTTGGCCTGAAAGGGAGGCCGAAATCTGCAGCGCAATCGCCGCTAACCAAATGATTCTCATCCGTTTCATCGTGCAATCATTCACCATTACACGGCAGCCCGAAGACCACCAAAAATTCCAACAAATCCGACACGCCCAAGCTGCCGTCGCAATCGCAATCGAACGCGGCCACCGCATCGCTCCCTTGCAGGTGCGGCAACAACGCGAGCAAATCCGGCACGCCGCGCGAGGCATCCGCGGTGAAATCGCCGAGGCACACCTCCGGCACCACCACCTCCGCACTGGCCGCGCACCCGCCCTCGGCGCGCTCCCACGTCACCGTGTACGGCCCGGCCGCCAAGCCCTCCCACGCCTCGCCCGACGCCAACGCCACCTCCCAGCCCGGCGCCGCTGCAACGACCACCTCACCGCCCCCACACCACGTCGCCGCCGCGCTCACGGTCGGTTCGGCATGCACCACCAGCGCAAACCGATCCGCGTAATGCACCCCGGCCTCGAGCGCGATCTCCACGTCCGTCGAGTCCGTCAACGCATGCACCGCGCCCGTGTACGCATCGTGCAACATCAAGCACCGCCCATCCGGCGTGCCGTACTCCGGATCCAACCGGAACGCATGCACCCCGCCCGCCGTCGCCAACACGTCCAGGTCCGCCCCGAAGTCGTTCGCCACCGCCTCAATGGCCAGTTCCTCGCCCGACGCCGCCGTGAACCAAACCCCGACCCGCTCCGCATCCAACGGATCCCCGAACGTCCTCAAATCGTACGCCGCGTCGAATCCGGCCGTCGCGTCGGGATGCTCCAACCGAATCCCCCGCGACCACTTCCCGTCCGGATCCGTCACCCGCAGCGCGTAAGCCACCGGCTCCAAACCACCCCGCACAAACGGATCGCTGTCGGTGGCCTTGTCCGCCTCCTCGAACGTCAACGTCCCCGATCCGTTCGCTTGAACCCAAAACGACTGCCCCACCGCCACGTCATCCGAACCCAGCTTCTGCGTGTACGCCCCATTGTCCCCATCGTACACCCAAAACCCGCTCGGCCGGTCGCCCGTCCCCGTCCACAGCACGTCCTCGAACGTGACCGGCGCCGGATAGGGGTTGCCGATCAAATTCCACCCGTCGTTCTCCGCGGTGCCGCTGGACGTGAGCGTGATGTCCACGTCAATCGGCCCGCTCGTCAGTCCGCCCGTGTAGCTCAGCGTCATCGGGGCGCTGCCTGGGAATTGCGCCATGTACCCCCCGCCGATGGGCAGCGTGCCGGAGGTCATGATCCAGCCGGCGTTGAGCCCGCCCACCACGGCCTCGTTGTAATGGAACACGTGGTTCGCGCCCGACCAATCCGTCACCGACGTCCCCTCCACGTACGAGCTCAAGTTCACGAAGCTCGCCTCGCCGTTGTCGTTCCCGGGCACGTACCGCTCGAAGGTCAAATCGCCCGTAATCGTATCGCCCACCGCCCCGATCGCCGCTGTGCCCGCCGCCGAGGAGCGCAGGGTCAGGTCGTTGCCATTGAGCGCGATGACCCCATCCGTGGGCCAAAGAATCCCACCGGCCTCCACCTCCAGCGACGTTTCAAGCTTCAGGGTGTCGGCGGATTTGTCCACGATCAGGTACTTCAACACGAGGGTCTCCGTGCCCGTGACCGACTGCGGCCCCGACCCGTTGAACGTCAGCGCGCGGTCGTTCTCGTTGAAGGTCCCCCCCGCCGTGAGCTGGAAATCGCCGCCCACCGCCAAGTCGCCCCCCACCGCAGTCGACATGCTCAAGGTCCCGTTGATCGTCACGTCGCCCGCCACGCTGATCGGCGCCGCCATTGTGCCCATGTTGAGGGATCCGGTGGTGGAAACGGTCAGGTTGCCCGTGCAAGATTTGGCCGTTGCCGCCCCCATTTGCAGGCTGACGCCGTCGCCGATGAGCACGTGATGCGGATTGCTCGTGCTCCATTCCGTCCCGAGGGTGTAACTGCTGCCGTTGTTGTAATGCAGCGTGGAGCCGCTCGCGTAGGTCGGCGGATTCGTCACGATGTAGCTGCCGGATTTGAGCTCCAGCGTCCCATTCACCGTGGAGGCCAAACCAAAATTCACCCCACCGCCCTCAACACTCACGTCCCCAAACGCCACCGTCCCACTCACCACATTCCCCCCCGTGAACGCCACCGTTCCGCCCGCCGCCGCCAACGCCCCGCCCGAAGCCGTCACATCGCCCTGCACCGTCAGCGTCCGCGGCGTTTCGTCGCTCGCGGTCAACGTGCCCCCGCTCAACACGAGGTCGCCGACCGTCCGGTTCGAACCCAGCGTCACGTTCGCCCCCACCGTCACGTCCGCCCCCGAAGGCGGCACCGCGCCCGCGGCCCAATACCCCGCGTCCTCCCAATTCGAACTCGACGGGCTCGCCGCGGCCTCCCACGTCGTCGCCACCGTGTACGACCCCGACCCCCCGACCGCGATGGTCCGCAAATCGTAGCTCGTTTCGTCCGCCGACACGCCATTGAGGTCCATCGTCGACGTCATCACGTAATACTGCACGGTCGCCCCGCCGGCTTGACCCGGGATGGTCGCCGATCCCGAGGCGGTGCCGCCGAAGTTCGTGATCTCGAGGTAGCTGCGGGTCGCCCAACTGTTCGCCGTGTAAATCAGGTAGACGCGTTCATCGGCCGACTTCACGCCCGAAAGCGTCACGTCGATGCCGACATCTTGCCCCGGTGCGGGGTTGACGGAGGGCGCCGTGGTGCGGGATGTGCTCGAAATCGACACGGGCTCCGCCGACGTTTCCATCAGGGTGACGTTCGTAGTTATGTTGCCCTGATCTTGAAAGACGATCGTGTACCAGGAGTTCTGCGTCAACGTCGCGGTGTTGTTCGACCCGCCGCCTCCATAGTATCCGACCGAGTTCACGGCGTCCATCGTGAACGAATGGCCCGTCCACTGATGCTCCCAGACATTTGAAGCCGGTCCATTTACCAACTTGAATTCCACAGCGCCCGTCGTCCCGGTGTACTGAAACGTAGTGACCCAACGGTCAAGTCCCTCAGTGATTTGAATCAGGTCGAAGTCTGAACCGCTGTTGAACGTGTTGTCCCAACCGTTCCAATCTCCGGGTGCACGGAGTCCGTTGGTCGCATTGATTTGGCCCAAACCCGATGCCACTGCGGCAAAAAATCCAAGCGCCAGCCAACCGCTGCGCATCAAAAACCTCATCGAGCCCATGGTGTCAGTGAATTGGTGTATTATGTACACCAATATAATTCAGGTTGCGTTCAATCCCGCAAATCATTCCCCGAAAAGTTTTTTCAACAAGGGAATAACAAACGAATGAACAGCCCGGAATTCGATTCCCTATCTTCAGCCCCATGCGACGCTCAACCAGTTCATTGGTTCCCCTTTTGCTCATCGCCACGGCGGTGCTCTCGTCGTGTTCCAATTCGAAAAACGCCCTGATTTCAAGCCAAATCAGGGAAATCAACAAGCAGAACGGAACCATCGCGGAACTGAGGGAGGCCAACAAGGAACTCCGCGAGGAAGTGCGCAACCTCGAACGGCAACTCGCGGAGGCGCAGCCCCTGCCTGCGGAGGCAACAACTGCCGCGACAAGCCAACTCGATGCGCTGCGCAACGCCGGCCTGTCGGGCGCGAGCGCTTTCATCCGTGGCGGCGTGGAGCGCACCCTCGACGTGACGACGGACCAAATCGAACAGGCCATCGCCCACGCCCAATCCTTCCTCGGCACCCCCCACGTCACGGGCGGGAACTCCCGCCGGGGCATCGACTGTTCCGGGCTCATCAACGTGGCGCTCACGCACGCGGGGGTCATCGGCGTGCCGCGGACGGCGAACGACATCGGCCGGTACGGGACCATCATTGTGGAGGAGGGGGATTTGGTGCGCGGGGATTTGGTCTTCTTCACAAAAACCTATTCGACCAGCCGCTTCATCACGCACGTGGGCATCCACCTCGGCGACGGCGAATTCATCCACACCTC